>CAZZVB010000071.1:3958-18865 GCA_964657445.1 uncultured Burkholderiaceae bacterium | reverse complement strand
CTCATTGCCGCCTAGCCCCAACCCGGCGGCGATGTTGAGCGACATCTGATGGCCGCCATGGGGGATGCAGCGGCTGGGCGACCAGCCGGCGACCTTCAGGGCCGCCAGGGTGCGCTGGTATTCGCACAGGCCGTAGGACAGCGCACAGTCGAACTGCAGCCAGTCACGATCGGGCCGCAAGCCGCCGTAGCGCAGCAGGTTGCGTGCGTCCTGGTGGCTGAACAGGTTCTCGCCCGTGGCCATCGGACCTGGATAGAACTCCGCGAGCGCGGCCTGCAGCGCGAAATCCAGCGGGTCGCCGGCTTCCTCATACCAGAACAGCGGATAGTCGCGCAGCATCTTGGCGTAGGCGATGGCGTCCTCCAGGGTCAGCCGCCCGTTGGCGTCCACCGCGAGCTGGGCCTTGCCGTCCAGCTCCTTCAGCACGCCTTCGAGCCGCGGGCGGTCCTCGGCGATGCCGTTGCCGATTTTCATCTTCACCACGGTGTAGCCACGGTCCAGGTAGCTGCGCATCTCGGTGCGAAGCTGCTCGACGCCCTTGCCGGGGTAATAATAGCCACCGGCCGCATAGACGAACACGCGCGGGTCAGCCTGGCGGCCATGGCGCTCGGCGAGCAGCCGGAACAGCGGCTTTTCTGCGATCTTGGCGACGGCGTCCCAAACCGCCATGTCGATGGTGCCAACGGCGACCGACCGCTCGCCATGGCCGCCGGGTTTCTCGTTCTTCATCAACGCGGCCCAGATCCGGTCCGGGTCCAGGTTGTCGCCGGCATCGTTCAACAGCGCCGCCGGGTCAGCCTCCCGCAGGCGCGGGGCGAAGCGTTCGCGGATCAGCCCGCCCTGGCCGTAACGGCCGTTGGAATTGAAGCCGTAGCCCACGACGGGGCGTCCGTTGCGCACCACATCGGTCACCACGGCGACCAGCGACAGCGTCATTTTCGAGAAGTCGATGTAGGCGTTGGCGATCGACGACGCGATCGGCGCCGTGACCTCGCGGACATCGACGATGCGCATACGGTGTCTCCCCGGTCGCTACGCCGCCTCGCTGGGCCGGCGCATCTCTTCCTCGAAGGTCGCTGCAATATGCGCCGCGAGCACGTCTGTCACGGGCTGGGCCGGGTTGCGCCCCTTGAGCAGGTGGATCTGCGATGACGGCAACGCGGGGAGTTCGCCCGGCGGCAGCAAGCGCAGGCCTTCGGGCACCCATGTCACGTTGGAGATCGTCACTGCCAACCCGGCCAGCACCGGGGCATGCGTGCCCGCGAGCGAAGCACTGGTGTAGGCGACCCGGTAACGCCGGCCTGCCTGCTCCAGCGCGCGCAACGCGTGGCGGCGCCAGGTGCAGCCATGGCTTTCCATAGCTAGGGCGAGCGGCAGAGGGTCCATGCGGTGCGACGCGTGCCGGGAGGAGCCGATCCAGCGCAGCGGTCCCTCCCACAGCAGCACCGTCTCCCACCCCTTCGGCTTGTGTCCATCCGAGCAGAGCGTCAGGTCCAGGTGGCCGTCGCGCAGGTGCTCCACGACTTCGTGCGAAGGCGCGCAAAGCACCTCCACATCGACGGCCGGGTGGGACATCGCGAACCGGCGCAGCACGCCGGGCAGATAGCGCATCGCGTAGTCATCCGGCGTGCCGAGACGGACGGTTCCCTGCACCGACGGTGTGCGGAAGGCGCTCCAGATCTCGTCATTCAGTGCCAGCACTTCGCGTGACCGCTCCAGCAGATAGCGGCCGTGGCTGGTCAGGTGCACGGCGCCGCCTTTGCCCCGCAGCAGCAGCGTCTGCCCGAGCAGCAATTCGAGCCGCTGCACCTGCATGGAGACGGCGGACTGGGTACGCCCCACCCGCTCTGCGGCGCGGGTGAAGCTGCCTTCTTCGGCAATATAGGCGAAGGCGCGCAAGAGAGCGGGATCGATGGCAGGTGCAGTGTCCATGCATCAACATTACTGATTTCGGCGATCAGGACAATTGGTTTCCGTTATCCCCTGGCCGCGTTCATGGTTCGCTTGCCATCAGAGGAGGCGACCATGTCTCAGACCACCACCAAGTTCCGTTCTGCCGCGGCGCGGCCTACCCTACGCGACCGGCTGGCGTTTGCCTGGACGACGTTCCGCGCCGCGTATGCCGATGCGCAGACCCGGCGCCAGCTTGCCGAACTGGACGACCGCTCACTCAGCGATATCGGTATTTCCCGCGCGCAGGCGCAGTTCCTGGCCGAGCCGCCGGTTTGGGATTTCCACCGGTAGGCATAACTCGCGATCCGTCGTCGCGGGGTTTCTTATCCAGGGTTGTCGAGGCCGCCGCCGTCCACGAACTGGCGCAGCCAGTCGGCAGACCGGGCGCAGTCGTCCGGCTGCAGCAGCGATAGCAGAGCCGGGGCTGCGGCTGGCCCGTAGATGTCCTGCTCCGCCTGGATCAAGGCTGCGGAGAAGTGGGGGCTGAACTCCGGATGGCCCTGGATGGACAAGGTGTCATCGTCGTAGCCGAGCACGGCGAACGGGGTGAAATCGCTGCTCGCCAGCACGCGCGCGCCGGGCGGGACCTTCACCACCTGATCCTGGTGGAAGGCCGGAATGGCAACGCCGCGCGGGTCCACCATGCCGGGTGGCGGCTCAACGATCTCGTAGCGGTGAAGGCCGAGGCCCCAGCCCTTATCGGACCTGGCCACTTCGCCGCCATACGCCACCGCCATCGCCTGATGGCCGAAGCAAATCCCGATCAGTTTCGCCCGGCCCCGCACCGCCCGTAGGAAGTCCAGCAGGGGCGGAATCCACGGCAGCCCATCGTGCACGCCCGCGGAGGAACCGGTGACCACGTAAGCGCTGCACTCTTCAGGCGCGGCGGGCAGCACGCCGGCTTGCACATCATAGACCCGGTAGGCGCGATCGGGGCCGAGCATGGTGCGGATCATGCTGTCGTAAGTGCCCCACTTATCGATCAGCGAGTCAGGAGGGGTGCCAGTCACGAGAATGCCGATGGTCATGCCGCCGATCTTGCCACGATCGCGCCCTCACGGACAGCCAACACCGGTGCGACCTGGAGTGAACCTTTGTCAACAAACGCCGGAAGGGAGATGATACTTATCCGCCAAAGATCGGCCATAACCCCATCAGCCGGAGGTGCGCCATGAACATGATCTCGAGCACAGGGCAGACCGCACCCGCCTACATGTCCGGCTTCGGCAACGGGTTCGAGACCGAGGCGCTGCCCGGCGCTTTGCCAGTCGGCCGCAACTCGCCGCAACGCTGCCCATACGGGCTGTATGCCGAACAGCTCAGCGGGTCCCCGTTCACTGCCCCGCGCGCCAGCAATGAGCGCACGTGGCTCTACCGCATCCGCCCGACCGTGCAGCATTGGGGGCGGTTCGCAAAGGCCGATATCGGGTTGTGGCGCACCGCCCCCTGCACCGAACACGAAATGCCGATCGCGCCGCTGCGCTGGAATCCCATCCCGCTGCCGGGCGAGAGCCTGTCGTTCATCCAGGGCATGCGCACCATCACCACGGCGGGCGACGCCGCGACCCAGGCCGGCATCGCCGCCCACGTGTATGTCGCGACGCGGTCCATGCAGGACGAGGTGTTTTACAACGCCGATGGCGAGATGCTGATCGTTCTGCAGCAGGGCGCGCTACGGGTCCGCACCGAGTTCGGCGTCATCGACGCGATCCCAGGTGAAATCGTCGTCATCCCGCGCGGCGTGAAGATCTCGGTCGAACTGCCGGACGGCCCGGCGCGCGGCTACGTGTGCGAGAATTACGGCGGCGGCCTGACCTTGCCGGAACGCGGCCCGATCGGCGCCAACTGCCTCGCCAACCCGCGTGACTTCCAGACCCCGCACGCCGCCTACGAGGATCATGACGGCAAGACCGTGATGTATGTGAAGTGGGGCGGCAATCTGTGGGCGACGGAACTGGCGCATTCGCCGCTAGACGTGGTCGCCTGGCACGGCAACTACGCACCCTATAAATACGATCTGCGCCGCTTCTCCCCGGTCGGCCCGGTCCTGTTCGACCACGCCGACCCGTCGATCTTCACCGTGCTGACCTCGCCATCGGACACGCCGGGCACGGCCAACCTGGACTTCGTAATCTTCCCGGAGCGCTGGCTGGTGGCGGAGAACACGTTCCGCCCGCCCTGGTATCACATGAACATCATGAGTGAGTTCATGGGCCTGATCTACGGCGTGTACGACGCCAAGACCGGCGGCGGCTTCGCACCTGGCGGCATCAGCCTGCACAACAGCATGTTGCCGCACGGCCCGGACATGAGTGCGTTCGAAGGCGCCAGCAATGCCGAGCTGAAGCCCCATAAGCTCGCCGGCACCTTGGCGTTCATGTTCGAGACCCGCTACGCCCAGCGCGTCACCGCCTACGCGGCCGGCCTGGCGGAGCTGCAGCAGGACTACATGAACTGCTGGGGAGATTTGAAAAAGCACTTCGACCCGGCGATACCGTAAGGCGGATACAACCCGCCGCCTTGCATGGGCGCACCTAATTGCCTGCGACACCCAGCCGCTTGCACGCCGCTTTCCGCTCGGCCACTGTAAAACGGCAACGGACGCAACGGAACCAGGGCGAATGCTGTCGGCCGAGCGAAATGATCTGATCACGCTGTCTGGACCCGGCACCCCGCTCGGCGCGTTCATGCGAAAATACTGGCAGCCCGCCGCTCTGACGGACGAGTTCGACGGCATCCGCCCGGTGCGCCGGGTCCGCCTGCTGGGCGAGGATCTGGTGATGTTCCGCGACCCGGCCGGGCGATACGGCCTGCTCGACCGTCACTGCGCGCACCGCGGCGCCGATCTTTCGTATGGCCGGGCGGAGGATGGCGGGCTGCGCTGCCCATTCCACGGCTGGCTGTTCGACGCAGGCGGCGCCTGCCTGGAGCAGCCGGCCGAACCCGCCGGCAGCCAGTTCTGCCGATCCGTCCGCCAGCGCGCCTATCGCTGCCGCGAGGCGAACGGCATCGTGTTTGCCTACATGGGCGACGACGAGCCGCCGGAACTGCCGTCCTTCGACTGTTTCGCCGCACCGTCCGCCTACACCTTCGCCTTCAAGGGCTTGATCGAGTGCAACTGGCTGCAGGCGCTGGAAGTCGGCATCGACCCGGCGCACGCATCCTATCTGCACCGCTTCTTCGAAGACGAAGATACGTCCCAGTCCTATGGCAAACAGTTCCGCGGCGCCACCATGGGCGCCGACATGCCGATGACCAAGATCCTTCGCGAATACGGACGGCCGGAGATCGAAGTCGAAACGACCGAGTATGGCCTGCGGATCGCGGCGTTGCGCCGTTTGAATGACAGCGAGACGCACATCCGGGTCACCAACATGGTGTTTCCGCATGCCTTCGTCATCCCGATGAGCAAGGAGATGACGATCACGCAATGGCACGTGCCGGTCGATGACACGCATTGCTATTGGTATGCGATCTTCACCAGCTTCACCCATCCGGTGGACAAGGCGCAGATGCGCGCCCAGCGATTGAAGCTGTATGACCTGCCCGACTACATTCCGCGTGTGAACCGGCGCAATGACTATGGGTTTGACCCGCACGAGCAGCACACCAGCACCTATACCGGCATGGGCGACGACATCAACGTGCACGATCAGTGGGCGGTCGAGTCCATGGGTCCGATCCAGGACCGCACCAAAGAAAATCTTGGCGCCAGCGACAAGGCTATTGCCGCCTACCGCCGCCTGCTGGTGCGTGCAATCCGCGACGTGGCCGAGGGCCGCCCGCCTTTGCTGACCGTGGGTGCCGGCCACGTGCGTGGCCCCGGCTCGATCGATGCGATCGGCCCGGGCACGGGTTGGCAGGAGTACTGGCAGCAGCAGGACAGCCAGCGCCGGCAAGCCGCATCCTGGAACGCCGTGCTGCATGCGCCCGCCCTGACCCACGCCTGACCGTCGGTGGAGTGCTTCGCTGCGCGCACCCAGGCCTGGACCGCGGAGCAGCACGAAGCCGCCAACCGCGTCGAGGCAGAGATCAGCCAGCAGAATTTGGGGGTCGTCCGCTTTGCCTTCGCCGATGCGCACGGCGTGCTGCGCGGCAAGACGCTGGTGGCCGCCGAGGCCATCCGCCTGCTGCGGCAAGGGGCGAACGCCACGACGACGCTGCTGCTGAAGGACCTCTCTGGAAAGACCGCGTTCCCCGTATTCACCCCCGGCGGCGGCTTCGGCATGGCGGCGCTGCAAGGTGCGGCCGACATGGTCATGCTGCCCGACCCGCTGACCTTCAAGATCCTGCCATGGGCGCCGCATACCGGGTGGCTGCTGTGCGACCTGTTCTTCCCCGGCGGCGAACCGATGCCGCTCTCCACCCGGGGCTTGCTGGCCGCCCAGATCGAGCGATTGACCGCCCGCGGTCTTGAATTCATGGCCGGCATCGAACTCGAATGCCACATCCTGCGCGCAGGGGCGCCGGACGCGGATGGCAAGCCTGGCCCGCGCCATATGCTGAACCCCGGCTATCAATACCTGACCGAACTGCGTTACGACGAACTGGACCCGCTGCTGGAAACGCTGCGCGCGGCCCTGCAAGGCCTCGGCCTGCCGCTGCGCACGCTGGAGGTCGAGTTCGGGCCGAGCCAGGTCGAGCTGACGTTCGGGCCGGCAACGGGGCTGGCGCCGGCCGACATGATGATCCTGGTGCGCTCCGCGGTGAAGCAGACGTGCCAGCGCAACGGCGCCGTCGCCAGCTTCATGTCGCGCCCCCGCCTGCCCAGCGCGGTATCCAGCGGCTGGCACCTGCACCAGTCCCTTCGTGACGCATCTGGAAATGCGTTTGCGAGCCATGACGGGATGCTAAGTGATTTAGGGATGGCCTATCTAGGTGGCATCCTGGCCCATGCCTCGGCGGCTTGCGCGTTCACCACGCCGACGATCAATGGCTACAAGCGCTACCGGCCGTTCAGCAATGCCCCGACGCGGGCGTGCTGGGCAGTGGACAACCGCGGCGGGATGGTGCGCGTGCTAGGGGCGCCCGGTGACCCGGCGACGCGCATCGAAAACCGCGTCGGCGAGCCCGGCGCCAATCCTTACCTCGCCATGGCCTCGCAGATCGCCGCCGGGTTGGACGGGATCGACCGCGCGCTCGACCCAGGTCCGCCGTCCAGCGCGCCGTATGAGGATGGGGCGCCATTGCTGCCGCGCAGCCTGATGCAGGCGCTGGCGGCGTTGAGGGCAGACGCGTGCTTCGCCGATGCGTTCGGCCAGGTCTTCATTGACTACCTCACCCGCCTCAAGGAGGCCGAAATTGACCGCTATCTATCCGAAACGACAGAGTGGGAACACAGCGAGTATTTCGAACTCCTCTGAGCCTTCCAGGAACCCAACCATGCTGCGTATCGTCCTCCCGTTCGCCGCCGGCCTCATGCTCTGCACCGGGCCGCTGCGCGCCGAAATCCCCGGCAACAAGATCCGTATCGGCGTGCTGACGGATATGAGCGGACCGTTCTCCGACCAGGTCGGTGCTGGCTCCGTCGCGGCGGCAAAGCTGGCAGTCGAGGATTTCGCGCCCGAAAGCGGCGGATTGCAGGTCGAGGTCATCTCCGCCGACCACCTGAACAAGCCCGACGTCGGATCGACCATCGCGCGCGAGTGGCTCGACCAGAAGGACGTCGCCGCGATCGTCGATCTTCCCAACTCGGGCGTCGCGCTCTCGGTCATCGGGATCGCCAAGGACCACAACCGTGCGGCGCTTGCGTCCAGTTCGATGAGTTCGGACATCTCCGGCAAGGCGTGCCAGCCGACCACCGTGCAATGGGTCAGCGACACATGGGCGCAAGGCAAGAGCATGGTGGCCAGCATCGTGCCGCAGGGCCTCAACGATTGGTATTTCCTCACGGTCAACTACGTGCTCGGGCTGTCGCTGGAGGGGGATGCGACGGCGGCCCTGAAGGCCGCTGGCGGCAAGGTCGCCGGCGCCAGCCGCAACCCGCTCGGCACCACCGACTTCGCCGGGCCGCTGCTGGAGGCGCAAAGCTCCGGCGCCAACGTGCTTGCTCTGGCCAGCACCGGCGCCGATCTGGTCAACGCCCTGAAGCAGGCCAGTGAATTCGGGCTTGAAGGCAAGCTGAAACCGGCCGCCCTGTTCGTGCAGTTCTCCGACGTCGTGTCGATGGGCTTGCCGGTCGCCAAGGGACTGATCTTGACCGAGGCGTTCTATTGGGACCTAAACGACAAGACCCGCGCCTGGAGCAAGCGGTTCGCTGCCGTGATGGGCGGCCGCATGCCAACCGAGGACCACGCGGGCGTCTATTCCACGACACTGGCCTATTTGCGCGCCGCGCGCGACGCCGGTACGATCGATGGTGCGCAGGTGGTGGCCAAGATGAAGGCTACACCTATGCCGGATACGCTGTTCGGTGACGTCACGCTGCGCGCCGATGGCCGCGCCGTCCACGACATGTACCGCTTTCGTGTGAAGACTCCGGCGGAGAGCAAGGGCAAATACGACCTGTATGAGCTTGTCGCGACGATCAAGGGAAGCGAGGCGTTCCGTCCTATGCAGGAAGGCGGCTGCGCGTTCGTGAAATGACGGTGTACGATGTCATCGTCGTCGGTGCCGGGTCGGCCGGCGCGCCGTTGGCGGCGCGGCTGTCGGAAGATCCGGGCCGCCGGGTGCTATTGCTGGAGGCAGGACGCGACTGGCGGGCGGCAGACGCGCCGCACGCGCTGCGCTCGGCCAATATCATCCCCTTCATGAATGACCCGGCGCATCAGGCGGAATGGCAGTGGCCGGGGCTGATGGCGCGGCGCACCGCCACCCAGCAGCCGCGGTTCTATTGGCGCGGACGTGCGCTGGGCGGCAGTTCGACCGTCAACGCGCAGATCGCCATCCGGGGCGTGCCGGCCGCCTTCGACAATTGGGCGGAAGCCGGCTGCGAAGGCTGGGCGTCCGAGGACGTGATGCCGATCTTCGACCGCATCGAAGACGATCCCGAAACCAGCCCAGGCCCCGGTATCCGCCGCGGCGGCCCGCTGCCGGTGTTCCGCGCGCCGCTTGCCCAATGGGGCCCGGTGGATTTGGCGCTGCGCGACGCGGCGCTCGCATGCGGTTACCCGTGGAAGGCTGATCTGAACGCGCCCGACGGAGAAGGTATTTCCTGCAACCCGATCAACAGCCGCAATGGCCGCCGGGTCACCACCAATGACGCCTATCTCGAGCCAGCCCGCAGCCGCCCCAATTTAGACATCCGCGGCGAAGCCCTTGTGGACAAAGTGGTGTTCGAAGGCCGCCGCGCCACCGGCGTCCGCGTGCGGTTCGGACGTGGCGAGTGGCAGGAAATCCACGCCCAGGACATCGTGCTCGCCGCGGGGGCGATCCACTCGCCCGCGATCCTGCTACGGTCCGGGATCGGCCCGGCCACGGCCCTGCGCCGCCTTGGCATCGCCGTGCTGCAGGAGAATGACGCCGTCGGGCGCAACTTCATGGACCATCCGGTCGTCCGCGCGACGCTCGATCTCAAGCCGGAATACCGCGCGACCGACGCCGATGCGCGCCACACCAATTGCTGCGTCACCTACAGCAGCGGCCTCGGTGGCGGCGGAGAGCGTGACATGATCCTGATTGCCTATAATCACCGCGCCGGCGCCACGCCTTCGGCGCTTGGCATCGCAGGGGCGATCGGCGCTGGGCTGTACGACGCGTTCTCCCGCGGGGAGCTGTTCCTGCAATCGGCCGATCCGGACATGGACCCGGTGATCGAGGAAAACATGCTGGCCGACCCGCGCGACCGGCTTCGCATGCGGGATGCGGTACGCCGATTGGCGGACCTGTGTGCGCAGCCCGCGGTGTCCGCCCTGTGCGCCGGCGTACGGCTTGGGGAAAGCCGCTACACGCCGCGAGCAGCCGGCGCCTTGCCGGACGACGCGCTCGACGAACTGCTGCTGACCGAGGCCGGCGATATCCAGCACGCCGCAGGCACGTGCCGGATGACCGCCCATGAGGACCCGCGCGGCGTCGTCGATCCCGATCTGCGCGTCCGCGGGGTGAGCGGCCTGCGGGTCTGCGACGCCTCCATCATGCCATCGGACTGCCGCGCTAATCTGCATTTCACATGCGTCATGATCGGCGAGAACCTGGCGCAGCGCATGCGGGCATCCTGACCTAGCGACCGCCTGCCCGTCCGGGCAGGTGCATGTCTGGCCGTCAGCACTCACATTGCTTCCGACATCAGGAGGCAAGACATGCCAGACAGCTTCTCGGACCTGCAGGCGTTTTCCGGCGCGCTATCGCAAGCGGTCGCCGGCGCTGCGGCCAACATCGTCGCCGTGCGCTCCCACCGCGCCCGGTCCAGCGGTTTCGTCTGGCGGCCCGGCTTGGTCGTGACCGCCGACGAAGCGCTGGCGGAGGATGGTGAGGTCGCGGTGACCCTGCCCGGCGGCAAGACCATCGCAGCCAGCATCGCCGGGCGTGATCCCTCGACGGACGTCGCCGTGCTGCGGATCGAGGCAGACACGCCAGCCATGGCACTCGTCCCGGCCACACCGTTCGCCGGCGCCCTTTGCATGGCCGTGGGGGCAAAGGATGGCGGCGCGGTCGCCTCGCTCGGCATCGTGTCCTTCGCCGGGCCAGCGTGGCGCAGCCTGCGCGGGGGCGAGATCGCCGCCCGTATCGAGCTCGATCTGCGGATGCAGCGGGTCGCGGAGGGCGGCGTCGTGCTGGATGCGGCCGGGCGCGCCTTCGGCATGGCCGTGTTCGGGCCGCAGCGCCGGGCGCTCGCGATCCCCGCCGCAACGATCGAGCGCGTGGCGGCGATGCTGGCGGCCGAAGGCCGGATCATGCGCGGCTATCTCGGGCTCGGCTTGCAACAGGTCCGGCTGGCGGACGGCGGCACCGGGCTGATGGTGATGAGCATCGACCCGAAGGGCCCCGGCGCCGCCGCGGACATCCGGCAGGGTGACGTGGTGCTTGCCAGCGATGGCCAGGCGTTGCGCGGCATGCGGGACCTGCAGCTGATCCTCGGCCCGTCCAGCGTCGGCAAGGCGGTGACCCTGTCGCTCAGCCGCGGCGGGCAGCCGGCCGAGGTCGCCCTGACAATCGGCGCACGGGACCAGGGGTGAGCGCAGCGCCGCTCCTGGTCGCGGTGACGGTGAGCGATCCTGCCCTTGCGGAGCGTTTGGTGCAGCTGCTGGCCAGTATGCCGGATGTCCGGCTGGTCAAGGATGGCGAGGCGGCGGATGTCGCTATGGCCGATCCTAAGCCGGAGGCCTTGCCCGACAGCGCCCTGACGCAGCGCGAGTTCGAGGTGCTGGCATTGCTGGCGGAAGGGGCGTCCAACAAGACGATCGCGCGCCGGCTCGGCATCTCGCCGCACACGGCGAAGTTCCACGTTGGATCGGTGATCGATAAGCTGGACGCGACCGGGCGCACCGACGCTGTGGCGCACGCTGCGCGGATCGGCGTCATCCAGCTTTAGCGAAGGCCGGACTCACCTCGTTTAAGGGCCCTAACGCCGCTGCAGGGTGATCGCGATGGCAGCCATCAGCGCCTGGACCAGGATCGCAACCGCCACGCAGGCCGGCCAGCCACCGCGGGCCCAGGCAAGCCCCGGCAGCACGGCGCCGGCCGCGCCGCCCACATAGAAGAACGTCAGATACATGCCCGCAGCGGAGGATCGGTTCGCGCCGGCCACCAGGCCGACATAGCTGGTCGCGGCCGACTGGCAGATGAACGCGCCGGAGCAGAACACCGCGAGCCCGGCGATCACCGCCCACAGCGCAGGCACCAGCGTGATCGCGCACCCAGCGGCCGCGACCGCCGTTGCTGTCAGCAGCATGCGCCCCTGCCCCAGCCGGTCGATCCACCACCCGGCACTCGGCGTCACGCCAATGCCGACGAGATAGACGCAGAACACCAGACCCAGCTGGCCTGGGCGCAGGCTGAACGGTGGCGCTGACAGGTAGAAGTTCACGTAGGTGAACATCGTCACCAGCCCGAATAGCACGTTGAACCCGACCAGGTAGGCCGAGACCAGCCGGCGATCCTTCAGATGGGCGAAAATCGATGTGAGGGTCTGCCCGATGCTGACCTTGGCGCCGCGCGCGCCGGTGTCCGGCAGCAGACGCCACACTGTCAGGCTCGCCGCCGCGTCCAGCACCGCCAGGGCCACGAAGGACCAGTGCCAGTCTGCCAGGCTCGCAGCCGCGCCGCCGATGAAGCGGCCGGCGAACCCGCCGCTGACCGTCGCCGTGATGTAGATCGACATGGCGCGGCCTACTTCCGCCTTGGCGTAGGCCTCGCCTACGTAGCCGAGCGCGCCCGCGAAGATTGCCGGCATGAACAGGCCCTGTAGAAAGCGCAGCAACACCAGCTGTGTCAGCGTCTGCGCCAGCCCGCACAGCAAGGTCGGCACTGCGAGCAGCAGCAGGGAGGTGACGATCACCCGCTTGCGCCCGAGCCGGTCTGCCACCGCCCCGGCGAACGGCCCGAACAGGGCGACCGCCATCGTGGTGGCGGAAATGGTGAGCCCGACCTCGACCGGGGTGGCGTGGAAGTCGGCCGCCAGGGTCGGCAAGATCGCCTGGGGCGCATACAGGTTGAGCAGTGCGCCGAACCCGGCGGCGAAGAGGCCCCAGCGGGCGGTCTGCATTCCGGCTCGGCGGGGGCGGCCGGTCAGGACCGGCCCGCAACGCTCCGCAAGTAGCCGGCGTGCCAGCGGGCGTAGCCGTCCTGCAGCACGCCCAGCCGGTTGCGCACCGCCTGGTGCGCGGCAGGCAGGCGGTGGAACGGGATGGACGGGTAGAGGTGGTGCTCCGCGTGGTAGCTCATATTCCACATCACCAGCCGCATCGCCGCGTTGGTCAGCGTCGTGCGGGTGTTCACCAGCCCATTGGGCGTTTCCTCGCAGCCGGTGTGCTCGGTTAACAGATACAGCCGCAGGAACATCTGACCGATCAGTTGCGGTAAGACCCAGAACAGCAGCGGCGCCCACCAGCCCCAGATTAGGACAGACCCGATCGCCACGGCCGCGACGAACACGCACATCCAGCGGACGCTGGCGAGCACCTGCGCCTGGGATCCGGCGGGCACGTAGGGGTAGCCGGACAGGTCGCCGCGCCAGCAATCGCGGATCACCTTGGCCCTCAAGCGCCAGTAGTTTACCGCCAGCACGCGCATGACGTAGCCGTTCAGGTTGGCCGGCGGGCGGGGGTTCAGTTCCGGATCACGCTCTGGGTCCTGCGTGAAGCGGTGATGGGCGAGGTGGAAGACGGCATAAAAATGCCAATTCAGCAGCGAGGGGCTCGCCGACAGCCAGCCCACCACGGCGTTGACCCGGCGGTTGCGGAATGCCGTCAGATGCATCGTCTCATGCACCGGGGCGAACAGCGTGGACTGTGCCACCCCGAGCAGCACCAGCGCGGGCAGGATGGTCAACGGACCGGACACGGCAGTCAGCCAGCCCGCGCCTGCGATCATCGCGACATGGAACGCCATCTGCGCTGCGCCCAGCCAATCAGACCGGACCGACATGGCTCGGACCTCTGCGCCGGACAGCACCCGTGGGGTCGAAGTGTTCATCGTGGTGCCTCCTTCGCGGGCGACGATACCAAATTGGACAGCGCTGCTGCGATATATCTTCCAGAATGACCGCCGGCGTGGCAGCGTTCGGGGATGGATATGCCGCTCCCCACCGGTTCCGCCACCCGCAGCTCGGTCTGCCCGCATGACTGCCCCTCCACCTGCGCGCTGGATGTGGAGGTGGTTGACGGCAAGCGGATCGGGGCCGTTCGCGGTGCCGATAACTCCTACACCGCGGGCGTGATCTGCGCCAAGGTTTCCCGCTACGCCGAGCGTATCCACCACGCTGACCGCTTACTCTACCCGCTGGAGCGCGTCGGCCCGAAGGGCAGCGGCGAGTTCCGCCGCATCACCTGGGACGACGCGCTGGACCGCATCGCTGCGGCGTTCAAGGCCACGGCGGCCGATCACGGCCCGTTGGCGGTCTGGCCTTACAACTCTGCCGGCACGATGGGGCTGGTCAACCGTGACGGGCTGCAGCGGCTGACGCACGTAATGGGCTACTCGCGGCGGAAATCCACCATCTGCACCGCCATCGCCACGGCGGGTTGGACGGCCGGGGTAGGCCGCATCTCCGGCCCCGACCCGCGAGAGATGACGCAGAGCGACCTGATCGTCGTCTGGGGCGGCAATCCGGTCGCGACCCAGGTCAACGCGATGGCCCACATCACCCGGGCCCGCAAGGAGCGTGGCGCCAAGGTCGTCGTGATCGACCCCTACCGCACCGGCACCGCCGCGGCGGCCGACATGCATCTTGCAGTACGGCCCGGCACTGACGCGGCGCTCGCCTGCGCCGTCATGCACGTGGCCTTCCGCGACGGCTATGCGGATCGCGCCTACATGGACCGCTACGCCGATGACCCGGCGGCGCTGGAAGCCCATCTGGCCACCCGCTCCCCGGATTGGGCCGCTGGCATCACCGGGCTGTCCGTGGCGGAGATCGAGGCGTTCGCCGCGCTATATGGCCGCACCAAGCGCGCCTACATCCGCGTCGGCTACGGCTTCACCCGCAGCCGCAACGGCGCCACTAGCCTGCACGCCGTCACCTGCCTGCCGACGGTCACCGGCGCCTGGGCACACGAAGGCGGCGGCGCATTCTGGAACAGCCGCGCCATCTATCATTGGGACAAGACGCTGATCGAGGCGCTGGACCGTAAGGACCTGAGTACCCGCGAGCTGGACATGAGCCGCATCGGCCCGATCCTGACCGGGGACCGCCGCGCGCTGGGCGACGGTCCGCAGGTCCACGCGATGCTGATCCAGAGCACCAACATCGCGGCCACCGGACCCGACAGCCACCGCGTGCGCGCCGGGCTGCTGCGGGAGGATCTGTTCGTCGCCGTGCACGACCAGTTCCTGACCGACACCGCCCGCCTGGCCGAC
>CAZZVB010000071.1:0-3858 GCA_964657445.1 uncultured Burkholderiaceae bacterium | reverse complement strand
AACGCTGGATCGACGCGCAGGAACCGTTCGAGGCGGCGCATTTCCTCGACGGCTTCGGCCACCCGGACGGCCGCTTCCGCTTCGCCGCCGACTGGGCCTCGCTTGGCCGCGGCGCCGGCATGCCAAGCCTGCCCGACCAGTGGGACGCGACGGACGCAGCGACCGAGCAGCACCCGTTCCGCATGGTCGCCGCCCCAGCCAGGCAGTTCCTGAACTCGACGTTCTCGGAAACCACCGGGTCCCGCAAACGCGAGCTGCGCCCGAGCGTGATGCTGCATCCGGAGGACGCGTCCCGCTTAGGCGTGACCGAAGGGGACACGGTGAATGTTGGCAACGATCAGGGCGTCGTCTCCCTGCACGCCCGCGTGGCGCCGGGCATGCAGCCTGGCGTGGTGGTGGTGGAAAGCGTCTGGCCGGGCGGCGATTTCAACGGCGGCATCGGCATCAACGCCCTGATCAGCGCGGAGCCGGCTGCTCCGAACGACGGCGCGGTGTTCCACGATACGGCGGTTTGGGTGCGGGCGGCCTAGGGGAGCAACCCTCGCTACCTCACCATGATGGCCCGGTCACATGTGGCGATCGGAGGGGCGAGCTGGATGATTGTCGCGCCCTTCCTCCATCATGCCAGGCTTGATCCGCTTTACCTCGGCCTCGCCGTTGCCGGATCACTGTTGCCGGATTTGGATCATCCAAAGTCGTGGGTCGGCCGCCGGGCCAGGCCGGTTTCCACTGCGATGGCCAAGGTGCTGGGCCATCGCGGAATCACCCATTCGGCGCTGGCCCTCGTCGGGCTGGTGATGGTGCTGGGCCGAGCCGGTTACGCGCCCGGCATCGTGTCGGCGCTGGCGCTGGGCTACCTCTCGCACCTGGGGGCCGATATGCTGACGCCGGCGGGGTTACGCTTGGCCTGGCCGTTGCGGCGGACCTGGGGCGTGCCGCTGTGCCGCACCGGGTCACCGGCCGAGCCGCTGATCGTTCTCTCGTTTTGCGTGGCTGCGGGATGGCTCGTGTTCCACGGGGCGCATGTGCCGCGTGGGTGGCGGATTTAGCTAACCGGCGGCGTCCACCCCCGCCCCGGCACGCTGTCCAACAGCGCGCGCGTGTAATCATGCGCCGGGTTGGCGAACAAGGCCGCAGTCGGTCCCTGCTCCACGATCACGCCCCGCCGCATCACCGCCACCCGATCGCATATTTGCGCCGCGACGCGAAGATCGTGCGTGATGAACAGCATGGTAAGGCCAAGCCTAACCCGCAAATCCTCCAGCAAGGCGAGGATTTGCGCCTGCACCGACACGTCAAGCGCCGACACCGGCTCGTCCGCGATCAGCAGCTCCGGCTGCATTGCGAGCGCGCGGGCGATGCCGATGCGCTGGCGCTGGCCGCCGCTGAATTCGTGAGGGAAGCGACCGGCCGCACCCGGATCCAACTGCACCAGCGCCAGCAGCTCCGCCGCACGCGCCCGAGCTTCGCGCCGAGGCGTGCCATGCGCGACCGGGCCCTCGATCAGAATATCGCCGACACGGCGGCGCGGGTTGAGCGAAGCGAACGGGTCCTGGAACACCATCTGCACGCGCTTGCGATAAGGCTTCCAGGCGGCACGCGACAGCGGCGCCAGATCGGTGCCGCCGAACTCGATGCGGCCCTCATCGGCCTTGATCAGCCGCACCACGCAGCGCGCCAGAGTGCTCTTGCCCGATCCGCTTTCCCCCACCAGCCCCAGCGTCTCGCCACGGCGGATCTGCAGGGACGCCGACTGCACCGCGGTCACGGTCCGACCGCCGCCGAACAGGCTGCGCGAGCGGTAGGTCTTGCCGACACCCGCCAATTCCAGCACCGGCTCGCCTGTCGCTTCGGCACGCACTGCCGGGTTACGGTGCGGGACGGCGGCGATCAGCGCGCGGCTATACGGGTGCTGCGGCGCGTTCAGCACGGCGGCGGCGGCGCCCTGCTCCACGATCCGGCCGCGCTGCATGACGGCGACGCGGTCCGCGATCTCCGCCACCACCCCGAAATCGTGCGTGATGAATAGTACGCCGGTGCCGCGCCGCCGCTGGATGTCGCGGATCAGCGCCAAAATCTGCTTCTGGGTCGTGACGTCGAGCGCGGTGGTCGGCTCGTCCGCAATCAGGATCGCCGGTTCCAGCGCCAACGCGGTCGCGATCATCACGCGCTGCCGCTGCCCGCCGGACAAGGCGTGCGGATAGGCCCGGGCGATACGCGCCGGGTCCGGCAAGCCCACGGCCTCCAGCAGCTCCAGCACTCGGCGGCCCACCGGCCTGCCATGCACCTGCATAACCTCGGCCACCTGGTCCTGCACGCGCATCAGCGGATTGAGCGCGGTCATCGGCTCCTGGAACACGGTCCCGATCCGAGCGCCACGCAAGGCCCGCATCTCGGCCGCCGACGCTCCGCGCAGGTCCCGCCCCTCGAACCCAATCGTTCCCGCTTTCACTGCCAGCCCGGGCGGCAGCAGCCCGGTCAGTGCCGCCGCAGAGACCGATTTGCCCGACCCGCTTTCGCCGACGATGCAGAGGATCTCGCCCGGATCGAGGTGGAACGACACATCCTCCACCGCGAACGCGCGGTCAGCCCCGGCGGGTAGCGAGACGGTCAGGCCCTTGATGTCGAGCAGGCTCACCGGCGCCGGGCCAGGCGGGGGTTCAACGCGTCGTTCAGCCCCTCCCCCACCAGGTTCAGCGCCAGCACCGTCAGAAAGATGGCGACGCCGGGGAACACGCTCATCCACCAGGCCAGCCGGATCACGCTGCGCCCGGCGCCAATCATGAACCCCCAGGACATCAGGTTCGGATCGCCGAGGCCGAGGACCGACAGTGCGGATTCGAGCAAGATGGCGCTGGCGACCATCAGGCTGGCTAGCACAATGATCGGCGACAGCGCGTTCGGCAGGATTTCGCGGAAGATGATCGCACCGCGCGAGCGGCCCAGCACTTCCGCCGCCTGAACGAACTCTCGCGTGCGCAGGCTCATGAACTCGGCCCGGACCACCCGTGTCACCGGCGGCCACGACACGATGGCGATGGCGGCGACGATGGAATACAGGCTTGGCGTGAAGATCGCCACCAGCACCACAGCCAGCACGAAGGATGGCACGGTCTGGAAGAACTCGGTCAGCCGCATGATCGCGTCGTCGATGACCCCGCCGGCATAGCCCGCAACGGCGCCCAGCACGACGCCCAGAATCAGCGCGGCGGCTGTGGACACTGCGCCGATCAACAGCGACACCTGCGTGCCGTATGCGATGTCGGCCGCCACGTCCCGCCCCAAGCTGTCGGAGCCGAGCAGGAAGCCCTCCTCACCCGGCGGCGCGAACGGCGCGCCCTGCATGTCCCACGGTGAAAACGGGAACAGCAGCGGCGCCGTTGCCGCAACGACGCCGACGATCAGCAGGATCAGCAATCCCACCACCGCGCCGCGATTGCGGGCGAAGGCGCGTAGGAACAGCCTCATGCTGCCTGCATGCGCGGGTCGATGACGAAATACAGCAAGTCGGTCAGCAGGTTGAAGACCAGCACCAGGATCGACGTCGTCAGAAACACGCCCAGCAGCACCTGGTAGTCCCGCGCCAGCAGCGCGTCGAAGGCGAGCCGGCCTATGCCCGGCCAGGCGAACACCGTCTCCACCAGCACCGAGCCGCCGATCAACTGGCCGGCCTGGATGCCCGCCAAGGTCACGACGGGCAGCAGGGCGTTGCGCAGGATGTGCCGGCGCAGAATGCGGCCTTCCGGCACGCCCTTGGCTCGGGCGGTTTTGACGAAATCCTCCCCGGCGACGTCCAGCATCGCGCTGCGGGTCAGCCGCGCATACACCGCCATGTAGAACAGCCCGAGCGTCAGGGCC
>CAZZVB010000070.1:0-19017 GCA_964657445.1 uncultured Burkholderiaceae bacterium | reverse complement strand
CGGTCATGCCCGCCTACTCGCCGGCACCCGTAGTGATCCATGCACCGACCGTGCAGACTGCGAGTGCGGCAGAATCGGCGCCGTTTGTCGGCTCGGCCTTGGGCATGCCGCGCAGCTATCTGGCCGCGCCGGTCCCGGTCTCGTCGGGTTACACCAACGCTCGATGAACGGGCCGCCCCCTTCGGACGCCCCGCCGCCGCCCACGCATCGGCGCGGGACGCCTCGCCAAGGCGCCACACCGCTGATGGAGAACGTGCGCGTCACCGCGCCCGACCTCCTGCGCCGTGCCGCGCTGGAAAAGACACGCTCCCGCCTGCTGTTAGCGGCTGGGGGCTTCATGCTGCTGTTCGGCGCGGTGGCGGCGAAGCTGTCGAGCGCGACGGTGATCTTCCCGATGCTGCCGAAGCTGCCCGCCGTCGTGGCGCATGTGCCCGACCCGGCGGCTGTCGCGGACGGCAGCGGCGACGGGGATATGTCCTCCGTCACGGCCACGCAGCACGGGCGGGCGGACATTGTGGACCGCAACGGCCAGATCCTGGCCGTGTCGCTGCCCACCGCCGGCGTCTATGCCAACCCAAAGGAAATGATCGACCCGGCAGACGTCGCCCATAAGCTGAAACTCGTGCTGCCCAAGCTCGACGAAGAGGCCGTCCGTGCCCGGCTCGCCTCCGCCAAGCAGTTTGTCTATCTGACCCGGCAGGTCACGCCGAAGGAGCAGGTGGCGATCAACTCGCTCGGCATCCCCGGCATTTATTTCCAGAACGGCGAGCGCCGCAAATACCCGCAGGGACGGGTGGCGGCCCAGGTGCTGGGCGGGGTGGACGTGGACAGCCACGGGATCGCCGGGGTGGAGAAATACTTCGACGACCGGCTGCGCGAGGATCCGGAGCCGCTGCGCCTGTCTATCGACGTGCGGGTGCAGGGCATCCTGCGTGACGAGCTGTCCAAGTCGATCGAGGAGTTCACCGCGATCGGCGGCTGCGGGATCGTCATGGACGTGCGGACCGGGGAGGTGATCGCGATGGTCAGCCTGCCGGACTACGACGCCAACCTCGCTGCGCGGGCCCCGCCGGAAGACCGCTTCAACCGCGCGGTCACCGGCATGTATGAGCCCGGCAGCACGTTCAAACTGCAGACGGCTGCAATGGCGTTGGATACCGGCGCGGCCCAGTTGTGGAACGCGTATGACGCCGCGCACGACATCCACATCGGCCGGTTCACGATCACGGATTTCGAGGGCAAGCACCGCTTCCTTGCCCTGCCCGAGGTGCTGGCCTATTCGTCCAACCTCGGCGCCGCCCACATCGCCCAATCGGTGGGTTCGGAACGGCAGCGTAATTGGCTGGGCAACATGGGCATGTTCGACCGCATCGGGATCGAACTGCCCGAGGCAGGCAGGCCCATCTTTCCGTCCGTCGCCAATTGGGGGGAGGCCGCTAACCTGACGATCGGCTTCGGCCATGGCATCGCGGTCAGTCCGCTGCATGTGGTGCGTGGCACAGCGACGCTGGCCAATGGCGGCGTGCTGCTGCGCCCCACGCTGCTGGCGCAGGAACCCGGATCAAACCCGCGGGTCGGCACGCGCATCATGGCCCAGCAGACCAGCGACACCATCCGCAAGCTGATGCGCCTGGTGGTGACCGACGGCTATGGCAAGCCCGCCGACATCCCCGGCTACTTCGTCGGCGGCAAGACTGGCACGGCCGAGAAGATCGGCGCCCACGGCTATAAGAAGCATACGAACGTCAGCGCGTTCATGAGCGTCTTTCCGATGAATGCGCCGCGCTATGCCGTCTATTTCATGCTGGACGAGCCGCATGGCAACAAGAGCACCGGCGGCTACTCGACCGCCGGCGCCGTCAGCGCGCCTGCGGCCGGGCGGGTGATCGCCAAGATCGCCCCGATGCTCGGCTTGTTGCCGGATATCGCCGACATGCCGGCTTTGACCGTCGCACTCGGCATCCCGATGGCGCCGGCCAAAGGCTACGTCTCGCATTGGGCCGGCCCGCTGGATTTCGTGCCGCCCTCCACGCCGCTGAATGCGCCGAATGCCGCTGCGAGTGAGCCGGTCGCCAATGCGCCCCGGCGGGACGGCCCGGTGCCGGCGGCGTCCGCGCCGCGGACCCAACCGGTGCTGCGCACGCCCGACCAGTTGCGGCACGAGGCGAGCCTCGGCACCCAAGTTGCTGCTCACTGACATGATGCGGCGGAGCGGGACAAGCGCGCCGGGGGTTCCCCCGGACTGGCTGCGCGGGTTGGCGATCACCGGCATGACGGCTGACAGCCGCGCGGTGGCGCCGGGCTTCCTGTTCGCGGCGCTGCCGGGTGCGGCGCATGACGGCAGGCGCTTCATCGCCGATGCGGTGGAGCGGGGCGCTGTCGCCGTGCTGGCGCCGCTCGGGACGGAATGGCCGGCCGGCGTGCCGCCACGGCCTTTGATACAGGATGCCGAGCCGCGCCGCGCGCTGGCCAGGATGGCAGCGGCCAAGGCGGGCGCGCAGCCGGACACGGTCGTGGCGATCACCGGCACGAACGGGAAGACCAGCACGGCCGACTTCCTGCGCCAGATCATGGCGGCCGGCCGGCCATCGGCCAGCCTCGGCACGCTGGGTGTGATTGCGCCGGGCCGCCCTGGCGGCGGTGGGCTGACCACGCCTGACCCGGTGGCGCTTGCGCAGACTATGGCCGAGCTGGCGCGCGAGGGCGTGCGTTTTGCGGCGCTCGAAGCGTCCTCGCACGGGCTGGACCAGTTCCGGCTTGATGGTGTGCGGCTGGCGGCTGGCGGCTTCACCAATCTCACGCGCGACCACCTGGATTACCATGGCGGTATGGCAGCCTATCGTGCCGCCAAGCTGCGCTTGTTCACCGATCTGCTGCCCGCGGGCGCACCGGCCATCGCCTCCACGGCGCTCGATGCAGAGAGCGTGCGGGCGCTGCGCGATGTTGCCGCGGCCCGGGCACTGAAGCTCGGCTTCGTCGGTGAGGACGGCGATGCCATCCGGCTGCTGGGCGCAAGGCCCTATGCCGGCGGCCAGCACCTGGACTTCATGATCGGTGGCGTCCGGCGCAGCGCCGATCTGGCACTGCCGGGGCGCTTCCAGGCGGACAACGCACTCCTGGCGGCAGCCTTGGCGCACGCTGTGGGAGAGGCAGGCGCGATCGACCGCCTTCCGGCGCTGCACGGCGTGCGAGGCCGGATGGAGCTGGCCGCCACGCTGCCCAACGGTGCGGCCGTGTATGTGGATTACGCCCACACGCCGGACGCGCTGGAGCGGCTGCTGCTGGCGCTGCGCCCGCACACCGCCGGACGGCTGCACGTCGTGTTCGGGGCCGGCGGCGACCGGGACCGTGGCAAGCGGCCGCTGATGGGTGACGCCGCGAACCGGCTGGCAGACAGGGTGATCGTCACGGATGACAATCCCCGCGGCGAGGATCCCGCTGCCATCCGGAGCGCCATCCTGGCCGCCTGCCCCGGCGCACTCGAAATCGGCGACCGGGCTGAAGCGATCGCCGCGGCGTTGAACGATCTACAGCCCGGCGACGTGCTCGCCGTGGCGGGCAAGGGTCACGAGACGGGCCAGACCATCGCCGGCGTGACGCTCCCGTTCGATGACGCCGCCACAGTGCGTGACCTGGCCGGTGCTGCATGATCTGGAGCGCGGAAGACCTCGGCAGCGCCACCGCCGGCGCGATGCGCGCGCCGTTCGACGCCACCGGGATTTCCATCGACACCCGCACGTTGGCACCCGGCGACCTTTTCGTCGCACTCGAGAGCGCGACCGGCGACGGCCACAACCACGTGGCGGAGGCGCTCGCCAAGGGTGCGGCGGGCGCGATGGTGCATAAGGACCTGCCCGGCAACACGCTGCTGGTCCATGACACGTACGACGGCCTGTGGGATCTGGGCCGGTTCGCCCGCGCGCGGTTCAAGGGCCGGATGATCGCGGTCACCGGCAGCGTGGGCAAGACCACGACGAAGGAGATGTTGCGGGTCATCCTGTCCGCGGCAGGCAAGACCCACGTCTCCCCTGCGTCCTACAACAATCAATGGGGCGTTCCGATCACCCTGGCCCGGCTGCCGCTGGACGCGGAGTATTGTGTTGCCGAGGTGGGCACCAACCACCCGGGCGAAATCAGCCCCTTGTCCAAGCTCGTCCGGCCGGACGTGGCGCTCATCACGGCCGTCGAGGCAGCGCATATCGGCAACTTCGGCAGCATGGACGCCATTGCCGACGAAAAGAGCGCGATTGGCGACGGGCTTTTGCCAGGCGGCCTTGCCATCCTGCCGGCGGACAGCCCGATGCTGACCCGCTTGGCCGTCCGCGCAACCCGGACCGACACGTTCGGGCTGGCGCAGATCGTCGAGATGCATCCCGACAGCGAAGGCACGGACGTCGTCGCGCAGTTCGAACATCGGACGGTCCGATTCCGGGTGAACGCGCCCGGCCAGCACATGGTGCTGAACGCGCTGGCTGCGCTGAATGCGGCGAATGCAGTGGGCGTCGATGGCGCGGCTGCGATGGCCGGGTTCCGGGCCGGTCCTGGGCGGGGCCTGCGCCGGGAACTGGCGAATGGGGTGAAGCTGCTGGACGAGAGCTACAATGCCAACAGCGCCTCGGTCCGCGCCGCGCTCAGCGTGCTGCGCACCATGCCGGGCCGCCGGATCGCCGTCCTCGGCGATATGCTCGAGCTGGGCACGATGGGCGTGGACGAGCACGCGGCCCTGGCGCCGTCGGTGTCGGATGCGGCCGATATACTGTTCACCTGCGGGCCGCTCATGCGCGCCCTGTATGACGCCGTGCCCTCGGCATTGCGGGGCGCCCACACGTCGGACAGCAAGACCTTGGCGCTGGTCGTGGCGAGCGAAGCAGGGGCAGGCGACTCGGTCCTCGTCAAGGGGAGCCTCGGCAGCCGCATGGCGATCGTCGTTCGCGCCATGGAAGACGCTGCGTTGCAAGGCCCTGGCTGATGCTGCTGCTGCTGACGCGTCCGTATGCGGATCAGGTCTCGCTGTTCAACCTGATCCGCTACATCACGTTCCGCGCCGGCGCGTCCTGCCTGACGGCGCTGGTGATCGCCTTCGTGCTCGGCCCGGTGATCATCCGCTGGTTGAAATCGGTGCAGCGTGGCGGCCAGCCGATCCGGCTCGACGGGCCAGAGCGCCATCTGATCGAGAAGAAGGGCACGCCGACGATGGGCGGCGTGCTGATGCTGCTCGCCATGGGCTGTTCCGTCCTGGTCTGGGGCAACCTGGCCAACGGGTATGTCTGGGCGGTGCTGCTGGTCACCTTCGGCTATGGCGGCGTGGGCTTCGTGGACGACTTCCTCAAGCTGTCCCGCCGCAACACCAAAGGCGTTTCGGCCCGCGGCAAGCTGGTGGCGCAGCTCGTGATCGGGCTTGTGGCAGCGGCGTGGATGAGTTGGCTGACCCGCGGCGCGCTGGGCACCGGGCTCACGATCCCGGTGTTCAAGGACGTGCTGATCCCGTTCGGCTATGCGTTCCCGCTGGTCGGCATGGTCGTCATGCTGGGCGCGTCCAACGCGGTGAACCTGACCGACGGGCTGGACGGGCTGGCCATCGTGCCGACCATCATCGCTTGCGCGGTCTTCGCGCTGATCGCCTACCTGGTCGGCAACCGCGTGTTCGCGGACTACCTGCAGCTCAATCCCGTGCCCGGCGTGGGCGAGCTGATGGTATTCCTGGCCGCGCTGATCGGCGCCGGGCTGGGCTTCCTGTGGTTCAACGCGCCTCCTGCCGCGGTCTTCATGGGCGACACGGGGAGCCTGGCGCTCGGCGGCGCGCTGGGCGCGGTCGCGGTGGCGACCAAGCACGAGATCGTCCTGTCGATCGTGGGCGGGCTGTTCGTCGTCGAGACGGTGTCGGTGATCATCCAGGTCTTCTGGTTCAAACGCACCGGACGCCGGGTGTTCCTGATGGCGCCGCTGCACCACCATTTCGAGAAGAAAGGCTGGGCGGAGCCGACCATCGTGATCCGGTTCTGGATCGTCTCGATGATCCTGGCACTGGTGGGTCTGGCCACCTTGAAGATCCGATGATGTGGCCGGCTGATCTGTTCGCAGGCCGCCGCTATGCGGTTCTGGGTCTCGGCCGTAATGGGATGCCGGCCGCGCGGGCGCTTGCCGCCATGGGGGCGGAGGTCGTGGCGTGGGATGATAACGAGGCGACGCGGGCTGCTCTTGTCCCTCTGCCTGTGGGAGAGGACTTCAAAAAGGGAGAGGGGCTTGCGCGGCTCACCCTGCGAGACCCCGCTCCGGACATTGCCAGCTACGACGCGCTGATCCTCTCGCCGGGCATCCCGCACCTGCTGCCGGCCGCCCACCCCACCGCGGCTGCGGCGTTAGCCAAAGGCGTGGCGGTTTGGAGCGATGCGGAGCTGCTGTATCAGGCGGTGCGTGCCGCCGGGTCGCGGGCACGCTTCGTCGGCATCACCGGCACGAACGGCAAATCCACCACCACAGCGCTGGTCGCACACATCCTCGCCACGGCCGGCCGCAGCGTCGCAGCGGGGGGCAATCTTGGGCCGGCTGCGTTGTCTCTGCCACTGCTCGACCACAACGGATTGTACGTTTTGGAGATGTCCTCCTATATGTTGGAGCGACTCGGATCGCTGCGTTTCGATGCGGCTGTGATGCTCAACCTCAGCCCCGACCATCTGGACCGGCACGGCGACATGGCTGGCTACGCCGCCGCCAAGCGAGCGATCTTCGCCCGGCAGGCGTTCGGTGACCTTGCTGTCGTCGGCACCGACGATGGCCCGAGCCGCGCCATGGCGGCGGAGTTCGCGGCCATCACCGTGTCCGGCGAGCACCCGGCCGACATCTGGTTTGATGGCGCCGATCTGCGTGATTCGACCGGGCCGATCCTGGCGATGGCGGAGGCGCCAGCGCTCCCCGGCAACCATAACGCGCAGAATGCGGCGGCCGCCTCGGCGGTCGCGCTGCACTTCGGCATCGGCCGCGGCGCCCTGGCAGCCGGCATCCGCAGCTTCCCCGGCCTGCCGCACCGGCAGCAGCACGTCGCGACCGTGGACGGCATTCCCTACGTGGACGACAGCAAGGCGACCAATGCGGACGCCGCGGCCCGGGCGCTTGGCTGCTACGGCCGGATCGTCTGGATCGCCGGCGGCGTCAGCAAGGCAGGCGGCGTCGCGCCGCTGGCGCCGTTCTTCGGCCGCATCGCGCATGCCTTCCTGATCGGGCGTGACGCGACGGCGCTCGCCGCCGATATGGGTGGAGTGCCGTATGAAGTCGCCGGCACGCTGGAGCGGGCTGTGCCTGCGGCACGGGATGCCGCCAAACGGCTTGGCGCCGACGTCGTGCTGCTCTCGCCAGCCTGCGCCTCGTTCGACCAATTCAGCGGCTTCGAGGCGCGCGGACGCCGCTTCGCCGAGCTGGCGCGTGGCCTTGCGGGGCTTGCGCACTGATGGCCGGCCTTTCGCGCGCCGACACCTCGACCCTGGGCCGCTGGTGGTGGACGGTTGACCGGCTGACCCTGCTGGCTTTGGCGGTGCTGATCGGGTTCGGCTACGTGATGATGCTGGCGGCAAGCCCGGCGGTCGCCGAGCGCATCCATGTGAGCCGCGACGCCTTCATCCTGAAGCAGGTGTTCTTCCTGATGGCGGCGTCCGGGGTGATCATCGGCGTGTCGCTGATGTCGCCCAAGGGCATCCGGCGGCTTGCCATGGCTGGCTGCGTGATCGCGCTGCTGCTGACCGCGCTGACCTTGTTTAAGGGCGTCGAGATCAAGGGCGCGCGGCGCTGGATCGCACTGCCGGGCATGTCGCTGCAGCCGAGCGAATTCCTCAAGCCGTGCTTCGCCGTGGTGGCGGCCTGGCTGCTGGCCGAGGGCCGGCGCACCCGCGGCTTCCCCGGGATGGCGATCGCGTTCGGCGTGTTCGCGCTGATTTTGCTCCTGCTGAAGAGCCAGCCCGATATCGGCATGCTCGCCGTGGTTTCGGTGGTGTTCTTCGCCCAGCTTTTCGTAAGCGGCTTGAACCTGTTCTTCGTCGGCGTGGGCGCGGCGGTCATGGCCGGGTCAGGCGTGGGCGCCTACGCGTTCTTCCCGCATGTGCGCAGCCGGGTCGAGCGCTTCATGAACCCGGCCGTTGGCGACAGCTACCAGGTGGACAAGGCGCTCGAGGCGTTCGGCAATGGCGGCCTGCTGGGGCGTGGCCCAGGCGAGGGCCGGGTCAAGGACGTGCTGCCTGACGCCCATGCCGACTTCGTCTTCGCCGTGATGGGCGAGGAGTTCGGCATGATCGTGTGCCTGGCGGTGCTCACCATCTTTGCCTTCATCGTCATGCGCGGCCTGTTGCGCCTGCTGTCGGAAAGCGACGAGTTCGTCATCCTGGCGTCGTCTGGCTTGGTCGCGAGCTTCGGGCTGCAGGCGTTCGTGAACATGGCCAGCAGCCTGCATCTGATTCCGACCAAGGGCATGACGCTGCCCTTCGTCAGCTACGGCGGGTCATCGGTGCTGGCGGTGGCGCTCGGCATGGGCATGCTGCTGGCGCTGACCCGGCGGCGCCACCACGGGGACGTGCCATGAGGGGCCCGGCGGTGCGGCCGATCGTGATCGCGGCGGGCGGGACGGGCGGGCACTTCTTCCCCGCCGAAGCGCTGGCGATGGAATTGGTGTCGCGCGGGCACCGGGTCGCGCTGATGACGGATGCTCGGGCTGCGGCGAAGCTGCCCGAGAGCTTTGCCGGGCGCGAGGTGTTCGTCCTGCGTGGCGCCGGCATTGCCGGGCGCGGGCTGCGGCGTGGGGTTGGCGCGGTCGGCAGCCTGGCGGCCGGTGCGCTGCAGGCCCGCGCGATCCTCGGCAGGATCGACGCTGCCGCGATCGTGGGCTTCGGCGGCTACCCAACAGTGGCGCCGGTGCTGGCGACGCGGCTGATGCGGGACGCGCCGCCGGTGTTGCTGCACGAGCAGAACGCGGTGCTTGGCCGCGCGAACCGGATGCTGGCGAAGCGCGCCAAGGCGCTGGCATTGTCGTTTGCGAATACCGCCCGCGTTCCAGCGGGCGTTCCGACCTCCGTCACCGGCAATCCGGTTCGCCCGGCCTTCCTAGACGCCGTCAACCCCGGCCGTGACGGTCGCTTCAACCTCTTGATCCTCGGCGGTTCGCTCGGCGCGCGCGTGTTCAGTGACGCCGTGCCGGACGCTGTGGCCGCATTGCCGGAGAGCCTCCGCAGTCGCGTCAGAGTGACGCAACAATGCCGCGCCGAGGACCTCGAGCGTGTGACCGCGGCCTATGCCACAGCGGGTATCAACGCCACGCTGGCGAGCTTCTTCAGCAACGTGCCGGACCTGCTCGCGCAAGCGGACCTCGTCATCGCGCGGGCCGGCGCCTCGACGGTGGCCGAGCTGGCGGTGTCCGGCCGGCCTGCGATCCTGGTGCCGCTGCCGGGCGCGATCGACGACCACCAGACCGCCAATGCGCGCGCGCTGACGCAAGCCGGCGGGGCCTGGATGATCCCTCAGACACAGATCGATAGCCTGCCGCAACGCCTTGCCGGCCTGCTGGCCGACCCTGATGCCCTTGCCCGTGCCGGAGTGGCCGCGCGCACCGTCGCCAGGCCGGACGCGGCGGCGCGGTTGGCCGACCTGGTGCTTGCGCATGCGCGGGTGGCGGCATGAGGGCGCTTCCGGTCGGGGTGGGAACGATCCATTTCGTCGGCATCGGCGGCATCGGCATGTCCGGCATCGCGGAGGTGCTGCACAACCTCGGCTACTCGGTGCAGGGCAGCGACATCGCCGACTCGGCGAACGTGCGCCGACTGCGGGAGAACGGCATCCCCGTTGCGGTGGGGCATGACGCGGCCAATCTCGGCACCGCTCAGGTCGTCGTCACCTCCACCGCGGTCAAGCGCGACAACCCCGAAGTGGTGGCGGCGCGGGGCCGGCTGATCCCCGTGGTGCGGCGGGCGGAAATGCTGGCCGAGCTGATGCGGCTGCGCTGGTCCATCGCGATCGGCGGCACCCACGGCAAGACGACGACCACGTCGATGGTCGCGAGCGTGCTGGAGGCCGCCCACCTGGACCCCACCGTGATCAACGGCGGCATCGTCAACGCCTACGGCAGCAACACGCGGCTGGGCGAAGGCGACTGGATGGTGGTGGAGGCGGACGAGAGTGACGGCAGCTTCCTGCGCCTGCCGTCGGTGATCGCCGTCGTCACCAACATGGACCCGGAGCACCTGGACCACTGGGGTAGTGCGGAGGCGATGACGGCTGGCTACGACCAGTTCGTGGGCAATATCCCGTTCTACGGGTTCGCCGTGCTGTGCATCGACCACCCGGCGGTGCAGCAGATGATCCCGCGCGTCTCCGACCGCCGGATCATCACCTACGGGTTCAGCCCGCAGGCCGACATCCGGGCCGAGCGGGTGATGTCGGACCGCATGGGCGCCACGTTCGAGGTGTCGGTCACCGACCGCGCGCGCAACCGCTCGCGTCGCATGGGGCCGTTCCGGCTGCCGATGCTGGGGCAGCACAACGTGTCCAACTCGCTGGCCGCGATCGCCATCGGGATCGAAATGGAGATCGACGAGGCGACGCTGAAGAGCGCGTTGCTGAGCTTCAAGGGCGTCAAGCGCCGCTTCACCAAGACGGGCGAGAGCGGCGGCATCACCATCATCGACGATTACGGCCACCACCCGGTGGAGATCATGGCCGTGCTGAAGGCGGCGCGGCAGGCGGGCGCGCGCGACGTGATCGCGGTTGTGCAGCCGCATCGCTACAGCCGGCTGCAATCGCTGTTCCCCGAGTTCTGCACCTGCATGAACGAGGCGGGCACCGTGATCGTGGCCGACGTCTATGCGGCCGGCGAAGCGCCCATCCCAGGTGTGACGCGGGACGCGCTGGTGGATGGGCTGCGCGCCAACGGGCACCGCAGCGTGGTGCCGCTGCCGGGTCCGGAGCACCTGGCGGAAATGATCCATGCCATCGCCAAGTCGGGCGACATGGTGGTCTGCCTCGGCGCGGGCAACATCACGGCGTGGGCGAATGCACTGCCGGCGCAGCTTGCGGAGCTGCAGGGCGGGACGAGGCGCAGCGCATGATCACCGCAGCGCAGGTCACCCATCTCGTTGACCGCCTTCCCGCGCTCGCGGGACGCGTGCAGGCCAACGCCCCGCTCGGCGCCTCCACCTGGTTCCGTGTCGGCGGGCCGGCCGAGGTGCTGGTGCGGCCGGCCGGCAAGGCGGACCTTGTGACGCTGTTGCAGGGCCTGCCGCCGGATGCGCCGCTGACGGTGATCGGTGCGGCATCCAACCTCATCATCCGCGATGGCGGCGTCACCGGCGTCGTCGTGCGGCTGGCGCGCGGGTTCGGCGACGTCACGGCCGAACGCGACGGCGTCGTTGCCGGGGCGGCGGCGCTGGATGCGACGGTGGCGGAGCACGCGGCGGCAGCGGGGCTGACCGGGCTGGAGTTCCTGTCGGGCATTCCCGGGTCGGTCGGCGGCGCGGTCGCGATGAACGCGGGCGCTTATGGCGGGGACGTGGCGGGCTGCCTGGACTGGGCGGAGATCGCGACTGCGGACGGCGTGCAGCGCCTCGCTCTGCCGGACCTTCACTTTGCCTATCGCCACGCCGCGTTGCCGCCGGGTGCGGTTGTGGTGCGCGCCCGTTTCCATGCCCGCCCGGGTGACCCGGCGATGATCGCGTCCCGCATGGCGGAGATCCGCGCCAGCCGTGAGGCGACGCAGCCCGTGCGCGCCCGCACCGGCGGCTCGACCTTCCGCAACCCGCCGGACATGAAGGCTTGGGAGCTGATCGACAGCGCCGGGTGCCGTGGGCTGCAGCGCGGCGGGGCGCAGGTCAGCGACAAACATTGCAACTTCCTGCTCAACACCGGGGGCGCCACCGCAGCCGATCTGGAAGGCTTGGGCGAGGAAGTGCGGCGCCGGGTGCACGCGGCGAGCGGTGTCACGCTCGAGTGGGAAATCAAGCGCATCGGCATCCCGGCCGGCCGGCCGGAGGTGGTCGCATGAAGACCGTCGCAGTGCTGTACGGAGGCATCTCGGCCGAGCGCGAGGTCAGTCTGGAAAGCGGCCGGCAGGTGATCGCGGCGTTGATGGAGGCCGGGTTCGAGGTGCGCCCGATCGAGGTCGGCCCCGATCTAGGCGCGATCATCGCCGCGCTGACGCCGGCGCCGGACGTGGTGTTCAACGCGCTGCATGGCCGCTACGGCGAGGACGGCACGATCCAGGGCGTGCTGGACTGGCTGGGCATCCCGTACACGCATTCCGGCGTGCGGGCGTCGGCGCTGGCGATGGACAAGCAGGCGGCGAAGGCCGCGTTCGCCGCTGCCGGGCTGCCGGTGCCGGGTGGCCGGGTCGTCCCCGTGGCTGAACTGGCAGAGGCCGACCCGATCGCGCTGCCCTATGTGGTCAAGCCGGTGAACGAGGGTTCGTCGGTCGGCGTGCAGATCCTGCGTCAGGGCGACAACCGCCGCGCCGAGATCGCGTCGGCCTGGCGGTTTGGCGACCACGCGCTGGTGGAGGAATACATCCCCGGCCGCGAGCTGACTGTGGCCGTCATGCATGACCGTGCGCTGACGGTGACGGACATCACCTCCTCCCACGATTTCTATGATTACGACGCGAAGTATGCCGCGGGCGGCAGCGCCCACGTGCTGCCGGCGAAGGTGCATCCCGACACGTTCAGCCAGGCCATGGACATCGCGCTGCGGGCACACCGCGCGCTCGGCTGCCGTGGCGCCACGCGGGCCGACCTGCGCTACGACGACACGGCCGGGGAGCCAGGCCGGCTCGTGCTGCTGGAAGTGAATACGCAGCCGGGCCTCACGCCGACCTCGCTCCTGCCCGAGCAGGCCGCGCATGTGGGCATGTCGTTCCCGGCACTCTGCGCCTGGATGGTGGAGCACGCCGCATGCCGCGCGTGACGCTCACGGCCCGGGCCAGTGCGGCTCCGGCCACCATCGTGATGGTGGAGCACGCAGCATGCCGCGCGTGACCCGGCCGCGCGAAACGCTGCGCCAGCCGCGGGACGTGTCCAAGCGGCCGTCCGGCTTGAAGCTGTTGCTGCGCCGGCAGCGCCGGCTGCTGCGCCCGGCGGTCTGGGGATTGGCCGGCTTCGGCGTGGTGTTGCTGGGTATCCTGCTGCTGCACTCGGTCAAGCCCGGCGGCACGCTGGCGCGCGTTCGCGATACGATGGCGGCGTCCATCAACATGCGGGTCGAGCAGATCGTCATCGAGGGCCGCAGCAACACGCCGGAAGTGCTGCTGAACGCGGCACTCGGCGTGCATCGCGGCGACTCCATGCTGGGCTTCTCGCTCGACGGTGCACGCTCGCGCATCGAGAGCCTGTCGTGGGTGGAGCACGCGGCGGTGGAACGCCGCCTGCCCGGCACGCTCGTCGTCAACCTGACGGAGCGGCGGCCGTTCGCGATCTGGCAGAACCAGGGCAAGTTCACGCTGATCGACCGTGACGGGCAGACCGTCGCCAACGAGGACGTGGCCGCGTTCGGCGAATTGCCGCTCGTCGTCGGCGCCGGGGCGCCGCAAGCCGCCACCGCGCTGCTGGATGCGCTCGCGGCGCAGCCGGCGCTGAAGCCGCGGGTCATGGCGGCGGTGCGGGTCGGCGAGCGGCGCTGGAACCTGCGGATGAAGAACGGCACCGACGTGCTGCTGCCCGAAGGGGCCGAGGTGCAGGCGCTGGCCAGGCTGGCCGAGCTGCAGGCCGCCGATGCCCTGCTCGACCGGCCGCTGCAGGTCGTGGACATGCGGTTGGCCGACCGGCTCGTCGTCCGCGCCCAAGCTGCAACACCCGCCCCGGCAACCAGCTCCGGACCGGGGAAAAAGGCGTGAACGACATGTCCCGCCGCATACTGGCCCCGCCCATGCCGCCCGACCCGCCGGCGCGTTCGCGGCCATTGCGGGCCGGACCGTTCGGCGTGCTCGACATCGGCACCAACAAGGTGGTCTGCCTGATCGGGCGCACCGAGACCGACAACTCCGTCCGTGTGCTTGGCATGGGCTGGCAGCGCGGACGTGGCGTGCGTGGCGGCGGCATCACCGACCTCGAGGAGGCGGAGCGCGCCATTCGCGGGGCGGTCGCGCAGGCCGAGGACATGAGCGACCACCGGCTGCGTTCGGTCACGGTCAACCTGACCTGCGGCTCGCCGGAAAGCCGGCTGTTCAACGTGCAGTGGCCGGTCGGCGGCCGCGCGGTGACCGAGAGCGACATTCGCCGGGTGGTGCAGGAAGGCCGCGCGCGCGCCATCAGCGAGGGGCGCGAGACGATCCATGCGCTGCCGCTCACCTTCAACGTGGATGAGACCACCGGTGTCGCCGACCCGCGCGGCCATCACTGCGAGACCCTGACGGCACGGCTGCACGTGATCGACGCCATGTCGATGGCGCTGCGCAACCTCGGCGCGACGGCGGCGCGGGCCGAACTGGACATCGCCGAACTGGTGTCCGCCCCAATGGCGGCCGGCCTATCCACGCTGGTCGCGGACGAGCGGGAACTGGGGGCGACCATCATCGACATGGGCGCCGGCACCACGGGGATGGCGGTGTTTGCCGAAGGCCAATTGCTGCACACGGCGCAATTGCCGGTCGGCGGCCAGCACGTGACCAACGACATCGCCCGCCTGCTCTCCACGACCATTTCGGCCGCCGAGCGGGTCAAGACGCTGAACGGCTCGGCGCAGGGCAGCCCGGACGATGAACGCGAGATGCTGACCGTGCCGATGGTCGGGGAGGACGAGCATGCCCATGCGAAATATCCGCGCTCGATGGTGGTCTCGATTATCAAGCCGCGGCTCGAGGAGACGTTCGAGCTGGTGCGCGACCGGCTGGAGGGCGCGGGCCTTGGCCGAGCCGCCGGGAGCCGCGTCGTGCTGACCGGCGGCGCCAGCCAGCTCGTCGGTGCGCGCGAGATGGCCGGGCGGATCCTCAACCGGCAGGTCCGGCTGGGGCGCCCCGAGACGCGGTTCCTGCGCGGTCTGCCGGATTCGGCGACCGGGCCGGGCTTTGCCGTTTCGGCCGGGCTGCTGCTGTGGGCGGCTGGCGAAGGCCGTGCGCTCAGTGACCTCGACCTCGGCGCGGAGGAGCGGCCCGGCGGGCTGATCCGACGCATCGTCACCTTCCTGCGGGACCGGGTCTGATGACCGCGATCCCACACAGCGAATACCTCAACACCCTATTCAACGGAGGCACGCCATGACCCTCAACCTGACCATTCCGAAGCAGCTCCACACCGATTTCACGCCGCGCATCACCGTCATCGGCGTCGGCGGCGGCGGGACCAATGCCGTGGACAACATGATCTCGCTGAACCTGCAGGGTGTGGACTTCGTGGTCGCGAACACCGATGCCCAGCAGCTCTTGCATAGCCGGGCTGACCGCCGCATCCAGCTTGGGCCGCATTTGACGCAGGGCCTCGGCGCAGGCGCCAAGCCGGAGATCGGCCGTGCCGCCGCGGAGGAAGCGAGCGAGGAACTGGCCCGGCACCTGGAGGGCGCCCACATGGTGTTCATCACCGCCGGCATGGGCGGCGGCACCGGCACCGGCGCTGCGCCCGTGATCGCGCGCATGGCCCGCGAGCGGGGCGTGCTGACGGTCGGCGTGGTCACCAAGCCGTTCACCTTCGAGGGCGGGCGCCGCGCCAAGGCCGCCGAGGCCGGCATCGCCGAACTGCAGAGCTACGTGGACACGCTGATCGTCATCCCCAACCAGAACCTGTTCCGTCTTGCCAATGAGCGGACGGGCTGGAAAGAAGCGTTCAAGATGGCCGACAACGTCCTATACATGGGCGTGCGCGGCGTGACCGACCTGATGATGGCGCCGGGCCTGGTGAACCTCGACTTCGCCGACATCCGCACCGTGATGGCGGAGATGGGCAAGGCCATGATGGGCACCGGGGAGGCGGAGGGCGAGAACCGCGCCGTTCGCGCCGCCGAGGCCGCGATCAGCAACCCGCTGCTGGAAGACACGTCGATGGCGGGCGCGCGCGGCCTGCTGATCAACATCACCGGCGGCGACGACATGACCCTGTTCGAGGTGGATCAGGCCGCCAACCGCATCCGCGAGGAAGTGGCCGACGATGCCAACATCATCTTCGGCTCGGCGGTCGATGAGAGCCTCGCTGGCCGGGTGCGCGTCTCCGTCGTGGCGACGGGCATCGACACGCAGGTGTCGCAGCAGCAGGCCGAGGCCCAGCGCCCGCGCCTGGTTGCCGTCGGTGGCGGCCCGATCGCCATGGCGCAGCCGATGACGGTGGCGCAGCCGATGATGCACCCTGGCTTGCAGCCCGCTCCGGCGGCTGCACCGGCGGCGCCGGTGGGTCTGATGGGGGCGCCGGTGGCGCCCGCCTACACATACTCGGCAGCGCCCGCCTATGCGGCCGAAGCGGAACCGGCGCCACAGCCGCGCCCCGCGCCAGTGCAGCCGGCGCCCCGCCCGGCGGCACGTGCCGGGCTGTTCGCCGAGCAGCCGGCCCAGCCTCCAGCGCCCCCGGCGCCTCCCTTACTTTTGTAGGCATAGTTGTAGGAACCGGCTCCGCCGTTCCCGCCGACGGCGGAATTACCGCCAAAAGCATTCCCGGGGCCGAGGTTTAGCACGCCGGCCACGTAGATGCCGCCCGCGGCGGGGCCGCCGGGAGCGCCCCCGCTGTAGATGCCCCCGTGTACAGAACTTCCCCTGTATCCGTTCAAGCCGATCGCTCTATTGTTCACTACGGCGGAGTTGCTGAGGTTCAGCGTGCCATAGTCCAAGATTCCGCCAGCGGCGCCATAATTACCGGATTGTAGACGAGTTGTGGTGCCATTTTCGATCGTGAGACCATCGATGGTGGCCGCCTGGCGGGCAGAGACCGTGAAGTCGGCTCCATTGCCTTGGCCGTCGATCGTGACACCGGGCGCGCCCATGCCGCCGCCCTGATGGCCCTCGATCGTAACGCCTGTCGTGATCGCCAGCGTCGAAGCGAGATCGATCGTTGTGACGTTCGAGGCGAAGTTGATCGTATCGCCGTTCTGTGCCGCCGCGAGATCATTGCGGAGCGTGCCGTCGCCGCTGTCGGCGTTGCTGGTCACCGTAAATGTCGTCATGTCGAAGTACCCCCATCGATAAGATTTGCTATACCATCGCCCTCAACCTGGATCGGTCGCCGCGTCCTTTTGCGGCGAAATCAGGTTTGCCTTGCTCGGCGTCGCCTCCGTCCAGAAGCTCTGCGCCGAGAATTTCTCGAATAGGTCGTGCGGCAGCACCGAGCGGCGCGGCTCGAAGCTGACCGTTGGCCGCACCGCGTGCAGGCCCGGCATGCGCAGCTCGTCGTCGAAGCCCGGCTCGTCGTAGGCGATGGTCTCGAAATCGTGGGCAAACGGCGGCTCGCCGAGGAAGTCGTAGATCAGCTCGATCACCTTGGCCGGCGCCCGGGCGAGATACTCGTAGTCCACCACGAGAAGATGGTCGGCGTCCGGGCCGTAGAACGCCTCTTTCAGCGCCGTCCACGGGCCGCCGACGAGGCGATTGCGCTGCGACAGTGCGTCGGTGCGAGTGTAGACGGTGGCGCGCTCGTCGTCGCCGAACAGGCGCGAGGGCAGAAGCGGATGCGCCCGCATCAGACGCTCGATCGAATCCATGATCGCGGCGACGCTGCGCACCGTGCAGACGAGCTTTGCCCCGGGAAACAGCGCGAGCAGCGCCGGCAGACGCGCGGTCCACATCCGGTTGGTGTCGAACACGACACCGCCGGGCGGGGCGTCGAAGGCCCAGGACGCGAACAGCCCTTGCAGCACGGCCTCGCGCCGCTGCGGCGGGATCAGCGCGTGTCCCTCGCCGGCCATGACGTTCATCGCCGAGCTGACGAGCGGGAGCAGGGACGACGACATTCCGGCCCGGAACCGCGGGTTCTGCCGCAGGATCGCCGCGAGGAGCGTCGAGCCGGAGCGCGGCAAGCCCGAGATGAAGTGATAGTTTAGCGACATTGCATTGGGTTGCTCGTGTCTCGACGGGTCCCAGGGATCGCGATGTCATGGCGCCCTGGCCATTCTTTGGATAGACGCGGTGCCGTCGCGGGACGAGCCGGCGCGCGATGGCCGCAGCCGCGCGCGCACCGCGTCGACCAGCGGCCCCGCCGCGTGAAACGGGCGGCAGAAGTCGGCGTGCGTCGCGACGCGCGCATCGGGCGCCGCGGCGAGGGCGACGACGCCGCTCTCGGCGAAGAAGGCCCTGTTGCCCATCTCGAGGTAGCTCTCGCAGGGAAGGTTGTCGGCGAGGAGGATATCGTGGCTCTCCAGCTCGACGTGCCAGTAGGTGACGCTGTCGACGTCCTCCTGCACGATCGTGACGCCGTCGATGAGCGCATGCGCCGGGATCAAGATTTCGCCGAGCATGTCGATGCAGATCGCGTGACCGGGCGAGACGCGCAGGTCGCGCGCCGGGCGGTCTTCGCCGAAGGCGTGGGCGGCAATCCGCACGGGTCGGACCTCACGAGGCCGCGGACGGCGGCGGCAGTCGATCGTGCGATGGCCGAGCCAGCGGATGGGGCGGCGGGCGCCGGACGCGGTGACGGCGAGGTCGCCCGGCGCCAGCGCCTCCACCGCCACGTCCGCCTCCGCGCCGTCGCGCACGACGCGGATGCGGGTGCCGGCGGCGAAGCAAACGACGTCGGTGCCGCCGGCGCCGTCGGACACCGTGGTGAAATTCGTCGCGGTGGGGTTGGTGAGGGTGAAGGCCTCGACCCTGGGGGTCGGCAGGCCGTTGGTGGTGGCGATGCCGGTCACGGTCAGCGTGCCGTTCATGTAGGTGACCTGCCCGTCGGCGAGGCCGCGCAGGTCGAGCACCGAGTTCAGGCCGAAGTCGTTCAGCGCGTTGCCGAACGGCGTCGTCGGCGAGGCCGGCTGCGCCGCCGCCTCCAGCGCCAGGGTGGCGACGGCGCTGCCGGTGGCGGCGAAGGTGATCGCGCCCAGGCCCGCGGCGCCGCTGGTGAGCGCGCCGTTGGCGTCGAACGTGTCGGGCGCGGCGAG
>CAZZVB010000069.1:0-19067 GCA_964657445.1 uncultured Burkholderiaceae bacterium | reverse complement strand
CGTCGAGATCGGCCGGATGGGTGAAGCACTGATCGGGCGCCGCATGCGCGCCATCCACGTGCCGCCGCGGGTGGTCGTCGATAACCGGGCGAGCCACACGCACACGGTCATCGAGGTCAACGGCCGCGACCGTCCCGGCCTGCTGCATGACGTGACGGCCGCGATCAGCGCGCAAGGCCTTCAGATCGCGTCCGCGCACGTGACCACCTACGGGGTGCGGGCGGTGGACGTGTTCTACGTGAAGGACGTGTTCGGGCTGAAGGTCGAGAACGAGCGGAAGCTGATCACCCTGAAGGCAGCCTTGCTCGCAGCCCTTGGCAGCCCGGATGAACCGCTGACCCAATCATTGCCGGCGACGCCGTTGCGCCGCCGCCGGGCTAGCGCGGCGTGACCACAGGTGCGAAACTAATCTCACGCTTGGAGATGACCCAGTGACCCGCTTGCTCGCCGCTGCTTCCTTCGTTGCTCTGATGTCTGTGGCATCGCACGCAGAGGCGACCGAACTGCCGTCTTTCTTGCAGCGTGGTGACGCGTTCTGCACCAGCGAGACCGATTTCGATGACCTGGCGCAGCACGGCAAAGTTCGCGCCGGCTCAGCGATTGAAACCTGCCAGACCATCATCAAGCCGACGCGCGTGGCGATCCTGACCGGGCGTGGCGGACGCAAGTCGCAGGTCCGCGTCATGAACGGGCCCTATGCCTATGCCGTGGGTTGGACGAACGGGGCCTTGCCGCTCGCCAAGTAGGAACCCGGCGTCTGCCGGGCCGTATTGGTCTGCTCCTGCCACTTCATGGAGCAGACCCTATGACATTGCCCCCGCTCGACCGCGATCAGGGCGCCACGTTGGCCGATCGTTCGGTGCATACGATCCGGCGCTATGACCCGTCCGTGCACGATGACCAGATCGTCGTGATGTTCGAGACTGCCGCCGACGCCCAGGCCGCCATCGACCGGCTGGCGGCGGAAAACCTGGCGGGCGATGCCACCATCACGGACCATACCGAGGATGGCGCCAATGCCGGCGTCAACAGCGAAGGTGGCAACACCGGCCTGCTGGGCTCGCTGAAGGGCTTGTTCGCGCCCGATGACGAAGTGCACGGCTATGCCGAGGGCGTGCGCCGCGGGCATGCATTGCTGGTGCTGCACCCGGCCATCGAAACCCGCATGCGCGTTGTCGAACTGCTGGAGGCGTCCCATCCCATCAACTTCGATGCGCGGCTTGAGGAGTGGCGTACCGCAGGCTGGCAGAGGATGGCCGAGCAGCACGCCACAGCCGAAGCGGCCGAGACGCGGTCGAGACAAGGCGTTCGCGATCCCGAGCGAGGCAGCGCCGCGGTTCGCAGTTACTATGCGGAGCGCCCCTCATCGGAGCCATGACAGCGGTGCGGTGCTGGTGGGGCGTGCCAGCCCTGCTCGCACTGGCGGCGTGCTCGTCGCCAAACGTTCAGCAATTCGCAGGGACGGCCCCGGCGATGGACCCGGTCCGTTTCTTCACCGGGCACCTGACATCCTGGGGCGTGCTGGAGAACCGGTCCGGCTATCCGACCAGCGCGATCACGACAGACTGCGAAGGCGAGGCCGAAGGACCGGACGGACTGCACATGGTGCAGCACCTCACCGAAGGATCGGACCATCAAACCCGCGACTGGCACATGCGCAGGGTTTCGCCAACGCATTTCGAAGCAACGGCCAACGATGTTGTCGGCACCGCGGCGGGTGACGCAGCGGGCCGCGTGTTCCACTGGCGGTTCGTGCTAGCGCTCGACCCCGGCAACAGTCTGAAGAACGTCGAGATGGATCAGTGGATGTACCTCATGGATGACGGATCGATGATGAACCGCGACACGATCAAGAAACTGGGCGTGATCGTGGCCGAAGTCAGCGAACATTTCATCCACGCACCCTAGTGCCGCATCTCCATCGGAGGAGGCGGCGCGAGCGGGTCGGTGTCGCTCCCTGGCGGCGGCAGATCGATGGGCGGCGGCGGCAAGCCGTCCGGATCGTCGAGGGGCGGCGGCGGCATGGGCGGTTGGCCGGGCGGGACGATCGGTTCGGGCATCTGAAAATGGAACATAGGGCGATCCTAAATTAGCCGTTCACCACGCTGCCGCCGTTTGGATGCAGCACTTGGCCGGACATGTAGCTGGCATCTGCCGACGCCAGGAAAATATAGCTTGGCGCGATCTCGTCCGGCTGGCCAGGCCGCTCCATCGGCACCGCCTCGCCATGATGCGCCGACTTTTCCGCGTCGTAGCTGGCGGGGATCAGCGGCGTCCAGACCGGACCGGGCGCCACCGCATTGACGCGGATGCCGCGCTTGATCAGCGCCAAAGCCAGGCTGCGCGTGAAGGCGACGATGGCGCCCTTGGTGGCTGCGTAATCGATCTGCGCGGGGCTGCCCTTATAGGCCGTGACGGAAGTGCTGTTGATGATCGTGCTGCCGGCTTGCATGTGCGGCAGGCAATCCCGCGTCAGGTAAAACTGGCTGAAGATATTGGTCCGGAACGTGCGTTCGATCTGCGCATCGGTGATCTGCTCGAAGTCCGGCTGCAGATGCTGCTCCGCTGCATTGTTCACCAGGATGTCGATGCGGCCGAACTCGGCGACGACCTGCCGCGTCAGCTCCCGGCAGAAATCCGGATTGCCGATATCGCCTGGAATGGAAAGCGCTTGCCGGCCTTCGGCTTCGATCGCCGCGACCGTTTCGGCGGCGTCTTCCCGCTCGTCCAGCCAGGAGATTGCGACGTCCGCACCTTCCTTGGCGAAGCCGATCGCCACGGCTCTTCCGATCCCGGAATCACCGCCCGTGACCAGCGCCACCTTGCCGATGAGCCGTCCGGCCGCGCGATAGGTCTGCATCATGCTGTCCGGCCGGGGCGACATCTCCGCCTCGCTGCCGGGCTGATGATCTTGCGACTGAGGGGGCTGCAGCCCTTCTGTCTCGCTCATTGCCGGTTCCTCCGCTTGGTCGGTGCTAACGGTTTCGACCGTGGGCTGGTTCCAGGCCGGCTCTGGACGCATCGCCGCGGCAGCCGCAACATCGCCGCAAAACGCAGGGAGGGGCACATGCCGCTGGACGACACCCACGATACCGGACGCCGAAGCTGGGCGCCCGGTGCGGATAGTGGCGACTTCCCGTTGCAGAACCTGCCGCTCGGCATCGTCAGCGTTGCTGGCGGACCGCCGCGGCCTGGCATAGCGATCGGCGATGCGGTTCTGGACCTGGTGTCCGCCGGCCTCATGCCGGCGATGGCGTCATTGAACGACTTTCTGGCCGAGGGTCGCGGCCCCCGCCAAGAGCTGCGCCGCGCGGCGTGGCGGATGCTGGAGGCGTCGGCCCCTGCCCGTCCGGAGTTGCTGCACCCGCTGGCCGACTGCCGCATGCACCTGCCCTGCGTGATCGGCGACTACACCGATTTCTACGCCGGCATCCATCACGCCACGAACACGGGCCGGCTGTTCCGCCCGGACAATCCGCTGCTGCCGAACTACAAGCATGTGCCGATCGCCTATCACGGCCGCTCTTCGTCCGTCCGCGTCAGCGGCGCGCCGGTTCGCAGGCCTAACGGGCAGCGCAAGCCCGCCAAGGAGACGGAGCCGAGTTTCGGGCCGTGCCGCAACCTGGATTACGAGCTGGAGCTTGGCGTGTGGATCGGCCCCGGCAACCGGCAAGGCCAGCCGATCCCGATCGGCGAGGCCGCGGAGCACATCGCCGGGTTCTGCCTGCTGAACGACTGGTCGGCGCGCGATATCCAGGGTTGGGAATACCAGCCGCTCGGCCCGTTCCTGGCCAAGAACTTCTGCACCACGATCAGCCCGTGGATCGTCACACCTGAGGCGCTTGAGCCGTTCCGCTGCGCTGCGATGGCGCGCCCGTCTGGTGACCCGGCGCCGATGGCGTATTTGGCCGATCCAGCGGATCAGGCTGCAGGCGGGTTGGACATCGCCTTGGAAGTCACGCTGAGCACGCCGGGTCAAGCGGCGCACGTCTTGTCGCGCGGCACGTCGCGGGACCTGTATTGGACGGCAGCTCAATTCATCGCGCACCACACCAGCGGCGGCTGCGATCTGCGGCCGGGCGACCTGTTCGGCACCGGGACCATCTCCGGCCCAGACGCCGGCACCCAGGGCAGCCTGCTGGAGATCACCGAGGGCGGCCGCAAGCCGGTCTCGTTGCCCGGCGGTGTCGAGCGCCGTTTCCTCGAGGATGGCGACGAGGTGACCCTGGCCGGCCGCTTCGGCCGATCAGGATTCGGCCCCTGCGCCGGCCGCGTGGTGCCGGCATGAGCGGGCGTTTGGCGGGCAAGACAGCCATCGTCACGGGGTGCGCCAGTGGGATTGGGCGTGCGACCGCCTGCCTGTTCGCCGCCGAGGGCGCGCGCGTGATGATCGTGGATCGCAGCGCGGACGGCTTGGCCGAAACCGCCGGCATGATTACCACCGCGGGCGGCACCGTGGTGAGCGTGGCGGCCGATGCGGGGCGCGAAGACGATGTAGCCGGCTTTGTCGCTCAAGCCATCGCCGAATGGGGCCGGATCGACGTGATGTATGCCAATGCGGGCATCAGTGGCGGTCTGGTGCCGTTCCTGGAACTGACCGTGGCGCTCTGGACGGAGGTGCTGCGGGTCAACCTGCTCGGGCCGTTCCTGGCGATCCAGAAAGTGGCGCCGCACATGGTGGAGGCGGGCGGGGGTTCCATCATCTGCACAGCCTCGGTCGCAGGCCTGCGCGCCAACGCCGCAGGACCGCCGTATAGTGCGAGCAAGGCCGGGGTGATTTCACTGGTGCAAACGGCCGCCGACGCGTTCGCCGGGACCGGGGTACGGATCAACGCGATCTGCCCAGGCTTGATCGAGACGGGGATGACGGCACCGATGTTCGATCGGGCGCGGAGCAAAGGTGCCGAAGGCAAGATCGGGCAGCTCAATCCGATGCGCCGCGCCGGCGTGCCGGAAGAGATCGCCAAGGCGGCGCTGTTCCTCGCGACCGATGAGGCGTCTTACGTGAACGGCGCAGCCATTCCAGTCGATGGCGGGCTATCGAGCACGCATCCGTTTGTGCCACGCAGCCGTTGAAGAAGCCCTCTCCCATGAGGAGAGGGAGAAGCGTTGCATAGGGCTGGCCTATGCGGCCGATCCCGGCTCGGCCATGCGGCGATGCATCTCAGCGAGCAGTCCCGCGGGCGCAACATGGGCGATCGCGGCCTGAAGCTTGTTTTGCCAGCCGGCGACGACATCGCCTTTTCCGGCCATCATCGCGTCGAACCCGGTTTTCGCGACATCGGCCGGGTCATCGCCGCCACCGCTGCCAGCCTTGGTATCCGTCATGCCAGCGGTCTCGAAGAAGTCGGTTTCCGTCACGCCAGGCATCAGGCACGTCACGCTCACGCCCGTGTCCTTCAGTTCGTGCCGTAGCGCGAACGAGAAGCTGTCGAGGAAGGCCTTGGTGGCATTGTAAACCGCCTGGTAAGTTCCAGGCAGGAACCCGGCGATCGACCCGGTGATCAGGATGCGGCCGTTGCCGGCGCTCCGCATGTCGCGGCCGACCTTATGCAGCAGCAGCAGCGTGCCGACGATGTTGGTGTCGATCACGTAGCGCCACGCCGCCGGGTCCTGGTCGAGAAAGCCTTTGCCTAAGCCACGCCCGGCGTTGGCAAGCAGGGCGTCAACCCGGCGGGTGCCGATCGCGCCATATAGCTTGTCCACACCCTCGGTGCCGGACAGGTCCGCCTGCACGGCTTCGACGTTGGCACCGAACTGTCGCAGCCCTGTGGCCGCCTGCTCGATCTCCACGTTGTCGGCGGCAATCAGCAGATCGAAACCGTTTTGCGCACACTGCTTCGCAAGCTCAAACCCGATCCCGGCCGAGGCGCCCGTGACGATGGCAAACTTGCGCTGTTCTCCGGCCATGATGGCTTTCCTTTCTAGATGGGATCAAGGCTTCAGCACGACCTTGATGCACGCGTCCTTTTTGTCGCGAAAGGTCTTGTATAGCTCCGGACCATCTTCGAGCGTGCCGCGATGCGTGATGACGAAAGATGGGTCGATCTCACCCTTCTGAATGCGCTCCATCAGCTTCGGCAGGTAATGCTGCACCGGCGTTTGGGCCATCTTGAACGTCAGCCCGCGATTGATCGCGCTGCCCATCGGCACCTTGTCCACGAAGCCGCCATATACGCCGATAATCGAAACGATGCCGAAGTTACGGGTGTTGTTGATCGCCTGGCGCAGCACATGGGGCCGGTCGGTGCCGGCGAACAATGCGACCTTGGCGCGGTCCAGCATGGAATCGAAGCTGGCGGAGGTATGCGGCTCGGTGCCGACGGCATCGATGCAGGCGTCGGCGCCGCGCCCATGCGTCAAATCCTGGATGCGGTCGTAACCGTCCTCTTTCATGAAGTCGATCGTGATCGCGCCGGCGGCTTGCGCCATTTGCAGACGCTCCGGCACCGTATCGATGGCGATTACCCGCTCGGCGCCGAGCATGAAGGCGCTGCGGATGGAAAACTGCGCGACCGGGCCGCAACCGAACACGACGATGGTCTCGCCGCCTTTGATCTCGCAGAACTCGGCGCCCATGTAGCCGGTCGGGAAAATATCCGACAGGAACAGCACCTGTTCGTCAGTCAGGCCATCGGGGACTTTGACCGGCCCGACATCGGCATAGGGGACGCGAAGATATTCCGCCTGCCCGCCGGGATAGCCGCCGAGCAGATGCGAATAGCCGAACAGACCTGCCGGCGAATGGCCCCAAAGCTCGGCTGCCATCTTGGCATTTGGGTTCGACCGTTCACAGCCCGAGAAGTAGCCGCGCTTGCAGAAGAAGCATTCACCGCAGGAGATGGTGAACGGCACGACCACGCGATCGCCGACCTTTAGATTGCTCACCTGACTGCCGAGCTCGACCACTTCGCCCATTGTTTCGTGGCCGACGATATCACCGCGCTTCATCGTCGGGATCACGCCGTCGTACAGGTGCAGATCGGAGCCGCAGATGGCGCAGGCCGTAACTTTGATGATTGCGTCACGGGGATTCTCGATCTTCGGGTCGGGCACGGTGTCGCACCGCATGTCGCCCTTACCGTGCCATGCCAGTGCCCGCATTGCCGTCCTCCGTCGTTCTCGTTGATGGCCCACTGAACGGACGGACCACGGTGCTGTTGCATGCGCTGCCGCTACGATCGCGTGGGGGTGAACCCGTCTTCGCTTTTGACACAGTGCCGCGCGCGCCCATGCGTCCAGGAACGGACAAGGCGCATAGCCGTTGGCTGGGCTTCCTCTTCTGTTCAGGTCTTGATGAGCCCCACACTCGAAACGCGCCCCAGCCGTTGGACGCAGTGCGTCGGCTATTCCGTACGGCAACCGTGGGCGGTGATCCTGATCACCGCCGTGCTAAGCGCCGCTTCGGGCGTTTACGCCGTCAGCCGCTTCGCCATCACCACCGATACGGACCGGTTGATACCGTCCAGCCTGCCCTGGGTGCAGCGCGAACACGCCTACCAGACGGCATTTCCGCCGAAGAAAGTGCTCGCCGTCGTCCAGGCGCCGACGCCGGAGTTGGCGGGCGACGCAGCAACCAAGCTGGTGGGCCAACTGCATGCGCCGGACGGCGCGATCAAGTCCGTCGAGATGCCGCAGGGTGGCGCGTTCATCGCCCGCACATCCCTGCTGTTTCCTCCCCTGCCGCAGGTCGAACAGACCTTGGGCGAACTGACCCAGGCGCGCCCGCTGCTCGGCCAACTGGCTGCAGACCCAAGCTTGCGCGGCATCATGCAGGCGCTCGCAGGCAGCGCACGCTCTATCCGCGCGGAGCGGCCGGCCACGTTGCTGGCCGATACGCTGGATGACGCCTTCGCAGGGCGGTTCGCCAGCTTCTCCTGGGTGTCCATGCTCCAGGGGCATGATCCGTCTGCCGCCGACTTGCGCCAGTTGCTGCCGATCGAGCCATCGCTGGATTACGCGGCGCTGCAGCCCGGCCAAGCCTCGACCGACGCCATCCACCAGGCCGCCGCAACCGCCGGGCTGCAGGCGGAGGACGGCGCGACGGTTCGCCTGACGGGTCAATCGCCGGTCAATGACGAACAATTCGCAACACTGTCGAAGGGCTCGGCGCTGAACGGCCTCGGCACCGCTGCGGCCGTGCTGTTCATCCTGTGGCTGGCCTTGCGGTCGGGCCGCATCGTGCTGGCGGTGGTGTTGAACCTGATTGCCGGCCTGCTGATCACCGCGGCGGCGGGGTTGCTGATCGTCGGCCCCTTCAACCTGATCTCGGTCGCCTTCGCCGTGCTGTTCGTCGGGCTGGGCGCCGATTTCGGCATCCAGTTCGGCGTCCGCTACCGGGCCGAGCGTCACGACCGTGACGAAGTGCGTGCGGCGTTGCGGTCCGCTGCGTCGAAGGCGGGAGGCGCCCTGGCCCTGGCGGCGTGCGGCGTGACCGCCGGGTTCTTCTCGTTCCTGCCAACGGCCTACAAAGGCATTGCCGAACTCGGGCAGATCGCCGGCACGGGGATGGTGATCGCCTTCGTCCTGACCCTGACGTTGCTGCCGGCTCTGCTGGCCGTGCTGAAACCGCCTGGCGAGCCCGAACGGCTGGGCTACCGGTTTCTTGCCCCGGTCGATGCCTTCCTGAGCCGCCACCGCATCGCCGTGGTGGTTTGCACGGTCGGCGTCGTGCTCGCCGGAACACCGCTCCTGACGCAACTGCGCTTCGACTTCGACCCGATGCACCTGCAAGACCCGAATGGCGAAGCGGTGCGGACCTACCGCGAGCTTGGCCGCGACCCGGCGACCGCCGTGGCGGCCGTGGATACCGCCGCCCCGTCGCTGGACCAGGCCCGCGCCCTGGCCAAGCAGCTCGACGCGCTGGGCGAGGTGCAGGGCACGCGCACCATCGACGTGCTGATCCCGGGCGACCAGACGCCCAAGCTGGCCGCCATCCGCCGGACGTCAGGCGAGTTGCTGCCGGCTCTGGACCCGCCCGCAAGCCGTCCCGCCGCGACTGATGCCGAAACGGTGGCGGCCATCCGGCAGGCTGCCGCCGCCCTGCCCGCCGGCGCCGCCAACGACCGGCTGAAGGCGCTGCTGCAGCGGCTCGCCGATGCCGACCCGGCGATGCGGGACCGCGTCGCCAATGCCATGGTCGTGCCGCTGAAGCTCGACCTGGACCGCCTGCGCGCGATGCTTCGGCCGGAGCCGGTGACGGTCGATACCCTTCCTGCCGACCTCCGCTCGGACTGGCTGCGCCCGGATGGCACGGCGCGGGTGCAGATCCTGCCGAAGGGCGATCCGAACGACACGGCCGCCATGGCGGATTTCGCCCGCGCAGTGCTGTCGGTCGCGCCGGACGCCAGCGGGACGGCGATCACCTTGCTCGAATCCGAACGGACGGTGGTGCGGGCCTTCATCGAGGCCGGCATTTACGCCGTGGTGGCGATCGCCGTGATCCTGTTCATCGCCTTGCGCCGCATCGGAGACGTGCTGCTGACCCTGGTGCCGTTGCTGGTGGCCGCCGCCGTGACGCTGGAAGTGACGGTGCTGATCGGCCAGCCGATGAACTTCGCCAACATCATCGCCCTGCCGCTGCTGCTCGGCGTCGGCGTGGCGTTCAAGATCTACTACATCCTGGCCTGGCGGCGGGGTGCGACGAACCTGCTGCAATCGACGCTGACGCGCGCCGTGTTCTTCTCGGCGCTGACGACGATGACGGCGTTCGGCAGCCTGTGGCTGTCCAATGAGCCGGGCATGTCGTCCATGGGCAAGCTGATGGCCCTGGCATTGGTCTGCACCCTGATGGCCGCGGTGCTGTTCCAGCCGGCGCTGATGGGGCCGCCGCGGAAGTAGCCTTCGCCGCCCCGCATTGCGCTTCGCGCTATACGGGCTACGAAGAAGAAAACTGGGGAGCGCGGATATGGCGACGATCGGGTTCATCGGGTTGGGCAATATGGGCGCGCCGATGGCGGCCAATCTGTTGCGGGCCGGACATTCGGTGCGTGGGTATGATCTCTCCCCGGCGGCGTCGGACGCAGCGACCAACCTCGGCCTCGATCTCGCAGCCTCCGCTCGGGACGCGGTGGCGGGCGCCGATACCGTCATCACCATGCTGCCAGCGGGCAAGCACGTCGCCGGCTGCTACGCGGATATCCTGACGGCGGCCGCCCCGGGCACGCTGTTCATCGACTGCTCCACCATCGACGTCGCATCCGCCCGGTCCGCCCACGAGGCTGCCGCTGCGGCGGGCATGGCCAGCGTGGATGCGCCCGTCTCCGGCGGGGTGGGCGGCGCGCAGGCCGGCACGCTCACCTTCATGGCCGGCGGCAGCGAGGCGGCGTTCAGCCAGGCGGAGCCGATCCTGCAGGCGATGGGCAAGCGCATCGTGCTGTGCGGCGGGGCCGGCGCCGGGCAGGCGGCCAAGATCTGCAACAACATGATCCTCGGCATCTCGATGATCGCGGTGTCGGAAGCGTTCGTCCTGGCCGAAAAGCTCGGGCTGTCGCACCAGGCGCTGTTCGATGTTTCGAGCACGGCGTCCGGCCAGTGCTGGGCGCTCACCTCCTACTGCCCGGTGCCTGGCCCGGTGCCCAACTCGCCGGCCAACCGCGGCTATGCGCCGGGGTTCGCGGCTGCGCTGATGCTGAAGGACCTGACCCTGGCGCAGGAAGCAGCCCGGGCCGCCGGCGCGCAGACCGCACTGGGCGCGCACGCCCAGGCGATCTACCAGCGCTTCGCGGAGCACAATGCCGGGCTGGATTTTTCCGCCATCGTCCAAGCCGTGCGCGACAATCAGGCGGAGTAGCGCACCGCCGCCAAGCAAACGGGGAGAGGATAGGATGAAGCTGTACGACTCGGTCGGGCCGAACCCGCATGTGGTCCGCATGGTCATTGCGGAGAAAGGTCTCGAGGTTGCGAAGCACCGGGTGAACCTGCGCGATGGGGAAAACCGGCGGCCTGATTACGTCGCCAAGATCAACCCGATGGGCCAGACGCCAGCGCTCGAACTGGATGATGGCGCGATGCTGACCGAAATCACCGCCATCGCCGAGTATCTGGAGGAGGTCCAGCCTTCGCCGCCGGTGATCGGCACGACCGCCATCGAGCGGGCGGAGACGCGCATGTGGGTCCGCCGCATCGACCTGATGTATTGCGAGCCGGTGACCAAAAGCTACCAGTACGGCGACGGGCTTGCGATGTTCGAACAACGCGTGTTCTGCATCCCAGAAGCCGCGCCCGGGCTGAAGACCCTGGTGCATCGCTCCCTCACCTGGCTGGATGGCCAAATGGGCGGCGGGCTCTACATCGCCGGTGAACGGTTCACGCTGGCGGACATCATGCTGTATTGCTTCACGAGCTTCGCTGGCAAAGTCGGCCAGCCGCTCGATCCCGAATGGCAGAACCTGGCCGCCTGGCACGCCCGGGTCGCGCAACGGCCCAGCGCAAAGGCGTAACCGGCTAAGCGGCGCTGCTGTCCGCCGATCCCGGCGCAAGGCTGGTGGAAATCTCTGCCAGCCGCCGGGCTGCGGCCGTCACCCGCTCCAGGGCTCGAACCCGGTCTGCCACGCTGACTTCGTCCAGGAGGGCATGGAACTCCCGTTCCAGGTCTGGAACGACATGGGCGCGGCCGAAGCCGACCCCTTCGACCCAGTCCGGAAGGCCATGAGTGATGTCGAACTGGTTTCCGAAGAAATACACCAGCGTCCCGTCAGCGTCGCGCACCGGAGAGATGAACAGCAGGTTCCAGAACACCGACCCATCCTTGCGGTAGTTCACGATCCACTCGATGCAGCCTTGCCCGGCGTCGAGGCACGCGCGAATGCGGCTGGGCGACTCCGCATCCGTCTTTGGACCCTGCAGGAAGCGGCAGTTCTTGCCCAGGATTTCGGCTTCGGTGTAGCCGGACAGTTTGCAGAACGCCGGGTTGACGGCGACCATCGGGCAGTCGGGCAACGCCGGGTCAGATAGCACCATGGCCTCGTCGCTGTGCATCATCGCCGTCGTCAGCGCTTCACGGACACTACTCGCCGACATTGCAACCCGTCCTTCGTTACTTACGTCCAGCGTAGAAGCAGCTAGCCTTCCGGTCGAATCGCAGTCGGAGCCGTTCATGAGTGTCACGCAGTCCCTCACCGGCGTCACGATAGCCCGGCCACGCGTGAGCACCCGCGCCTTGGTCCTGATCGTGGCGGTGCTGGGGCTGACGGCCGGCTTCCTCGCCACCGGCGATGACGCGTCCATGCACGCGCGGCAGGCTGCGGGCCCGGAACTGACGCATTTGCTGCAGATGATGGCCGGTCTGAAGCTCGCCCTGGCCCTCGGCGCGGCGGTGCTGATCGATTGGCGGCTGCGGCAGCCCGCCGGGCCGATGGCCGCGGCCGGCTACCTCGTGGCGCTGGGCCTGATGTCGGCAGGTCCCGGGCTGGTCTGGGGCATGGCGCACGTGATGCTGGGCGCCGGGCTGCTCCATGCCGGGCTGCTGACGCTGATCGTGCTGTCGTGCAAGGATGATGGCATGTGGTCCCGCATGCGCCGGGTCACGTCCCGCGCCCGATAGCGCAGGCGTTCCTGCTCGGGCCGGGCCTTTGCCGCAGGTCAGACAGCGGGCCACCGCCGTACGCCGTCACCGATCCGGACCGTGCCGCCCTCGATGACCCGGGCCGTCACCCCGCCCTGCCCCCGAACGGCGTTGTAGCCGCCGATCCCGAGGGTCTCCTCCATGCGTGAGCACGGGTGGCATTCTCCCGAAACCTCAATCAGGGCATCGCCGATCCGCACCCGGCACTCCTTCAAGGCGAGCAGATTGATGCCGCCGACGACGATGTTGCGGCGCAATTCCTCCGGCGTCACGCGCTCGCGGCCGAGGAAGCGGGCGATCGCGATCAAGCCTTCTTCCGCGATGAGGGTGACCTGGCGCCCGCCCTCCGGCCTGCCTGCCCAGCGGTCACCTGTCAGCCCCTTGCCGGGCTGCAGGTCGGCATAGGGAACGGCCGTCATCGCCTCGCGCCGTCCTGGCCGCAGACCGATCCAGCGCACCACGCCGGGCCGCATCGGCGCTTGCAGAAGCCGGGATAGCGGCGACGCCGGGTTCAGCGCGATGGGTGGCGCTCCGGGCCGCACCAAGTGCCATGCTCATTGTCGGACGCCGGCCGGTGACGTACCAGGTGGAGCGATAGCGAAGCATGGGAGTCGGTTGCACATGGTGTCGCCTCCGCAACATCCTGGTTGTCTCGGTTCATGAAGCGTCGTCCTCCGGAACTGGCCGCAGAATGCGCACGCCGTAAGACGTGACAAGAGCGAGTTCCACCCCACGTTGACTATGTCGCGCCCCTGTTCCGGTCCGGCCGGATAAACGATAAGGTCTGTCGATGTCCCCAATATCAGCTCCACACCTGCGTCGAACGTGGGATACCCCGGCTTGAGCCGCCGCAGCCGACCGCAAACAGGTCATACGCGTCGCATCGGGATCATAGGAGCGGGGCCGGGCGGATTATCGGCAGCCATGCTGCTGGCCCAGGCTGGCGCCGCCGTCACGGTGTTCGAGCGGCACAGCAAGGTCGGCGGCCGGTCCGCCACGATCGAAGCGCCGACTGCGGCCGGCACCTTCAACTTCGACATGGGGCCGACCTTCTTCCTCTATCCCCGCGTGCTGGCCGACATCTTCGCAGCGTGCGGACGCGACCTCGACCGGGAGGTCGAGCTGATCAAGCTCGACCCGCAATATCACCTGATCTTCGAGGCTGGCGGGGAGTTGCAGGCGACGGGTGACCCGACCCGTATGGCGCAGCAGGTCGCCGGCATCTCGCCTCAGGATGCGCTCTCCCTGCCCCGGTTCATGGCCGACAACCGCGCCAAGCTGGCGCTGTTCCGCCCGATCCTGGAGATGCCGTTCAACGGTCCGCGCGACCTGGTGCGCCCGGACATGTTGCGCGCGCTGAAGATGATGCGCCCGCACCGCACCGTCGATAGCGATCTCGCCACCTATTTCAGCGACGAACGCATCCGGCTGGCCTTCTCCTTCCAGTCCAAATACCTCGGCATGTCGCCGTTCCGCTGCCCGAGCCTGTTCACCATCCTCTCGTTCATGGAATACGAGTTCGGCGTGTTCCATCCCCGCGGCGGCTGCGGCGCCGTCATGACGGCGATGGAGCGGATCGCGCAGGACATGGGCGTCGAGTTCCGCATGGCGGAGCCGGTGCAGGAAATCCTGTTCGAGGGCCGCAAAGCCGTCGGCGTCCGCACCGAGGCGGGCGACGAGCGCTTCGATGCGCTGGTCATCAACGCCGACTTCGCTCAAGCCATGACGTCGCTGGTGCCGGACCGCCTGCGCCGCCGCTGGACCGACCGCAAGCTGGCCACCAAGAAGTTCTCCTGCTCCACCTTCATGCTCTACCTCGGCATCAAGGGTGAAATCCCGGAGCTATCGCACCACACGATCTTTCTGGCCAAGGACTACAAGCGCAACGTGCGCGAGATCGAGGAAGGGCTGGTGGCCCCGTCCAACCCCTCACTCTACGTGCAGAATGCTTGCGTGACGGACCCGGGCTTGGCGCCCGAGGGATACTCGACGCTTTACATGCTCGTGCCCGTCGGCAACCGGGTCGGGGACGGCATCGATTGGGCCGCGACGCAGCGTGAATACCGCGCGCTTGCCCTGCGCCGGCTGGAACAGCTCGGCGTGCACAACATCGAGGAGCGTATCGTCTTCGAGAAGATGATGACGCCGGTCGATTGGGAAGCCGACCTCAATATCCATCGAGGCGCGACCTTCAACCTCGCGCACTCGCTGCAGCAGATGCTGCATTGGCGGCCGCGCAACCGGTTTGAGGATCTGGACGGCGTCTATCTGGTGGGCGGCGGGACGCATCCCGGCAGCGGCCTGCCGGTGATCTTCGAAAGCGCACGCATCACGAGCCGGCTGCTGGCCGACGACCTCGGGCTGCAGCCGCACTGGCAGCCGTCGCTGATGGCGGCGCCCGATTATGAACCCGCACTCGCGGAGACGGTATGAGCAAGATGGACCCGGTCGGCGTCGTTGGCGGCGGCCTCGGCGGCTTGGCGGCGGCATGCACCCTGGCGGCCCGCGGCCATCGGGTGATCCTGTTCGAGAAGAATGACTGGGTCGGCGGCAAGGCGGCCCAACTCGAGGTCGAAGGCTTCCGCTTCGACATGGGGCCGACCATCCTGACGGTGCCGACGGTGCTGCGGCGCATCTTCGCCGAGGCGGGGCGCGACCTGGACCAGGCGATGGATCTGCGCCGGCTCGACCCGCAATGGCGCTGCTTCTTCGAAGACGGCAGCGTGCTGGACCTGACGGAAAACACCGAGAAGATGGCGGCCAGCCTGGACACCTACAGTCCCGGCAACAGTCAGGGCTACCGTGACTTCCTGCGCATGAGCGAAGGCCTGCACGAGGTCAGCGAACGCTTCTTCTTCTGGCGCTCGGTCGAGGACATCCGCGACACGATGGACCTCAAGAAAAACCTCGACCTGGCGACCCTGCGCGACGTGTTGAGCCTCAAGATGGGCAGCAGCGTCGCCACGCAGATCCGCAAGAAGGTGCCGGACGCGCGGGTGTCCCAGATGCTGGACCATTTCGTCCAGTATGTCGGCTCCTCGCCTTACAACTCGCCGGCCGTGCTTTGCTCGATCGGCCATATGCAGACCGATGGGGGCGTTTGGTATCCGATGGGCGGCACGCGCGCCGTGCCCGTCGCACTCGCCAAGCTGGCCGACGACCTCGGCGTTGAGACACGGCTTTCGACCGGCATCAAGCGCATCATCTCCGACCGCGGTGTCGTCAGCGGCGTCGAAACCGAAGCGGGCGAGACGGTGAACCTGTCCGCGCTGATCTCCAACATGGACAGCGTCCGCACCATGAAGGAACTGGTCGGCGGCAAGCCGGCGTCGAGCTTCGCCAGGCGGTGGAAGCGTGACCCGGCGTGTTCCGGTGTCGTGCTCTACCTCGGCCTCAACAAGGCTTACGACCACCTGCTGCACCACGACTTCGTCTTCTCCCGCGACCCGGAGGAGGAGTTCGACTGGATCTACAACAAGGGCGAGCCAGCGCCGGACCCGACCTGCTACATCGCGGCGACGTCACGCACCGAACCCGGCGTGGCTCCGCCCGGTGGCGAGGCGCTGTATGTGCTGGTGCACACGCCATACCTGCGGCCGCATCATAATTGGGACGAGATGCTGCCGAAATACCGCAAGGTGATCCTCGACAAGCTCGCCCGTTGCGCCGGGATGCCCGACCTGGAAAGCCGCATCGTCGTCGAGCGCACGCTCACCCCGGCCGACATCCATGAACGGTATCGCGTGCTGAACGGCGCCATCTATGGATTGGCGAGCCACGGCAAGTTCTTCGGCGCGTTCAAGCCCGGCAACCGCTCCCGCGACCTGGCCGGCCTTTACATGGCCGGCGGTGCGGCTCATCCCGGGCCGGGGATGCCGATGGTGCTGATGTCAGGCTGGATCGCCGCCGACAGCCTTGACCGTGACCGTGCCTCCAACTCCGTGCCGCTGAGTGCCTAGGCGTTGTCATTGGGTTCAATGCTGAATAGCTCCCTCTCCCGCGGGCGGGAGAGGGAGTAGAAGTCGCCCATGACCGCCCAAAGCCGTGCCGACGCCGTGATCGCCCGGCGTTCCGAGCCTTTGTTCCGCCTGTTTGCTGCATACATGCGCTGGTATGCCAGCCGGCATTTCCATGCCATCCGGATTTCACGGACAGGGCTGCCGCGCGCAACTGCGGGCCGGCCGGTGATCCTGTATTCCAATCACCCGTCCTGGTGGGACCCGGCGCTCTACATCCTGATCTGCGATATGCTGTTTCGGGATCGCGCCGGCTTTGGCCCCATGGATCTGGCGGCGCTCGGAAAATACGGCGTGTTCGAACGGATGGGCGTCTTCGGAGTCGAACAGAACGCGCCTCGCGGCGCCGCGCAGTTCCTGCAGACCTCCCTAGCCATCCTGAGCCGGCCCGACACGATGCTGATGATCACCGCCGAGGGCGCATTCACCGACAACCGGGTGCGTCCCATCTCGTTGCGGCCTGGCCTCGCGCATCTGGTCCGGCGCGTGCCGGGCGCTGTGATCCTGCCGCTGGCGCTGGAATACGCGTTCTGGAACGAAAGCCGGCCGGAAGTGCTGATGCGCTTTGGGGAGCCGCTGCAAAGCGACCGTGAGGGCAGCGTCGCAGACTGGAACACGCGGCTGGAACATGCTTTGACGCAAGCCATGGATGAACTCGCAGCCGAAACGGTGACGCGCAACGCCGCCCTGTTCCAGCCTTTGGTCAAGGGGGGAGCCGGCATCGGGGGCGTTTACGACATCTACCGCCGCGCGCGCGCGCTGGTGCAAGGCCGCCGCTTCGACCCGAGCCACGAGGGCAAGCGGGAAATATGATCACCGCCGGGTTCGTGGCGCTGGTCCTGGCCGGCGTTCCCTTCATCATGGCAATGATGAACTTGGCTCTGCTGCGGGAGCCTGCTCCCGCCGCCAGCGGCCCGCCGATTTCGGTGCTGATCCCGGCGCGTAACGAGGAAGCCAACATAGGCGACGCCGTTGCGGCCGTGCTCGCCAATCGTGGGGTCGAGTTCGAACTGGTGGTGCTGGATGACGGATCGACGGATGCGACAGCCGCGATCCTCGCCGGCATTGCCGATCCCCGGCTACGGGTGATCTCCGGCCCTGCCCTGCCGCCCGGCTGGTCCGGCAAGCAGCACGCCTGCTCCGTGCTCGCCTGCGCCGCGCGCCATGACTTGCTGGTGTTCACCGATGCCGATGTCAGGCTGGCGCCGGACGCGTTGGTTCGGATGGCCGGTTACATGCAGCGCAATGCCGTCGGGCTTGCCAGCGGCTTCCCGCGCCAGATCGTGCGCACCTGGTCGGAACAGCTTCTGCTGCCGCTGATCCATTTCCTGCTGATGGGCTACCTGCCGATGGCGGCGATGCGCCGCTCGCTGAACGTCGGGCTTGGCGCCGGCTGCGGCCAGTTGTTCATCGCGAGGCGAGCGGCCTACGAGAAGGCCGGCGGCCACGGCGCGATCCAGGCGTCGCTGCATGACGGCATCACCCTGCCCCGTGCCTTCCGCCGGGTCGGAGAAATGACCGGGCTGTTCGACGCGACCAACCTTGCGTCGTGCCGTATGTACACGTCGGCGGCGGAGCTTTGGTCTGGCTTGGGCAAGAACGCGACCGAGGGCATGGCGCGGCCAGTCCCGTTGCTGGTGTGGACGTTCCTGCTGGTCGGCGGTCACGTGTTGCCGGCCGTGCTGATGCTGGTTGCGCCGAGTGCCCCGGCCATGCTGGCGCTGGTTCTTTCGATCGGGCTGCGCCTCATCCTGGCCGCCAGGTTCCGGCAGCCGGAGGTCAGTGCGCTGCTGCATCCGCTCGGCATCCTCGCACTGCTCGCGGTGCAATGGGCGGCGTTGCTTCGCCTCATGCGTGGCCGGCCAGCGATCTGGAGGGGCCGGGCCTACCCAGCGCAATGAGGGTCTTGGTGCTGGCGATGTGCTGCGTAGCCGGCGTGAGTACTGCGCGCGCCCAGGGCGTGCTGGAGGTGACCGTCACCGGCGTCCGCTCCAGCGCGGGTCATGTGCTGGTGGCGGTGTGCGACCGCCAAACCTTCCTGCAGGAGTCCTGCCGCTACAGGGGCGGCGCACCCGCCAGCCCCGGTTCCGTGACGGTTCGGGTGGAAGGCGTACAACCCGGCACCTACGCCGTGCAGGCGTTCCAGGACGAGAACGACAATCGCAAGGTCGATCGCAGCTTCATCGGCATGCCGACCGAGGGGATCGGGTTTTCACGCGACGCCAAGATGCGGTTTGGGCCTCCGTCGTTCGACGACGCCGCCATAACGGTCGGCGCCGCCGGAGGACGGATCGAGCTGAGTTTGCACTACTACTGACGCCCCGGTCTGGCATTCGCCTCGCGCAGGCAGGTGGCGGCTAATTCGACGCGTGGGCGACCGTGATCTTGTCCTGGGTAACGCCCAAGCCTTCCTCGATCGACGCGGCGAGGGCGTCGGCGACGCAGCGATATCCGCGGTCATTCATGTGGACGTTGTCATTGGCGAG
>CAZZVB010000068.1:0-19113 GCA_964657445.1 uncultured Burkholderiaceae bacterium | reverse complement strand
CCGCGCGTGCTGGCCAATTGCGGCATCGACCCGCGGGAGTGGCAGGGCTTCGCCTTCGGCATGGGCGTCGAACGCGTGGCGATGCTGAAATACGGCATGTCCGACTTGCGGCCGTTCTACGAAAGCGACGCCCGCTGGCTGCGTCATTACGGCTTCAACCCGCTCGCCCCGGTGTCGCTGCACGAAGGGATCGCGACGTGAAGTTCACGCTGTCCTGGCTGAAGACGCATCTCGAAACAGACGCGCCGCTGGACGTCATCACCGACACGCTCACCCGCATCGGGCTGGAACTGGAAGGCGTCGAGGACACGGGCGCCGCACTCGCGCCGTTCCGCGTGGCCCATGTGACGTCGGCGGTGCAGCACCCGAACGCCGACCGGCTGCGTGTGTGCACGGTCGATGCAGGCGGCGAGCCGGTGACCGTGGTCTGCGGCGCACCGAACGCCCGCGCCGGCATGAAGACGGTGTTCGCCGCACCCGGCAGCCATATCCCCGGCCTGAACACGATGCTGAAGGTCGGTGAGATCCGCGGCGTGCAGTCGGCCGGCATGCTGCTGTCGTTCCGCGAAATGGGCCTGGGCGAGGAGCATGACGGCATCGCCGACCTGCCCGAGGACGCACCCGTAGGCATGTCCTATCCCGCCTATGCCGGGCTGGATGACCCGGTGATCGACATCTCCATCACACCGAACCGCGGCGACGCGCTGGCCGTCCGCGGCGTCGCCCGCGACCTCGCCGCAGCAGGCGTGGGCACGCTGAAGCCTTGGGCCGCGCCTAAGATCGCCGGGCGGTTCGCCTCCGCGCTGCAATGGCGGATCGAGACGCCAGCGTGCCGGTGGGTGCTCGGCCGCACCGTTCGTGGCGTGCGCAACGGCCCGAGCCCGGAATGGCTGCAACGCCGGCTGCGCTCGATCGGGCTGCGTCCGATCAGCGCGCTGGTGGACATTACCAATTTCTTCACCGTCGATCTCGGCCGCCCGCTGCACGTGTTCGATGCGGACCGCGTGCAAGGCGGATCGCTGGTGTTCCGCCCCGGCGCGGGCGAGACATTCCGCGCGCTGAATGGCCGCGACTACACCGTGACGCCGGAGGACTGCGTCATTGCAGACAGCGCCGGCGTGCAGTCGCTGGCCGGCGTGATCGGCGGCGAGGCCACCGGCAGCCAGGACGACACGGCCAGCGTGTTCATCGAATGCGCGTTGTTCGACCCGGTCGCGGTCGCGCTCTCCGGGCGGCGGCACGACATCATCTCCGACGCCCGCAGCCGCTTCGAACGCGGCATCGATCCTTCCTTGCTGCCGGCGGCCCTCGACGCCGCCACCGCCATGGTGATCGAGTTGTGCGGCGGCGAGGCGAGCGAGGTCGCCGAGGCGGGGCACGAGCCGCGCTGGCAGCGCGACGCCACGCTCCGCTTCGCGCGGCTAGAAACCCTGGGCGGCCTGGCCGTGCCGCCTGACGAGGCCGTCGCTTCGCTGCAGGGCCTCGGCTTCGGCGTGCGCAGCCGCAGCGAAACCAGCGTGACAGTCGCGGTGCCGCCCTGGCGCAACGACATCTCGGGCGCGGGCGGGCTGGATCAGGCCCCTGCCCTGCTGCCGGAACGCGCCTCGGCCGCCTCGTCCGGGCGGCAGGACGCCGAGCCCGAGGCGGACCTGGTGGAAGAAGTGCTGCGCCTGCGCGGGCTCGATGCCGTGCCGCCGGTGTCGATGCCGCCGCTCGCCCCGGTGCCCCTGGCGACCTACACCCCACGCCAGGTGCGCGCCGCCACCGCCCGCCGTATCCTGGCGAGCCGCGGGCTGCTGGAATGCGTCACCTTCTCCTTCGTGGCGCACGGCCAGGCGGCGCTGTTCGGCGACGCACCCGCGGCGATGCGGCTGGTGAACCCGATCGCCGCAGACCTGGACCAGATGCGTCCCACCCCGCTCGCCACCCTGGCGCCAGCCGCCGCCCGCAATGTGGCGCGCGGGATGGCCAGCGGCGCGCTGTTCGAAATCGGGCCGGCCTTCGCCGAGTCATCGCAGGAGGTGCTGGCCGCCGGGTTGCGCCACGGCCCGGCGCCCCGCACTTGGACCGCCACGCAGCCGCCCGGCGCCTTGACGGCCAAGGCCGACGCGCTGAGCCTGCTGGCCGCCCTGGGCGTGCCGATGGAAAGCCTCAGCATTACGATGGATGCACCGGCGCACTACCATCCCGGCCGCTCCGGCGTGTTGCGGCAAGGGCCCAAGCTGGTGCTGGCGCATTTCGGCGAGTTGCACCCAAGCGTGCTGGCCGCACTCGACCTGCCAGGCCCGGCAGTCGCCTTCGAGGTCCGGCTGGACGCCATCCCCGAGCCGAAGCGCCGCCGCAAAGCCGCCCCCGACCTACCCGCCTTCCAGCCGTTACGCCGTGACTTCGCCTTCGTCGTGGACGCGGCCACAACCGCCGAAACCCTGCTACGCGCCGTCCGCGGCGCCGAACGCACACTGATCGCGGCTGTATCGCTGTTCGACGTTTATGAAGGCGAGCACATCCCGCTCGGCAAGAAGTCCCTGGCGGTCGAGGTGGTTCTGCAGCCCCGCGAAACGACGCTGACCGATGCCGAAATCGAAGCCGTCAGCGCCAAGATCATCGCCGCAGCCGCCAAGGCCACTGGCGCGGTCTTGCGCGCGTAATGGCGTAGGGTGGGCTTCAGCCCACCGAAAGCGTGTCGTGAGTGCCGTCGGTAGAGGAAGTACAACCCGCCCCGCGCCACAAAGGGCGGGTTTTACTTGCCTACACCCGGCTAACGCGGCCCTCCAGCGGATAGGCCGGGTCGTTATATCCAGGCGTTGACGGATGCCCGCCAGGAATAAGGCGGTCCACCAATGCCTCATCCTCGGCGGTGAAGCGGTACGACAGCGCGCCCATGTAGTCGTGCCATTGCTCCATCGTGCGCGGGCCGCCGATCGTTCCGGTGACCAGCGAGTTGTTCAGCACCCAGGCCAAGGCGAACTGACCGGGCGAGATGCCGCGGCTGCGGGCGTGCTCGGCCAACGTCTGCGCGATGTGCAGGCTCTCGGGCCGCCACTCCGTCTCTAGGATGCGCTTGTCTTGCCGCCCGGCCCGCGTTCCCTGCTCCGGCGGCACGTCGGGGCGGTATTTGCCGGTCAGCACGCCACGGGCGAGCGGGCTATAGGGGAACACGCCCAGGCCGAGGTGCCGGCAGGCGGGCAGATGCTCCACCTCCACCATCCGGTTCAGCGCGTTATACAGCGGCTGGCTCACGATAGGGCGGTCGATGCCTGCGAGGTCGCATAACCGGCAGATCTCCGCCACGCGCCAGGCCCGGTAGTTGGACACGCCGAAATAACGGATTCGTCCCGTCCGCGTCAGGTCGGCCATCGCGTGCACGACCTCCTCTAGCGGCGTGTCGTGATCTTCCTTGTGCAAGTAAAGAATGTCGATCGTATCGACGCCAAGCCGCTTCAAGCTGGCGTCCACCGCAATGAAGGCCTGCCGGCGCGACAGGCCCTGCGCGTTCGGCCCGGCGCCGGTGCGGTTGGCGATCTTGGTCGCCAGGATCCACCAATTGCGGTGCGCCGAGATCGCCCGGCCGGTGATCTCCTCGCTATTGCCGTCCGTGTAGGCGTCGGCCGTGTCGATGAAGTTCACGCCGCCGTCACGCGCATGGTCGATGATCCGCATCGAGTCCGGCTCGGTGGTCGCGCCGCCGAACATCATCGTGCCGAGGCAGAGCGGAGACACATGCAGGCCGGAACGGCCGAGAGGGCGATAGTGCATCAGGGTCATTCCGCGTCGCTGGCCGGCAACTCAACGTCGAGGTAAAGCTCATCAAGCGACACCTGGATACCAGCCTCTGGTAAATCCAGCGTGTCTCCCGCCACCAGCACCTGACCCGACCATTGCTCGCCGACACGTGCGAACACCGTCGCGCCGATGCGGTCTTGCTCCAGGATCACATAGCGCTGGACGGAGGCGAGCGCTTGGTATTCCCGGACTTTTACGATTCGATCGACGCCCGCCGTGGACGGGCTTAGCACCTCGAAGATAACGACCGGCTCGCTGGTGCTGAGGGCGCTGCCCGCCTGCGGACCACAAATGACCATGCCGTCGGGGTACCGCACGGTATGCGCCAGACGAAGCTGCAGGTCACTGCCGATAAACTCGCAGGGGCCACCGCGGAGAGCACCGCCAATCGAAATCGCCAAGTTACGCTGAACCCGAGCGTGCGCGAGCGACCCACCCGTCATCGCAACTGGCTGGATTCCGTCGAACTCGTATTTGACAGGCTGCCGCCGCTCCCAGTCGAGGAACTCTTCCACGGTCATCGTCTGCCGAAGCGCGTTGCTCATGCCGCATCATAGCACGGGTAGCCCGCGTGACGCGCAGCGTGATGCGGGGCAACGGTCACGCCCGGCGGGTCCGGGGCGCGGGCGCTCCACTGCCGCGGCGGGCAAACCGGATCGCCTGGAACAGCAGCCAGCCGGCCGGCCCGAAGAAGAACGTCAGCGGCAGCACCGGCAGCAGCAGGATGCGCGGCATGCGGTCCTCCAGGAACCGCTCGGCGATCATCACGCCGATCAGCAGGTCGAACGCCAGGTAGTGCAGCCAGCCGACCAGCACGGCCGCTGGTCGGCGGAACAGCGCTTCAACCCCGGCGAGGCTGCTGAAATCGCCGCCGCCACCCCAATGCGTCACCAGCAGCACGACGTAGGCCGCGGCCAGCAGCACCGGCACCAGCGTCCCGCAGAACTTCTGCAGCGCGCCGCGCCAGCCGAACACCGCGGCCAGCGCCAGCACGATCCAGCCGATCACCGCACCGAAATTGGCGATGCGGAACACCGCCTCTAGCGAAGTCACCTGCCGGGCTTCAAGAAGCCGACCAGGCGCTCGGCCTCGGCCACGATCGGGTCGGCGATGGCGGCGGCCTTCTCGGCGCCTTCGCCCAGGCGGCGGTCGATGGTGCCGGGGTCGGCCAGCCAGCGCCGGGTTTCGGCGGCGATCGGCGCGAGTTTCTCCACGACGAGCGCGGCCAGCACCTCCTTGAACGCGCCGAAGCCTTTGCCGCCGTGGTCGCGCAGCACGCCGGCATGGTCGGTGTCGGCCAGCGCCGCATAGATGCCGACGAGGTTGCGCGCCTCCGGCCGGTTCTCCAGCCCCCGCACATCGCTGGGCAGCGGCTCCGGGTCGGTCTTGGCGCGGCGGATCTTGAGCGCGATGGTGTCGGCGTCATCGGTCAGGTTGATGCGGCTCTGGTCCGACGGATCGGACTTGCTCATTTTCTTGGCTCCGTCGCGCAGGCTCATCACCCGCGCGGCCGGGCCCAGGATCATCGGCTCGATCGCCGGAAAGAAGTCCACGCCGTAATCGTGGTTGAACTTCTGGGCGATGTCGTTGGCGAGTTCCAGATGCTGGCGCTGGTCGTCCCCCACGGGCACGCGGGTCGCGTGATAGGCCAGGATGTCGGCGGCCATCAGGTTCGGATACACGTATAGCCCGACGGATACGTTCTCCTGGTTCTTGCCGGCCTTGTCCTTGAACTGGGTCATCCGGTTCAGCCAGCCCAGCCGCGCCACGCAGTTGAAGATCCACGCCAGCCGCGCATGCGCCGGCACCGCCGACTGATTGAACAGGATGGAGCTGTCGCTCACCCCGGCCGCCAGCAAGGTCGCCGTCATCTCCCGCGTGGCGTCCGCCAGGCTCTTCGGATCCTGCCAGGCGGTGATCGCGTGCAGGTCCACCACGCAGTAGATGCACTCGTGCCCGTCCTGCAGCGCAACCCAGTTGCGGAGCGCCCCGAGGTAGTTGCCGAGCGTCGGCACGCCCGAGGGTTGGATGCCGGAGAAGATGCGTTGCATGGGGTTGTTCTCTCCGCAGCGGGCGAAGGGGTCAAGCGGGCCGCCGCCCGCGCACACGGGCCGTCAGCTCGCGGGCGTCGAAGGCGCCGAGAGCAAGGCCAGCGACCGCGTAGGCCAGCAACCCGGCGCCAACCAACGCAGCCAGCCCAACCCACCGTATGCCGGCGCCCATCTCAGCCGGATTGAAGCCCTGGGTCTGGATCAGCCACAGCGTCACCGCCATGGCCGCGGCCGCGAGCCCGATCCTCGGCAAACGCCGCCGCAGGCGAGTATCCGCCACAAGGAATCCGCGCCGCGAAAGCACCACCGCCAGCGCGCCGACGTTGAACACCGCCGCCAGGCTGGTCGCGAGCGCCGGGCCGATGTGCTGCAGCGGGATGAACAGCGCGATGTTGAGCGCGAAGTTCAGCACCAGCGTGATCATCCCGATCCGCACCGGCGTGGACGTATCGCTGCGGGCGAAGAAGGCCGGCGCCAGCACCTTCACCAGCACGAAGAATGGCAGCCCCAGCGCGTAGGCCGCCAGCGACTGCGACGCGAGATAGGCGGAGTGCAGCGGGAACGCGCCCCGCTGGAACAGCACGGCAAGGATGGGGTAGCCGGACACGATCAGCGCCAGCGCGGCCGGGATAGTCAGCACCAACGCGAACTCCAGCGCGCGGTTCAGCGTGCCGATCGCCGCCTGCGGGTCGGGGCCGCGCACCTGGCGCGAGAGCAGCGGCAGCAGCGCCGTGCCCACCGCCGCGCCGATCGTGCCGAGCGGCAGCTGATTCACCCGGTCGGCGTAATACAGCAGCGAGATCGCACCCGGCGGCAGCAGGCTGCCCACGATGGTGTCCACCGCGGAATTGAGCTGCATCGCCGAGGCGCCGATCAGCCCCGGCGCCATGCGCCGCATCAGGACGCGCATGTTGGGCGTCAGCCGCGGCCGGGGCAGCGTCATCGGCATCCCGGCCCGGCGAGTCGCCCAGATCAGCAGTGACAACTGAGCCACACCGGCCAGCGACACGCCCCAGGCCAGCGCGTGCCCGACTGTTGGCACGTAGCGCGTCAGCAGCAGCATCGCCGCGATGGAGGAAATATTGTAGAGCAGCGGCGCGGCGGCGGCGGCGGCGAAGCGGTCCAGCCCGTTCAGCACGCCCGACAGCAGCGCCGACACGCAGATCAGGATCAGGTAGGGAAAGGTAATCCGCGCAAGGTCCACCGCCAGCTCGAACTTGCCGGGCGTGTCGCCGAACCCCGGCGCCAGGACATGCATCAGCGCCGGCATGAAGACCTCGCCCAGCACCGTCAGCCCGAGCAGCCAGAACGCCAGTACGCTGATGGCCTGCTGCGCGAAATCGCGGGCCGCATCCTGCCCCTCGGTCGCCAGCAGACCGGTGAACTCCGGCACGAAGGCGGCATTGAACGCCCCCTCCCCGAACAGCCGGCGAAACATGTTGGGCAGCTTGTTGGCGACGAAGAAAGCATCCGCCACACCGCCCGTGCCAGCCAGTGCCGCAATCAGGATATCGCGCGCAAAGCCCAGCAGGCGCGACCCCATGGTCCACCCGCCGACGGTGATGATGCCACGGAGCATGCGCGCTGCTTAGCGCGGATGGAGCGGCGGGGGAAATTTGGTCCCCGCCTCGACTCTGACACTGCTGGTGACATCCCATAGGGTGTGTTAGCCCCATCGAATGAAGCGGGTCGTTTTAGTTCAAAGGATTGCGGCGGCGGTGGCGCAGAAGGTCGGGGCCGTCGAGACGGCTGCGGACTTTCTCAAACGCCGCGCGGAAAATGCTCAACCCTACGACTTGCACGAGGTTCTTGCGTCCGTCCGAGATCACGCTCCCGATCCAGGTGATGAGCGTCCGCCGGAGGCGTAGCTTGCCGTCGAAGGCTATTGCTTTGAACTTCTGCGAAATCCTAACCTAGATCTGGACCGCAGGCGTGAGGCGATTCAGCCCGGCGTCGAGTGGCAGACATTGGCGTAATAACAGGGCTAAACGCCAGCCACTCGCGACCGCACGGACAACCTCAAGATGTCATCGACCAGCCGCTGACTGGCAAGCGCTTCCTCGCCGGACACGGTGGGATCGCGGTCCTGCTCGATCGCATCGAGGAAGTCGGCCAGCACAGCGCGGTGGGCGTCATTGGGGAAGTCCATGATGTTGGCCCCGCCACCCGTGCCGCCCTCGGTTTCCACCAACTCGTCCCCGCCGCGCATGCGGGCGATGCGCAGCGTATTGCCCACCAGGCTTGCCGACCCGGCGGTGCCGAAGATTTCAATGCGTTCCGGAAAGCCGGGATAGGCGGCGGTCGTCGCCATGATGGTGCCGGGCGCGCCGTTGCCGAGTCGCAACAGCGCTGCGGCGTAATCTTCCGTCTCCATCCGGTGCGCCGCGGTGGTAGTAGTCTGGGCCGAGACCACCGCCGACACGCCGACCAGCGAGCGGAACAGGTCGAGCGTATGGATCGCCTGGGTGAGCAGCACGCCGCCGCCATCGCGGGCCATGGTGCCGCGTCCGGGCTCGTCATAGTAGGATTGCGGCCGCCACCACGGCACGGTCATGCTGGCGGCAACGATATCGCCGAGTTCCCCGCCTTGTAGGACCGTCCTAAGCCGCAGGCTGCCCGGGCGGAAGCGGTGCTGCAGCACCACGCCCAGCCGCCGCCCGGCGGCACGCCCGGCGGCGACCGAGCCGACTTGCCCGAGGGGGTGAACGGCGGCGACCAGCCGTTCGCCGCGCGCCACGGTCAGTTCCAGCGGTTTTTCCACCAGCACATGCTTGCCGGCGGCAAAGCAGCGTTGCGCCAATTCCAAATGCGCGGCCGGCGGGGTCAGCAGCAGGACGGCGGCGATCGCCGGGTCAGCGATCACGGCGTCGATATCGGTGGTGACGGGAAAGCCGAAGCGCTCCGCGAAGGCCTGGCATTTCGCCTCCGTCCGGCTGGCCGCGGCGCGGACATCCACGCGGGCGGCGAGGTCGTGCAGGCTTTTCGCATGCGGCTCGGCAGCGGGACCGAGGCCAATGATGGCGATAGCGACCTTGCTTCTCCCTCTCCCCGCGGGAGAGGGAGGGGTGAGGGGTGCCGCGATCACGCAGGCATCCCGCCTGGCAACATCACCCGTTCCGCCCCCGCCTGAGCAGCCAACGCCAACCGGCAGACGGTAAACACATGCGCCTGGGTCATCGCGGTCTCCGTCCGGTGGGCCACGTCGTCGCAGAACGCGCGGAAATACCACCACGGCTCACCGCTGCAGTCGATGTGCCGGGTGCCCGTCCCGTCCGAGAGGAACAGATGGTCGGTGCCGGGACGGCCCTCGATGTCGAGGTATTTGCGCAATTCGATCGTGCCCGCCGTGCCGACCACGATCAGGCGGCCGTCGCCCCAGGTCGGCAACCCGTCCGGGGTGAACCAGTCCACCCGGCAATACCCGGCAGCGCGGTCGCTGCGCAGCAGGACCTCCCCGAAATTCTCGAAACCCGGCTGCCGCGGGTCGTCGAACAACCCGATCGTGCTCGCGACGATGCGGGCATCCGTCGATCCGGTGAAGGTCAGGAACTGGTCGATCTGGTGCGACGCGATATCGGCCAGGATGCCGCCATAGCGCGCCGGGTCGAAGAACCAGCCCGGCCGGATGGCACGGTTCAGCCGGTGCGGCCCGAACCCGGCGGTCTGCACCACGCGCCCGATCGCGCCGTCGCGGATCATACGCAGCGCGACCGTGGTCGCCGGCACCAGGAAACGTTCGGAGAAACAGATCGAGAAGATGCGCCCGGTCTCCGCGACCGTTCGTTCCAGCAAGGCCAGATCGTCCGCCGTGGTGACGCCGGGCTTGTCCATCAACACGTCCTTGCCGTGGCGCATCGCCTCCGCCGCCAACCCGGCGCGGTCGGCGGGCACGGCGGCGCAAACCATGATGTCTGCCGAGCGATCCTCCAGCAGCGCCGCCTTGCTGGCGACCTCCGGCAGGTGAGGAAAGCGCTTTCGAAAGCCTTCCACCACCCGCGCATCGGAGGTATCCGGCCACCAGCCGGCGCACTCCGCCCCGGCGTCCAGCATGCCGCGCACGAGATCCCAGACATGACGATGGTCGAGCCCGATGGCGACGAATTTCATTTCGGCTTCTTCGCCCCCACCTGCTCGTCCCAGCGCCGAAACGCGAGCACCAGTTGGTCCGGCGTCAGCGGCGCGTCGATCGGGCGCTCGGCGATCCACCGGTCGTAGATCGGCCGGCCGAAATCACGGATGACTTGCTGGCTTTCGGCCGGCGCCTGCGACAGCGCCACCGTCGTCACCGGGCCGGGATAGAAGTAGCCGCGGTCATACGTGCCGGCCTGCTGCTCCGGCTGCAGCATGAACGCCATCAGCTTGAGCAGCACCGCCAGCTTCTCCGCGGAAACGCCCTTCGGGATGCACATGAACTGCGTATCCGGCATCCAGTGCGTGCCATCGAGCATGAACACGTCGCACTCCTTCGGCACGATGCCGAGCACGCGCGGGTTGATGTCCCAGCCGCAGGTGGACACGATCATGTCGCGGGTGCCGTCGCCCAGTTCCTTCATCATCGCGGCGGTGCCGGCCGGGTAATAATCGATGCTCTCGCCAAGCGCCTGCAAGAACGGCCAGGTTTTGTCCCAGCCATGCACCGGGTCTTTCGGGTTGGCGTCGCCCAGCAGGTAGGGCATGCCTTGCAGGAACGTCCATCCGGGGCCGGAGTTGTAAGGCCGCGCATAGGAGAAGCGGTTAGGATGCGCCTTGGTCCAGGCCAGCAGGTCGGCCGGCGTCTTAGGGATGTCCTTTACCCGGTCCGGCGCGTATTCGAACAGCGGGCCCGAGGGGGAATAGGCGACCGCGATGCCCTGGCCATGGCCGAAATTGGCCTGCATCATCTTCGCACCTGGGTTGAAGATGTCCTCCAGCTTCGGCAGCGCATCGGCATGCTGGGGCAGCACCTGCTCCCACAGCCCTTGCGTGACCCCGTCCGACAGCGCGCCGGGGCCGGTCAGAACCAGGTCGATCTCGACCCGGCCGGCGTCCTGCTGCGCCTTCAGCTTGCCCGGCAATTCCGGCGACGGCGCCAGGCCGTAGGTGATGCGCGACACCAGGCCCGGGTTCTGCACGCGAAAGCGCTCGATGCCTGCCTTGGTGAGCTGCAGGTTGCCGGCCACGTCCATGATGGTCAGCGAAACCGGCGGACTTTGCGCCAGGGCGGGCGACGCCAGTGCGGCAGCCCCGGTCAGCAGAACGGCACGCCGCCCGAGAGCTTGGTCCATGATCGCGCCACACCGTTTCTTATTCTATGGTGACGCTATCATAGGTGGCCGGCGTGTCACTCCTCGGCTTCTGGCCGATCCAGCAAGGCGGCGATCGCATCGCCGACCCCGGCCTGCCCGGACAGCACGGCGGTAACGCCCGCGATGATCGGGCACGAAACGCCGGCCGAGCGGGCGAGCAGGCCGGGCGCCGCCTCCATGCCCTCCACCGCCGCGCCTATCGCGTCTCGTGCGGCGTCCGGCGTCGCACCGGCCCCGATCGCCAGGCCGAGCCGGTAGTTGCGGCTGGCCGCGCCGGCGCAGGTCAGCATCAGGTCGCCCAGCCCGGACAGGCCGCTCACCGTTTCAGTCCGGCCGCCCAATGCCACTGCCAGCCGGGCGATTTCGGCCAGGCCGCGGGTGACCAGGGCCGCGCGGGCATTCTCGCCCAGGCTGGCGCCGATCGCGACACCGGCGGCGATGGCGATGACGTTCTTGGCCGCCCCCCAACCTGCGCGCCCATCGGGTCGGCGCTGCCATAAAGCCGGTATTCGCGGGTGCCGATCATCCCTACCAGCGACCGGCGCAATGCCGGGTCGGCGGCGGCGAGCACGGCCGCGGCAGGAAGTCCGCGCGCGAGTTCATGGGCAAAGTTCGGCCCGGTCAGGATCGCGCACGCACGCCCGGCGGCGATCTCGGACGGGAACAGATGCGTCCCCGCTTCCAAGCCCTTCATGCACAGCACCAGCGGCGCGTCCGGCAGGCCGAGCCCCAGCACGGCCCGCATATGCTGCACCGGGGTTGCGAGCAGCACGGCGTCCGCCTGGCCTGGCATCTCGCCGGTGACGGCCAGCGCCGCGGGCAGGCTGACGCCGGGCAGCCGCGGGTTTTCACGTGCTGCCAGCACCCCCGGGTTGCGGGCCCAAAGGGTGACCCGGTGCCCGGCGCCGGCCATGTGGATTGCCAGGGCCGTGCCCCATGCTCCGGCGCCGGCGACGAGGATCTCGGCCAAGTGCCGCTACATGAAGCGGATCAGCAGCAGGAACGCCGCCACGATCAGCACGAGCAGCGTCAGGATCGCGCCGAAGCCGCGGAAAGCGAACTGCCGCGCGCTCGCCTCCTGGGCCAGCATCCCGATCGGGTGCATCAACCGGGCAATGACCGTCACCAACAGCAAAAGGTTCAGCGTCACCGGGCCGGTCCCGCTCATTTCAAGCAATCCCGCGAGGATCAGGATGAACGGGACATACTCGACGAAGTTCGCGTGGCTGCGGATGCGGCGGACCATGCTGTCCTCGCCGCCATCGCCGAGGTTGACCTTCTTGCCGAGCCGCCCGCCGATCACCCACACTGACAGCGCCGCATACATCAGCCCGAGCAAACCGGCATAGAAAGCCGTGGTGGCTGGAAATATCATCGATTCTCTCCCGAGACGTTGGCTGTCCTTCTACTCGCTTGTGATCCGGTCTGACGACCACCCTTCGCCGGGTTCGCGCTCGCCGAGCCGGTTCAACAGCGCGGCCAGCATCGGCGGCCACTCCTCCTCCCAGCGATAGGGCGGGTGACGCACCAGCAGGCCGTTGCCGTTCAGCCGGGCCGGGTCCGTCGGCTCGCGCAGCCACAATTCGGCCGCCACCACGTCGCGCACGCCGGACAGGCGCACCGCCTCATGCAGGGTGCGGACGGGCGCACGATGCTTGATCGGATACCAGGCGGCGGCCACGGCGCCCGGAAACCGGCGCGCAACGGTGGCGAATGCCTCGGCGACGCGCGTGTGCTCGCCGGGTTGCTCGTACGGCGGATCGATCAGCACCAGGCCGCGCTTGGCGCCCGGCGGCGGCAGAAGCGCGGTCAGGGCCGCCCAGCCGTCACGGGCGTGCACCGCGGCCTGCGGGTCGCCGCGGAACTCCTGCCGCAAAGCCGCCGCGTCCTCGGGGTGCAGTTCGCAGCAGGTCAGCCGGTCATCCGGCCGCAGCAGGGCGCGGATGATGGCGGGGGAGCCGGGATACAGTCCCTGCCCTTCGACGACGCTCACGTAATCGGCCAGGGGTGGTGGCGGCGCGTGCAGAAGGCGTGCAATGCCGGCGCGCCACTCGCCCGTCCGCTCGGCCTCGCCCTGCAGGTCGTAGCGGCCGGCGCCGGCATGGGTATCCAGCACCGCGAACGGCGCGGGCTTGCGGGCCAGGGCGCGCAGCAGCCAGACCAGCAGCGCGTGCTTGGTGCAATCGGCGAAATTGCCGGCATGGAACGCGTGGCGGTAGTTCATGCGCTCCGCATCTCCGCCAACGGCCAGCGCGGACGCGCGAGCGTTTCGAGCGGGTCCGAAAGGCCCAGCCGCAGCCGCTCGATCCCGGCCCAGGCGACCATGACGGCGTTGTCGCCGCACAGCCGCAGCGGCGGGGCCACCAGCGTCAACCCATGCGCCTCCGCGACACCGGCCAACGCCAGGCGGATCGCCCCGTTGGCCGCCACGCCGCCCGCCACCACCAGCGCCCCCGCCTCCGGCATCGCCGCGAGCGCGTTGGCGGCGCGGTCGGCCATCACCTCCGCCACCGCGGCTTGGAAGCTGGCGGCGAGGTCGGCCGCATCCTGCTGCGGGATGGCGCCGGGCGGGTAAGCCGACGCAACCCGCGCCACCGCCGTCTTCAATCCGGAAAACGAGAAGTCGCAGCCGGGCCGGCGCAGCAGTGGCCGAGGAAAAGCGAAGCGCGCCGGGTCGCCCGATGCGGCCAGCCGCTCGACCGCCGGGCCGCCGGGCCAGGACAGGCCGAGCAGCTTGCCGACCTTGTCGAACGCCTCACCCACCGCGTCATCGATCGTGCCGCCTAGCCGGCGGTAGCGCCCGACCGCCTCCACCGCCACGCACTGGCAATGCCCGCCGCTCACCAGCAGCAACAAATACGGGAATGCCACGCCATCGGTCAGCCGGGCTGTCAGCGCGTGCGCTTCCAGATGGTTGACCGCGACGAACGGCAGCCCGGCGGCCAGCGCCATGCCCTTGCCCAGCCCGCTGCCGACGATCAGGCCGCCGATCAGCCCCGGCCCGGTGGTCGCTGCGATCCCGCCCAGTTCCCGCGGCGCCAGGCCCGCGCGGCCTAGCACATCCCTCACCAAGTCAGGCATGTGCTGCAGGTGTGCGCGGGCCGCGATCTCCGGCACCACGCCGCCGAACTGCGCGTGCTCCATCTGGCTGAGCACGGCTTCGGCCAGCACGGTGCCATCCGCAGCGAGCACCGCGGCAGCGGTCTCATCGCACGAGGCCTCCAGGCCAAGCACAGGTTTTAAACTGGTCTGGTTCATATGAAATGCGCGCGGGCTTTCCATCTCTGCGCCGGGGTAATAGGACACCGCCATGCCAGATGCGAACCACTATGCCAGCGGGCACGCCAGCCCCCTCGTCCGGCCCCATGTCCGGACGCTGCCTTTGCGGGTCGGCACGCGCGGCTCCCCGCTTGCCATCGTGCAGACGCGCTTCTTCCTGCAGCGGCTGCGCGGCTTCTGCCCCGTGCTGCGCGGGATGGACGTGTTCGACGAGCACGTGATCCGCACCACCGGCGACGCCGTGCAGGACCGTTCCCTGGCGGAGATCGGCGGCAAGGGCCTGTTCGCCAAGGAAATCCACGAGGCGCTGGCCGACCGCCGGGTGGATTTCGCGGTGCACAGCCTGAAGGACCTCGAGACCGGCATGCCGCCGGGCATCATGCTCGCCTGCACCCTGCGGCGGGAGGATGCGCGCGACGCCCTCGTGCTCGGCCCGAACTGCCGCACGCCGGACCCGGCCGATCCGTTCGCCGCCCTGCCGGCCCGCGCCGTCATCGGCACCAACTCGGTCCGCCGCCAGGCGCAGTTGCTGCATGCCCGGCCGGACCTTCACACCGTGCTGCTGCGCGGCAACGTGCAAAGCCGCATCGACAAGATCATCGCCGGCGCCGCGGACGCCACCTTCCTGGCCGTCGCCGGGCTGCGCCGCCTCGGCATCATGGACGCGGTTCCGGACGGCATCCGCATCCTGCCGCTCGACCCCGACGCAATGGTGCCGTCTGCCGGACAAGGCATCGTCGGCGTGACGGTGCGCGATGATGAGACCGAGCTGCGGGAACTGCTGTCCGGCATCGAGGACCCGCAGGCCCGCGCCGTCTCCACCGCCGAACGCGCGCTGCTGGCCCTGCTGGACGGTTCGTGCCGGACGCCGATCGGCGGGCATGCCCGCTTCCTGCCGGATGGCCGCCTGCACCTGACCGGGCTGGTGGCGAGGGCAGACGGCTCGTTCCTGCTCAAGCGCAGCGTGCACGGCCCGGCAGCCGACGCGGAGCAGCTGGGCGCCGAACTCGGGCGCAGCCTGCGCGCGGACAGCCCAACCGACCTCTTTGCGTGAGCGCCTCGGGGTTGAGCGTTCTCGTGACCAGGCCGGAACCGGGCGCGTCGGCAACGGCGGCCCGCCTTACCGAGGCCGGCTACCTTCCCATCGTGACACCGTTGCTCCACATCCGCCCCTGCCGGGTGCCGCTGCCGCCAGCGAGCAGGCTGCAGGCCGTGATCGCCGCCAGCGGCAATGCCATCGAGCTGCCTCGCGCCTATCACGGCCTGACCTTGCTGGCGGTCGGTGACGCGACGGCGGCGCGGGCGCGGGCGCACGGCTTCGCCACCGTCCATAGTGCGGACGGCGACGCGGACGCGCTGGCAACGCTGGCGGGGCGGCTTCTCAGCCCTGCAGCCGGCGCATTGCTGCTCGCGACCGCGCGTGGGGAAGGCACACGACTGGCCGCGGCGTTGCGCGCGCGCGGCTTCACCGTGCACCGCCGGGCGGTTTACGCCGCCAGCCCGCTTCGCAAGACGCCGTCCGCGGCAATCGTCGCCTTTCAGCAGGGTTTGCACGCCGCACTGTTCTTCTCGGCGGCCACCGCCCGTGCCTTCGTGCTTGGCATGCCCGATGCGCTGCGTCCGTTTCTATCCCGCACCATCGCAGTGGCCATCGGGCCGGCTGCGGCGGAGTGGCTTGCCCACTTGCCGTGGCGCGAACTCCGTGTCGCACTGCGGCCAACTCAGGATGAGGTTCTGGCTCAGCTATGACCGATGAGATTCCGAAGCCGGCCGATCAAACGGCCGCGCTGCCGATCGCCCGCGACGCCAGTCAACACCCGGCGCCCGGCGGCGACATTCCGGTAGCCGATCATCCCGTGCGCCCGGGGTATGCCGGCCCGGCGTCGCCCGCGCCGGTCGAGACACGCACCGAGGCGAACACCCAGCCGTTGCTGTACGGGCTGATTGCCTTGGCGCTGGTGGTGATCATCGGCGGCATCCTGCTCTGGAACCGCGCCGGCAGCGGCGCCGCCCAAGTGGCGGCACTGCAGGACCAGGTCAACACGTTGCAAAGCCAGCTGCAGGCCGTGCAAGCCCGGCCAGCGCCGCCGGATTACGCGCCGCGGCTGACCGCGCTCGATCAGCGGCTGAACACGCTGGAACACAAGCCGCCGCCGGAAGCGCAGTTGGACAGCGCGGGCCAGAAGCAGATTGCCGATTTGGCCGGGCGCGTCGATGGCATTGCGGCGCGGCAAAACCAGCTCGGCACCCAGGAACAGGCGGACGTCGCCAAAATCGGCGGCCAGATCAGCGACCTCGGCACCAAGGTCGCCGCCGCGATCCAGGCCGGAAGCGAGATCGGCAACCTGGCCGGTCAGCAGGCCCGCACGGCGCAGCTCCAGGCCGCCGCCGCCGCGCTCGCGGCTGGACGCCCGCTCGGCGCGATCCCCAATGCGCCGCCGGCGCTCGCCCAATTCGCCACCAAGCCACCCCCGACCGAGGCCTCGTTACGGCTATCGTTCGATGCCGCCGCGGCGCAGGCCCACACGGCAGGTCAGCCCACCCCATCGGACGCGCCTTTCCTCACGCGGCTGTGGGACCGGGCGCAATCCAGCCTGACGGTCCGGCAAGGTGACCGGGTGCTGGTCGGGGACGCCGTGTCCGGCGTTCTGGAACATGCACGCCACCAGCTCGACGCCGGTGACTTGGCAGGCGCCGTCTCGGCGCTGGACGGCCTGGCCGGACCGGCTGCCGCAGCGATGGCGCCGTGGCGGGCGCAGGCGCAGTCCTTGCTGGATGCGCGGGCCGCCCTGATCAGCACGGCGCACGGCTGATGCGCCGCGTTCTTACATTCCTGGTCGTCACCGCCGTCATCATCGCGGCCGCGTGGTGGCTGGCGGCACTTCCCGGCACCGTCAACGCCCAGATCGGCGCGACCTCCGTCGCAGCGCCGACGCCGGTTGCACTCCTCGGCCTGCTGATCCTGTTCGTGCTGCTCTACGTGGTATTCCGTATCCTCACTGCGATCCTGCGTCTGCCGGGCCGCAGCAGGCGCATGCGGCAGGCGCGGGAGCGCAAGCGCGGCGAGGAGGCGGTCACTCGCACCCTGCTGGCACTAGCCGGCGGCGATGGCGAGGAGGCGATGCGGGAGGCCAAGCGCAGCCGCGCCCTGCTCGGCGACACGCCGCAGACGTTGCTGCTGGCCGCCTATGCCGGCCGGCAGGGCGGCAACCAGGACGCGGAAAATGCCGCGTTCAGCCAACTGGCCGAACGCAAGGATGCCGCGTTCCTCGGGCTGCGCGGCCTATACCAGAGTGCCGTCGCGCGCGGCGACTGGGAAGCCGCCAACGCGCTCGCGCAGCGGGCGGAGGAGGTCAACCCCGGCGCGGCCTGGCTGCGCAACGAACGCGCCCGGCTGGCGATGCGCGACGGCCGCTGGTCGGAGGCGCTCGGCCTCGCCGGCCCGGATGGCCCGCGCGCGGCGCTGGGCACAGCGGCCGCGGCTGCTGCGACTAGCAGCAGCGAAGGCCGCCGCCTGGCGCAGCGTGCCTGGAAGGCAGACATGACCTTCGCCCCGGCCGCAGTCGCATACGCGCTGCGGCTGCGCGAGGCCGGTCGCGAGTCGAAGGCGCAGGAAGTACTGCGCACAAGCTGGAGCTTGGCGCCGCACCCGTCGATCGCCGAAGCGTCCTTGGCGGGCGGCACCTATGGCATGTCGCACCTGGCGCGTGCGGAGTGGCTGGCGTCTGCCGCACCGGACAATCCGGAGAGCCACTTCCTGCGGGCAACCGCCAATCTCGAGGCGGGCCGGCTGCAGCAGGCCCGCGAACAGGCCGAAGCGGCACTGGCGGCCGGCATGGATGAGCGGCGGGTTTGGCTGCTGCTGTCCAACATCGCCGAACGCGAGGGCAACCGTGACGCCGTGGATGACGCGATGCGCCGCGCGGCCACGGCCGAGCCGGACCCGCAGTGGCGATGCGACGCTTGCGGCGCTGCCCAGAGTGACTGGCACCCGGCGTGCAGCAACTGCGGCACGGTCGGCAAAATCAGTTGGGGCCGGTCCTCCACCGGAACGAGGGCGCTGCTGATGGCGCCGGATGATTCGATATTGTTGTAGGGCGAAACGTTCTCTCTCTCTCCGGGAGGGAGAGGACTTTCTCGCTTGAGGCGTTTACCCCAGCAACGCCCGCCGCCGCTGAATGAACGCCCCGACCGCCTCTACCACCCCGTCCAACTCCGCCTCGCTCACAGGCAGCATCAGCGCAACGAAACCACGCCGGGCGAGGTAGATACCGGCCGCGGCCATGTCGAAGAAGAACAGATCGCGCAGGCGGTTGTCCGCGGCGGCATCGCTGGCGCGGCGGATGGTGCCGCGGCAGAAATGCACGTTCATCAGCGAGCCCAGCCCGGTGAACTGCATCGCCACCTGGTTCTCGCGACAAAGCCCGTTCAGCCGTTCGCGGAAAGCCTCGCCGCGCTCGCGTAGCGCATCGGCCGCATCCGCGCTGAACACCTGCGTCAGTCCAGCCACGCCGGCTGCCATGGTCAGCACGTTGTTGTTGAACGTCCCCGCATGCGGCATCGCGCCGGGCTTGCGCGGGTCGAACTGCGCCATGATGTCCATCCGCCCGCCGAACGCGCCGAACGACATGCCGCCGCCGAGGTATTTGCCGAGCGTGGTCATGTCCGGCGTCAGTTCGAGCATGCCCTGCTGCCCCGACACGGAGGTGCGGGAC
>CAZZVB010000067.1:0-19262 GCA_964657445.1 uncultured Burkholderiaceae bacterium | reverse complement strand
TCCTTGTTCGCCTCACCGGTGATCGCTGCCGGGTTCCTGGCGGTGAACGGGCTGCTGCTGCTGTTCGGTGAGCGTCTGCGCTCGCGCGGCGGCGCCCGCCCCCTCTCCGCGCTGACGGTGCGGGACGCATTCACCGTCGGCGTGTGGCAATGCGCCGCGCTGATCCCTGGCATCTCCCGCTCCGGCGCGACCATCGTCGGCGGGCTGTTGCGGGGCATCAATCATGAGGGATCGGCGCACTTCTCGTTCCTGATCGCGACCCCGATCATCCTCGGCGCAACGGCGCTCGAAGTGCCGAAGCTGCTGCATGCCGACATGCCGCCGGGCACGCTGCAGATGGCGCTGATCGCGGCGGTGGTGGCCGGGATCGTGGCGCTCGCGAGCACCGCGTTCCTGATGCGCTACTTCCGGGTCAACGACAAAATGGCGCTCAACCCGTTCGCCTTCTACTGCCTGGCCGCGGGGGTATGGTCCGCCGCCTATCTGATGCTCAGCGCATGACGCGGCTCCGGCTGGTGCTGGCGGCGCTGCTGGTCTGCGCGGCGGCGCCTGCGAACCCGGCGGCGACGCCGTTGTCCCGCGACAACCTGCCCTGGTGGCACGCCCGCCACGAGGAAAAGCTGGCCCGGGTGCGCCAGGGGCATGTCGATCTGGTGTTCCTCGGCGACTCGATCATGCAGGATTGGGAGGAGCGCGGGCCGCCGGACTGGCGTGATTTCGCCCCGCAATGGCAGCGCTTCTACGGCGACCGCAACGCGGTGAACCTGGGCTTCAAGGGCGACACCACGGCCAGCCTGCTCTGGCGCATCCAGCACGGCGAAGTGGACGGCATCCAGCCCAAGGCCGCGGTGATCCTGATCGGCGCCAACAACAACGGCCGCGTCCACTGGTCGGCGGACGAGACGCTGGGCGGGATCGAGGCGGTCATCAGCGAGGTCCACCACCGCTTGCCCGCAACCAAGATCGTCTTGCTTAGCGTGCTTCCGTCGGAGCGGTCTTCCTGGGTCGATGAAACCACCGCCGCGATCAACCGCGGCCTGGCCGACCGTTTCGGACACGGCGCCGACCCGGCGGTGACCTACGTGGACGTGACCAGCCTGTTCATGCGCGACGGCAAGCTGGACCGCGCCGCCTTCCTCGACGGCTATCTAACCCCGCCCGACCCCCTGCTGCACCCGACGGCGCAAACCCAGGCCCGCATCTCCCAGGCGATCGAGCCCACGGTCGCACGCTTGATGGGCGACAAGACCCACGGCTGACACCGGACCCGTAGGGTGGGCGTAGGCCCACCATTTCGTGACCAATCGGTGGGCCGAGGCCCACCCTACTTTACGAACTCTAACCGAACCCGATGAACCCCGGCATGCCGGCAATCGGCGGCGCCTTCATCAGCCCCGCGATGTCCGGCACCGGGCGGGCCGTCCGCACATCGCCGGCCAGCGCCGCTTCGAGCGCCGCGGCAACCGCCATCAGCTTGGCGTCGCCATTGCGTCGTCCCACCAGTTGCAGCCCGAATGGCATGCCCAGCGAGTCGAGCCCCACTGGCAGCGACAGGCATGGATGCCCGGCCAATGTTCCCGCATAGGACAGCGCCAGCCAGTGATAGTAGCTGTTCAGCGCGCGGCCATCGATCTGCGCGGGATACAGCTCGGACCATGGCCGCGGGCTGACGGTGATGGCGGGGGTCAGCAGCACGTCCCACTCGTCGAAGAACGACACCCAGCGGCGCTGCATGGCCGTCTGCAAGGTCAGCGCGCGGGCCACGTCGGCGGCGGTGTAGCCCAGCCCTTCCTCGACATTGGCGATGATGTTGGGACCGACATCCTGCGGCCGCTCCCGCACCTTGGCCAGGTGGCTGCCCAGGAACGCCACCGCCCGCAACACGGCAAACGCCTCGTCGGCGCCGGCGCAATCCGGAGTGGTGTCCTCCACTTGGCCGAACAGATGGCGGAACAGCGCGATCTTGGACTCGAACGCCTCGACCACGACCCGCTCCACCGGCGCGAAGCCGAAATCGGGCGACACCGCGACCTTCAGCGAGGACAGATCGACGTCCGCCAATGTGCGGAAGCTGTTCGGATCGGCCGGACGCGCCCACGGGTCGCGCATATCCTCCGACACCATCGCCGACATCAGCAGCGCGGCGTCCGGCACGGTGCGCGCCATCGGGCCGTTCGAGCCGAGCGGCATCCAGCCATGCCCGCGCACCTCGCTCGGCACCACGCCGGGGCTCGGCCGGAAGCCGACGATGCCGTTGAACGCCGCCGGGTTGCGCAGGCTGCCGCCGGTGTCGGACCCGGTGGCGATCGGCACCATGCCGCACGCCAGCGCCACCCCCGACCCACCGGATGACCCTGCGGCAGACCGGGTCGGGTCAAACGGGTTACCGGTGGCGCCCCAGACCTGGTTGCGCGTATTCGCCCCTGCGCCGAACTCCGGCACGTTGGTCTTGCCGAGCACGATCGCACCCGCGGCGCGCAGATCCGCCACCATCCGCTCGTCGTGCTCAGGCACCCGGTCGCGGAAGATCGGGCTGCCTTGCGTGAACGGCAACCCGGCAGCGGCATTCAGGTCTTTCACGCCGAGCGGCAAGCCATGCAGCGGCGGCAATGCATCGCCCGCCATCACCGCACGCTCCGCCACGGCGGCGGCCTTGCGCGCGCCGTCGAAGTCCCGCGCCGGGATCGCGTTGACCGCCGGGTCCACGGCTTCGATCCGCGCGATGCAGCTTTCCAGCAATTCCACCGGCGACAGCGCGCGGCGCCCGATCATCGCGCGGGCTTCCACCGCGCTCAGGTCACAGGGGTCGCTCACCAGAGGGGCGTCTCGAAATAGTAAGTGAGGCCGACGAACATGATGACCCCTATGAACACCGCGAACAGGATGATCGGCAGGAAGGCGCGGACCAGCGACATGCCGCCCTAGTAGCCCAGCGCCAGGCCGTCCTTGCGAGGCTCGGACCCGCCGGTCAGCACGCCGCGGGCGCGATCGATCCAGATCGCCTGGCCGCCGCCATGCGGCCGCGCGATGCCGGTCGGCAGGTGGCCCATCCGAGCCAGGATATCGACCGTTTCCTGCGGAATGCCGCGCTCGACTTCCAGCTTGCCCCCGTAGGGAAACAGACGCGGCAGATCGAGCGCCTCCTGGATGTCCAGCCCGTATTCCAGCAGGTTGCTGAGGAACCAGGTCTGCCCCATCGGCTGGAAATGGCCGCCCATGACGCCGAACGGCATCACCGCCTCGCCATCCTTGGTCAGCATGCCGGGGATGATCGTGTGCATCGGCCGCTTGTTTGGGGCGATGCAGTTCGGGTGGCCGCGCTGCACCACGAACCCGGCGCCGCGGTTCTGCAGCATCACGCCCGAATCCTCGGCCAGGATCCCGGAGCCGAAGCTCTTGAACAGCGAGTTGATGAACGAGCAGGCGTTGCCGTCGCGATCCACGACGCAGAGGTACACCGTGTCGCGGTGCGGCGGCAGCATCGCCTCGCCAGCGCGGGGTAGATCCGGAAGGGCGCGCGCCGGGTCGATCAGGTCGTGCAGGCCCTTGAGGTAGGCCGGGTCCAGCAGGCGCTTCAGCGGCACGTCCGACTGCGCCGGGTCGGCGAGGAAGGCGTCGCGGTCACGATAGGCCAGGCGCGCGGCCTCGGCGTGGCGGTGCAGCCGCTCCGGCGCCAGCGGATCGCCGGCTGTTTCAAACCCGTCGAGGATGCCGAGCATCATCAGCACGATCAGCCCGGACCCATTGGGCGGGCATTGCCAGACTTCGTAGCCGTCGCGGTATGCCGCATGGATCGGCTCGACGAACTGCGCTGCGGTGCGCCCGGCCGCGAAATCTTCCAGCGTATGCAGCCCGCCCCGCGCGCGCAGCGTGGCGACGATGTCCTCGGCCACGGCGCCTTCATAGAAGCCGCGGGCGCCTTGCTTGGCGATGGTGCGCAGCGTTTCGGCCAGGGCCGGTTGCACGAACATGTCGCCGGGCCTGGGCGCGCCGCCGTTCGGCAGGAAGGCGTGCGTGCCATTCTTGCGCAGCTTCTCGACCGCGAAGCCCCAATCGAACGCAACGCGGCTGCCGACCGGCCATCCCTCGGCAGCGAACCGGATCGCGGGCTGGAGCAACTCGTCCAGCCCCTTGGTGCCATGCGCCGCCAGCAGCGTCTCCCACGCCCCGACCGCGCCGGGGATGGTGACGGAGTGCGGGCCGGTGTCGTCGATCGCGCCGATCCCCTGCCCTTCGAACCAGTCGACGGTCGCGGCCGCAGGCGCCCGGCCCGATCCGTTGATCGCAACGACTGGCTTGCCGGGCTGCTTCCAAAGGCAGAAGCAGTCGCCGCCGATGCCGGTGCTCTGCGGCTCGATCACGCCCAGCACGGCCACCGCCGCCACCGCGGCATCGAGAGCGTTGCCGCCGGCGCGCATCACGTCGAGCGCGGTCAGGGTTGCGGCCGGCATTGAGGTGGCGGCCATGGCGTGGGTGGCGTAAACCGGGGATCGCCCGGCAAGGTGGATATCGCGCATGATCGGGATTGCTCCCACGTCGATCCCGGCTTGGCAACCAGCCGTGAGCAAGCGAGAACACCCTATGACCGAGCCAGCAACCATGGACGACTTCAACCGGCTGGATATCCGCGCCGGGACCATAGTCGATGCGCAACCGTTTCCAGAGGCACGCAAGCCGGCCTTCAAGCTTTGGATCGATTTCGGCGAGGGCATCGGGGTCAAGGCGTCCAGCGCCCAGATCACCGTGCACTACGCCGCGGACCAGCTCATCGGGCGGCAAGTCTGCGCCGTGGTGAACTTCCCGCCCCGCCGCATCGCCGGGTTCCAGTCGGAGGTGCTCACGCTCGGGATGCCGGATGAGGATGGCGCCGTCGTCCTGGTCCGGCCCGACTTCACCATCCCGAATGGCGGGCGGCTGTTTTGACCACCTACGCAACCGTCACCTGGGACCAATTGCACCGCGATGCGCGGCAATTGGCCACCACCCTCGCCCCGATGGGGCCGTGGAAGGGCATCGTCGCGATCACGCGCGGCGGCATGATCCCCGCGGCGATCGTCGCGCGCGAGCTGGAGTGCCGGCTGGTCGAGACGATCTCGGTCGCCAGCTACGACGAGGAGCAGCAGGGCCACCCGGTCGTGCTCAAGTCCGCAGCCGCGGCGGGCGACGGAACCGGCTTCCTGATCATCGACGACCTGGTGGACCGGGGCGAAACCGCCAGGCTGGTGCGCGGGCTGCTGCCGAAGGCGTATTTCGCCTGCCTGTATGCCAAGCCCGAAGGCCGCGGCGCCACGGACATGTTCGTGGCCGAGGTCGAGCAGGAAACGTGGGTCTTGTTCCCCTGGGACACCGCACCGCTCTTCGTGCCGCCGATCGGCCGCCGCCCGGGCTGACAAACCTGCTACCTGCGGTTGCATCTCGGATAATTTGATGGCCCGGCGCAGGGTGAGCGCCTAAGCTGCTCTACGAGCTACGTATCCAACCTGCGTAGGGCCAGCCAGCCGAGTTGAGGAATACGGGCCGATCTTGGCCCTGAACAACGAGGTTTCCATGCTACTGAAGCACAGATACGTCGCCGGCGACCGGGTCGCAGTGTCTCCCGACCGTTCCAACATCAATGCGCGCCCGGGCATCTACACGATCGTCCGGACCATGCCGGTCACCGGCACCGTATGCCAGTATCGCGTAAAGAACGCGCTCGACGCGCACGAGCGTGTTCTGGACGAAGCGCAGCTCACCCCGGCCTAGGGCGGCTACACCCGCCGGATCAGCCGCGCCCGGATCGTTCCGTCCAGGCCGCGCAGTTCGCCCAGGCAGTCCTCGCACGCATCGTCGCTCTGCGTTTCCACGACGACGTAGCCGATATCACCATCGGTCTGCAGATACTGGCCCGTGATGTTCAGCCCGCGGCTGGAGAACACGCCGTTCACCCGGCCGAGCATGCCGGGGATGTTGCGGTGGATATGGACATACCGGGTCGCGGCCGCCCGGCCGGGAAGCTGCACCTGCGGGAAGTTCACCGCGCCCAGGGTTGACCCGGCGTCGCTGTAGTCGATCAGCTTGTGCGCGACTTCCTCGCCGATGCGCTCCTGCGCCTCCCCGGTCGAGCCGCCGATATGCGGCGTGAGGATCACGTTCGGCAGGCCCTGCAGAGGGGTGACGAAGGGTTCCGCGGCGCCCGCAGGCTCGTGCGGGAAGACGTCCACGGCCGCGCCGAGCAGGTGCCCGCTCCGCAAGGCGTTGCGCAAGGCATCTAGGTCCACCACCGTGCCGCGGCTGTTGTTGATCAGGTAGGCGCCAGGGCGCATCGCCGCGATCTGTGCCGCGCCGATCATGCCGGCGGTCTCCGGCGTCTCCGGCACGTGCAGGCTGACCACATCGCTCAGCCGCAGCAGCTCGTGCAGCGAGCCCACCGGCTCCGTATTGCCGTGCCGCAGCTTGTCGATCACGTCGTAGTAGATCACCCGCATGCCCATCGCTTCGGCGAGTGTCGAAAGCTGGGTGCCGATCGAGCCGTAGCCCACGATGCCGAGCGTCTTCCCGCGCACCTCGAAGCTGTCGGAGGCCGACTTGTCCCACTTCCCCGCATGGGCCGCGGCCGAGCGCGGCGTGATCCGGCGCAGCAGCATCACGATCTCACCGATGACCAGCTCGGCCACGCTGCGCGTGTTGGAGAACGGCGCGTTGAACACGGGAACGCCGCGGACCCGCGCCGCCTCCAGCTCGACCTGATTGGTGCCGACGCTGAAGCAGCCGACCACCATCAGCCGGTCGGCGGCCTGGAACACCGCCTCGGTCAGGTTGCTGCGGGACCGGATGCCGAGGATGTGGACGCCCTTCACCGCCTCCAGCAGCGCCTCGCCATCGAGAGCTTTCGGCACCTGCACGATTTGCGAGTAGCCGGCTCCGCGCAGCAGCGACACCGCGCTGTCGTGCACGCCTTCCAACAGCAGGACGCGGATTTTCTCTTTGCTCAGGGAATAGCCAGCCATGGCATCATACTCGTTGCGATCGTGATGGCGGAGGTAGCGCCGGGCTTTGCGGTGCAGCAAGTCATCGCTGCTATGCTGCCGCTTGCGGTGAATGCCACCCGATCGACCGGCTGAGGAAGTTCATCCCCAATGCGACGAATGCGGCCACTTCCGCATTGTCCTTGCCATAGCCGTGGCCACCCGCCGCGGGCTCATAGAAATGGGCGTCGTAACCCATCGCCTGCAGCTTGGCCGCCATTTTGCGCGCGTGTCCGGGATGCACCCGGTCATCCCGCCGCGCCGTCGCCAGTAGGATCGGAGGATAGGGCCGGCCCGGCTCGGCCGCGTGATAGGCCGACATCGGGCCGAGGAACGCCCAGTCCTCCGGCACGTCCGGGTCGCCGTATTCCGCAACCCAGCTCGCTCCGGCGAGCAGGCGGTGGTAGCGGCGCATGTCGATGAGCGGGATAGTGCAGAACAGCGCGCCGAACCGGTCCGGAAAGCGCGTCAGCATGTTCGCGATCAGCAGGCCGCCGTTGGATCCGCCCTCGGCCGCGATCCGGCCGGGCCGGGTCACGCCCCGGCGCACCAGGTCGGACGCCACGGCGGCGAAGTCATCATGCGCGAGGCGTTTGCCCTCCCGCCGCCCGGCCTCATGCCACCGCGTCCCGAACTCCCCGCCGCCGCGGATTTGCGCGACGACCGCCGTTCCCCCCCGCTCCAGCCATAGCTTGCCGGTCGCGATGCTGTAGCTCGGCAGCCGTGATACCTTGAATCCGCCATAACCCGAGAGGTGCACCGGCGCCTCCCCGGTTTCGCCCGGCGGCCCGGATTGCGTGTAAGGGATGCGCTCGCCATCCGACGACACCGCCTCATGCCGGGTCACCACCAGCCCGGCCGCATCGAACGCGGCCGGCGCACGCTTCAGCACCACGGGCGCCGCAATCCCGGCCGTAGGATGGGCAAGCGAAGCGCGACCCATCGCATCGCCGCCATCGCTCGCCAAAAACAGCAGCGAAGGCGGGGTAAGCGGGTCCTGCGCCACGGCAAGCAGGCTGCCATCCGCCTCGGTCGACTCGACGTCCAGCGTCCAGGCGCTGGCGGTTCCCGTTCTCGGCAGGCCCTCCAGCTCGCGCACCGCCCAACTGCCGGGCGTCACCAGCAGGAACACGGGCTGTAGCTCATCCAACACGCTGATCAGCAGAGCCCGCCCGGTCCATGCGAAGCCCTGCAACGCCCGCCGGTCGGTCGGGGTGAACAGGACGGTGAAGCCCCGCTCGCCGGCCAGGAAGGCATCGAGGCTGGTGACGACCACCGTGTCCGGTTCGAAGCTGTGGCCCGCCACATCCCAGCGCGAGCGCGGCCGGATCGCGAGCCAGCCACGGTCGTAGTCGTAGGCAGCGTCGCTGGGGAGATCGAACCGCTGCTGAGGGCCGGTGCGGTCGCCCGTGAAGACGGTGGAGTTGAAGAAATCGAGGCTTTCGACGAACAGCAACCGGCCATCCGCCCGGTCGTATTGGCCCGATGCAGCCATGCTGGCCGGGTTTGCCTCGAACAGCGGCGCACCGGGCGCCTCGCCGCGCCGCCAGAGCCTGACCGTGCTCGCATAGCCGGAGTGGGTGGCGCCTTGCCAGGCGGACGACAGCAGCAGCGTGTCGCGGTCGAGCCAGGCGGCGCCGCCCTTCGACTCCGGCATCTCGAACCCGCCGGGCACGAAGGCCCGCGCATCAAGGTCGAACTCCCGCAGGACGACGGCGTCGCTGCCGCCGCGCGACAGTCGGAGCAGGCCATACCGGTGCTCCGGCGGCAGCGTCGAAGCGCCCTGCCACACCCAGTCCTCGCCCTCGGTCGCGGCAAGTGCGTCGATATCGAGCAGGACGTCCCATTGCGGATCATCCGACCGGAACGACTCCATTGTGGTGCGGCGCCAAATGCCGCGCGGGTGCGCCGCGTCGCGCCAGAAATTGTAAAGCAGTCCGCCGCGCCGGCCCGGCACCGGCAAGTTGTCGGGGCGGTCGAGCAGGACCCTCAACGCGTCGCGGTCAGCCTCGAAAATCCGGTCGCCATACCTCGCCAGGGTCGCCGCGGTTTGCGCATCGGCCCAGGCCGTGGAACGCACGCCCTCGACCTCCTCCAGCCAGAGCCAGGGATCGTCGTCGGGGGCTGCAAGAGTGGGCGCGGCGTTGCTCATGCTGGCCACTCCTAAAACGGTCAGCTATCGCTGCCCACCGTCTGCGCGGCCATCGCCGGCTGCAAGGGAAGTCTTGCGTTGGATTCGACCATCCACCGCAATTCCTCAGGTGGGACCGGCGGGCTGAACAGGAAGCCCTGCCCGATCGGACAACCCAGCTGCATCAGCAGCCGCCTCTCCTCCTCGGTCTCGACTCCCTCGGCCGTGACCGCCGCGCCTTTCGCGAACCCCATGCTGAGGATGGCTTCCACGACGGCGCGATTGACGCTCTCGCTCCGCAACCCGGTGACGAAGCAGCGGTCGATCTTGATCTCGTTGACAGGGAAGTTCGCCAGGTAGCGCAATGACGAATACCCGGTGCCGAAATCGTCGATGACCAGCCCGATCCCGAGGTCCCGCAGCCGCTCCAGCACCGAAAGGGTCTCCGGCGAGGCGGCGATGTAGATGCTTTCGGTGAGTTCGAGCTGCATCCAGGACGGGTCGGTGTTGTGGCGAGCCAGGCACGCCTCGATGCTCTTCACCAGGTCGAGCCGGCGGAACTGCGCATACGACACGTTCACGCCGATCGGGATCGGCACCGCCCGCCCGGTATTGAGCTGGGAGGAGAATGCAGCCGCCTGGTTCAGCGCCTGCTCCCCGATATCGACGATCAGGCCCGTTTCCTCCGCCAGTCCGACGAAGCGCGACGGCGGCTGCAGCCCGAACAGCGGATGGCGCCACCGCACCAGCGCCTCGGCCCCGATGATGCGGCCGTCCGGCAGGTCAACCTTGGGCTGATACTGCATGACGAAGTCGCCATTGGTGACGGCTTCCTGCAACTCGCTGGTGAGGCGCCGCCGCTCAGAGATCGTCGTCTCCGTCTCACGATCGAAGCGCCGGGTCTCACCGAACACCGACGCACGCGCCTCGTTCAGCGCCACCGACGCCTGCTGCATGATCTGCCGCGACCGCAGGTGGCGCGACCCCACGGTGTAGCCGATCGCGAACAGCGGCTCGCACGTGGTCCCGGGCAGGATGTAGCGGCCCTCGAGCCCCTTCCTGAGCGCAAGAACGGTGCTTTCGGCCTCGCCGGGCCGGATGGCCAGCGCCACGCCGAACTCGTTGGAGCCGATCCGGCCGATGCACCTGTCAGGCAGCATCCGGGTCAGCCGTTCCGCGACCGCCACCAGCAACGCGTCGCCCACATCCCAGCCGAGTGCGGTGTTGAACTCATGGAAGTTGTGGATGTCCGCCTTCACCACCAGCACGCATTCCGTGTCAGGGCTGGTCAGCAACTCGGACAGCCGCTTCATGAACCCCGGTCGGTTCAGCAGCGAGGTGATGGTGTCGTTATAGACCGCCCGCTCCAGGGTCTCCGTCACCTCGCGGGTATCGCTAACATCGCGCTGCAGGCCGACGTAGTAGGTCAGCCGCCCGGCCGAGTCGAAGATCGGCACCAGGGACAGCTCGTTCCAGAACATGGCGCCGGACTTGTGATAGTTCCGCATCGTCACGGTGACTTGGCGCTGTTGCGCCAGCGCCTTGCGGATGGCGAGCACGCCAGCCTGTTGACGGTCGCCCCCCTGCAGGAAAGAGCATGGATTGCCGATACATTCGTCCGCGTTGTAGCCGGTGAGCTGTTCGAAGAACTTGTTGACGTAGATCAGCGGCATGTTCGGACGGCTGGCGTCCCCGATGGCGACGCCGACGTTGAGCGCGTCCAAGGTTTCGGTGAACAGCTTGTAGCGCCGGCCAATTCGGCGGTTTTCCGTCGCGTCCGCGACCGTCACGGTGTAGCCGTCAAAGGCGCCCATACGCGCCGTAATGGTGCACAGCATCTCCTGATCGCGGCCGTCAGGTGACTGGGTGCGGACCGTCAGCTCGTTTTTCCCGGCGACCGGGAGGAGATTGGATGTCAGCCCGCCTTCGATCCGGCCCCGCAGCAGGTCTTCGATATTGGTCAGACCGATGATCGCGGGCGTGACGTCGAACAGCCTGAAGAAGGCCGGGTTCGCGTAGTTGAGCACCCCCGTCGGACCCGTCATCGCAGTGCCGGCCGGCGATGATTCGACCAGGGCTTTGAGCTGTTCGTAATTACCGCCGGAGCCGCGGCGCTGACGGCCAAGCAGCAGGAAGATCAGAGTCCCGGTCGCAGCCAGAAAGATCGCACGGCGCCACAATAGATATACCGTGGTTTCCAGCGGGGAGAGCACCCCTGCCGTCTGCGCAGTATCGAGGATGACATCCGATGCAACCAGCCAGCACACCGAGGCCAGTAACCAGGCGCCCACCAGCAGCAAACGTGTCCTGGGCCGGGCAGCGACCTTGCTAAGGAGGTCTCGGGTCGACAATGCGGCTTCAATCCTTCCCGCGCATCACGCGCGCCGTTCACAACAGATAGAGTCACACGGTCGTTCGGGCAATCAGCCGGGCCGTGAAGTCTCAAATATTAAGTGCATCGAGACTTGGTGACCATAAAAGCTACACGGCCGCCAACATTACCCCGATATCGATGCCGCGCCGCTAACAATCTAAGCTTTGCGAGGGCCTAGGCCGTTTCAGCGACTTTAGCGGTGTTCGGGACTCGTGCGCACTCGTGCACGGTTATGTTCTATAAACAAGCCCAGCCTAGTTGTTGATGCCTGTAAATACCTGCCGGTACAGCACCAGGATTTCATCTCTCGAAGGCACACGCGGGTTGTTGGCTGGACTGCCCGACGCGATCGCTTGATCCGCCATCAGCTCCATCGCGCTCTCCCAGTCATCCCACTCGATCCCGTAGGCCTGCGGCGTCGGCACGCGCAGGTCGCGGTTGAGCGCATCCAGCCCCAGACAGAGCGCACGGCCGGCGGCCGCGTCATCGGTGTCGCTGGCAAACCCGGCAGCACGCGCGGCAGCGGCATAGCGCGCGGGCGCGGCTTCCAGGCCGAACCGTGTCACGGCAGGCAGCAGCATCGCGTTGGACAGGCCGTGCGGAACGTGGAACCGCGCGCCGATCGGGCGTGACATGCCGTGCACCAGGGCGACCGAGCTGTTGCAGAACGCCATCCCGGCTTGGGTCGCGCCGAGCATCATGCCTTCCCGCGCGGCCGCGTTGCCGGGTTCGGCATAGGCGGTGCGGAGGTTGGCGCCGATCAATGCCATCGCGCCGAGCGCCAGCGAATCGGAGACTGGGTTGGCCTGCTTGGACACATAGGCCTCGAGAGCATGGGTCAGGCTGTCCACGCCGGTATCGGCCGTGGTCCGCTGCGGGACGGAATAGGTCAGCTCGTAATCCACGATCGCAGCCAGCGGCAACGCCGCCAGACCAGCGATCAGCATCTTCTCGCCGCGCTCCGTATCGGTGATGACGGTGAAGCGCGTGCACTCGCTCCCTGTCCCGGCGGTTGTCGGGATCGCGATCACCGGCAACCCGGCCGCATCGTTTTGCACGGGGACCTTGAACTCCCGCATCTTGGCGCCGGGCCGCTGCGCCAGGATCGCCATCGCCTTCGCGGTGTCGATCGGCGAGCCGCCCCCGAACGCCACCAGGCAGTCATGGCTGCCGTCCAGCAGCACCGCCACACCCGCCTCGATCACCGTGTCTTCCGGCTCCGGGATGGTGTCGCTGAACACTGCGAAACGGACCCCGGCCGCGGCCAGCGGCTCCGTGCAGCGTTTCAGCAGCCCCGTTGACACCATCACCGGGTCCGTGACGATGAGCGGCCGCGACAGCCCGAAGGTCGCGAGCACGGAGGCGAGGTTGGCGACCGTGCCGCCGCCGATCTGCATCATACGCGGTGCGACCAGGGTGAAGCTCATGCTGCAACACTCCGGCGGCCGGCGTAGAGGGCAAGCCGTCTGGCGGCGTTCGCTGCCATGGGGCGCGCTTCGCCCACGTCGAATGCGGGCAGTTCCTCCGCACGGTGGCAGGCGCTCAGGTGGGTGGGGGCGATGGAGCGCAAAGCAGGAACCTCCGATCGGCAACGGTCGATCACGAATGGGCAGCGTGTGTGGAAGTGGCACCCGGCGGGCGGGTTCAAAGGACTGGGCACGTCGCCGCCGGGCACCTGCCGCGCCAGTTTCTGCCCCGGGTCGGGCCGCGGGATGGCCGCGAGCAGCGCCCGCGTGTACGGATGCAGCGGGCGGGCGAACAGATCGTCGCGCGGCGCAGTCTCCACGATGCGGCCGAGATACATGACGGCCACGCGGTTCGCGACGTGCTTCACCACGGCCAGGTCGTGCGCGATGAACAGGTAGGACAGGCCGAGCCGCGCCTGCAGGTCGCCCAGCAGGTTCACCACCTGGGCCTGAACGGACACGTCGAGCGCGGAGACCGGCTCGTCGCACACCACCAGGGCGGGTTCGAGCGCCAGGGCGCGGGCGATGCCGATCCTCTGGCGCTGTCCGCCGGAAAACTCGTGCGGGTAGCGCCGGCTATGCTCGGCCGGCAGTCCGACGAGGTCCAGCAGCTCCGTCACCCGGGCGCGGCGCTTCGCGGCATCGCCGTAGCCGTGGATCAGCAGCGGTTCGTCCAGCGTGTCGCCCACCGTCATGCGGGGGTTGAGCGAGGCGAACGGGTCCTGGAAGACGATCTGCATCCGCCGCCGCAGCCGCCGCAACGGGCCGCCGGGGATGGCCGTGATGTCCTGGCCTTCGAACTTGACCGTGCCGGAGGTCGGTTCGATCAGCCGCAGCACCAGCCGCGCGGTGGTCGATTTGCCGCACCCGCTCTCCCCCACCAGGGCCAGCGTCTCACCCTTGGCCAGCGTGAGGCTGACGCCATCGACGGCACGGACCAGGCCGGACCCGGTGCGGAAGTGCTTCTTCAGGTCCACCGCCTCGAGGATCGGCGTCACGCCGCGATGCTTTCGACCGGCGCCCGGATGCACGCCGCTTCATGCGACGGCCCGAGCCCGCGTAGCGGCGGCTGGGCGGCCGTGCACTCCGGCGCGCCGAACACGCAGCGCGGGTGAAACCGGCAACCCGGCGGCAGCGACCCGGCGGATGGCACCGAGCCCTCGATCGCCAGCAGCCGGTCCCGCGACTGCTCCAGCCGCGGCACGCTGCCCAGCAACCCGAGCGTGTAGGGATGCTGCGGATCGTCGAACAGCGCCGGCCCTGCGGCATGCTCCACCACCCGGCCGGAATACATCACCGCGACCTCGTCGGCCATTTCCGCCACCACGCCGAGGTCGTGGGTGATCAGCACGATCGCCATTCCCGTCTCGCGCTGCAGGTCGCGCAGCAGGTCGAGGATCTGCGCCTGCACCGTCACGTCCAGCGCTGTCGTCGGCTCGTCGGCGATCAGCAGGTCGGGGGCGCAGGACAATGCCATCGCGATCATCACCCGCTGGCGCATGCCGCCCGACATCTGGTGCGGGTATTCGTCCAGCCGGCGGTCCGGCGCGGGGATGCGCACGCGGTCAAGCGCGGCGATGGCGCGGGCACGCAGGTTGCGCGCGTGCTTCTCGTGCGCCCGCATCGCCTCCTCGATCTGGTCGCCGACCGTATAGGCCGGGTTCAGGCTGGTCATCGGCTCCTGGAAGATCATCGCGATCCGCTTGCCGCGCAGCGCGCGCATGGCGGAGCCCGGCAGCGCCAGCAAGTCCTGCCCGTCGAACACGATGCGCCCCGCCGCCACCCGGCCCGGCGGCGGCACCAGCCGCATCACCGACAGCGACAGCATGGACTTGCCGCAGCCGCTTTCGCCCACGATGCCCAAGGTGCGGCCGCGCTCGACGCTGAGCGAGACGCCATCCACCGCCGCGAACGGCTTGCCCTCGCCCGGAAATTCGGTCCGTAGCGCCTCGATTGTCAGCAATGCGCTCATGCTTCGTGCTCCACCCCGAAGCGCCGGTGCAACCGGCGTTCCAGCACGGGGCGGACCCGCCGCTCCAGCCACGGGCCGGCCAGCAAGCCGAATGACGCCGCGTAGGCCGGCACCAGCATCAGGCTGTAGCGCGGCGTCGCCACCGTCGTCGCCGCATGCAGCCCCAGCACGAACAGCGGCGGCAGCACGAAAGCCAGGCGCAGCCGGTCGCGCTGCACGATCGCGGTCACCGTCATGAGCAGGAAGCAGGGCACTGCCACCAGGCTGAAATACTTGCGCACCCAAAGCGACTTCCACGCCATGACCAGCGTGACCGCGGCGAAGCGAAACGGGTGCGGCCAGACATAGGCGCCGAGCAAGTACCCGACCTGGTCCGCCGGGTTCGGCGCATGGGCCGCCAAATCCTGCACCATGGTGGTGTTGCCGACCATGTAGAAGGTGTCCGGCCGTTCCTGCCAGCCGAGCCGGGCCACGTCGCCGGGCAACAGATCGCGGGCCAGGGCGGGGCCGAAGCCCGGCAGCGCATACAGCCATTGCGCCAGCCATTCCCGCGGCGTCATCGCCTCGTACGCCATGCGCTGCGCCAGGATGAAGCCGGCATAGCCCGATGTCGGCGCCGGCGTGCCGAACAGCGCCTCGTTGCGCATCGACCAGGGTGCGATCGTCAGACCGGCCAGCAGCGTGGCGGCCACCATCGATAGCCCCAGCCGGCGATTGAACACCGCGATCCCGGCGCCGGCCGCCCCGATCGCAGCGGCGAGGTAGAGGTATTCGGGCCGGGTCAGCGTCAGCAGGCCAAGCCCGATGCCGAGCAACCCGGCGACGAGCACCCGCGGCCGGCGCACCAGCAGCACCAGCAGCAAGCCGCAAAACGCCGAGAGCGGCAGGCTCAGCGCCTCCGTCATGGCGGTGCGCGCATAGACCGCATACTCGGTCGTGCCCAGCCCGGCGGCGAGCATGGCGCACCAGGCCGCCCAGCGATTGCCCCCGATCGCGAGTGTCGAACGCCACACCAGGAGCAGCGTGACAGCCATCATCAGGATCTGGAGCGGTATCAATAGTCCGAGCGAACCGGGGCACGCGGCGATGTCTGCGAAGGAAGCGGTGCGGACGCAGGCCGCCGCCGTCGCAAGCCGGGCATCGGCGGCAGCCACGGCCGCGATCAGAGCCGGATACAGCGGCGCGGTGTAGGCGCCCGGCTGCCCCGCCTCGCCCCATCGCCCGTTGGTGTAACGTCCGGTCTGCAGCAGATCGCTGGCGATGCCGAGGTAGAGCGGCTGGTCGTACGCCTGCAGCGTCTGCGGCCGTTGATTCGCCACGCCCCACAGGATGCAGCCCAGCGCCACCACGCCCGCGAGACACCAGTCCCGCAGACGTGGTGAAGCCCTTGATCTCACGACGGTGTCATCGACCCTGACAGGTGCCGGAGCGCGTCAGCTCCGGTAGTCGGTCTTGCCGCCCTCGATCTGGCGCAGGGCCGACTGCCAGGCCCATTCGCAATGGTCCAGCGTGCCCTCGTGATCGAACTGCTGGGCCGTGTGCTCGCAAACCTCCACCGGCGGCAGGATCAGCTCGCCGTCGCCGGCCGCGACCTGCGCCTGGCACGCACGCTCCAGATAGTAGAGGTCGCTCCAGGCCTCGGGGATGGTGCGGCCGCCGACCAGCAGGCCGTGGTTGCGCAGGATCATCGCCCGGTTGTTGCCGAGGTCGTGCACCAGGCGGTCCCGCTCATCGAGGTCCAGCGCGATGCCTTCGTAGCCGTGGTAGGACATGCGGCCATAGAACCGCAGCGCATGCTGGCTCATGGGCAGCAGGCCGCGCTTCTGGGCGGAGATCGCGATGCCCGCGGCGGTGTGGGTGTGGACGACGCACATGATGTCATGCCGGGCCATGTGGATGGCCGAGTGGATGCAGAACCCGGCGGCGTTCACCTTGCGCGGCGACATGCCGGCATGGTGGGCCTCCTCGATGATGTTGCCGTCCAGGTCGATCTTCACCAGGTCCGACGCGCGCATCTCGTCGAACAGCACGCCATACTGGTTGATCAGGAAATGATGGTCCGGCCCAGGCAAGCGGGCCGACAAATGCGTGTAAACCCAGTCCGTCATCCGGTGGTGGGCGACGAGGCGATACAGCGCGGCGAGGTCGCAGCGGATCTGCCATTCCTCGTCGGTCATCGAACTCAGGCTCTTCGGCATCGTCTGGACGTTCATCGCGAACACTCCTGCAGGGTTGCGGCAATCATCAGCCCCTGCCGCCACACGGTCAAGAAGATGGCGCTTTGCAGCGGTTTACAGGCAGCATGCCCGTCGATGGGCAGCGCGGATCGCTGCCTGCGCCTGCGCGGGCGGCGGTGGCCTGACGCCCACGCTAACGTAGTGTTTATCGCCGCGTTGGTGCGTTGCAGCATATAGCTCCGGCGAAACGGGCCGCCACTCGCAAACAAACAGTCACTCGCCGCCGGCAGGAGCTGAATAATTGATAGGTTTGTCTGACTATCGTTACGTGATCGCCGGCAGCGGCTTCTTCGGCGCCGTCTTCGCCGAACGCATCGCGACCGTCCTGAAGGAGCCTGTGATCGTCTTGGAACGCCGCTCCCATCTCGGCGGCAATTCCTACTCCGAGGCTGATCCCGAGACGGGGATCGAGTACCACCGCTACGGCTCGCACCTGTTCCATACCTCCAGCGAGGAGGTTTGGGCCTACATCAACCGCTTCACCCGGTTCACCAACTATCGCCACCGCGTGTTCACCCGCTATGGCGGCCAGACCTACACGATGCCGATCAACCTGATGACCCTGAACCGGTTCTTCAACGTGGACCTCAAGCCCGAGGAGGCCGGCGCCTTCATCGCCGCCAAGGCGGCCGCCGAGCCCTACCCCGACCCGGCCAATTTCGAGGAAAAGGCGATCTCCCTCATCGGGCGGGAGCTGTATGAGGCTTTCATCCAGGGCTACACCGCCAAGCAGTGGGAAACCGACCCCAAGCTGCTTCCGGCCGCGGTGATCAGCCGGCTGCCGATGCGCCACAACTACAACGACTTCTACTTCAACGACCTCTACGAGGGCCTGCCGGTGGACGGCTACGCGTCCATCTTCACCAACATGTTCGACGATGCGCGCATCAAGACCGTCACCGAATGTGACTTCTTCGACGTGCGCGACCAGCTCCGCCCCGATGCGATCGTGATCTACACCGGGGCGATCGACCGCTATTTCGACTACTGCTACGGCCCGCTCGGCTGGCGCACGCTCGACTTCGAGATCGAGCGCCATCAGGTGGACGACTACCAGGGCGCGTCGGTGGTGAACTATGCCGAGCGCGAGGTGCCCTACACCCGCATCCACGAGTTCAAGCACCTGCACCCGGAGCGCACCAACCTGAAGGGCCGCACCCTGATCATGAAGGAATACTCCCGCTTCGCGAACGTGCAGGACGAGCCGTACTACCCGGTGAACACGCCGCAGGACAAGGCGATCTACGATCAGTACGCCGCAAAGGCCGCGCAGGAACGCAACGTAGTATTCGGCGGCCGGCTGGGGACATACCGCTATCTTGATATGCACCAGGCGATCGGGGCGGCGTTGAAGGCATTCGACCGGGAACTGCTGCCGCTGACTGCGGCGGCTGCCTGAAGGGTTCCGGACCAGTGTCGGGAAGAGGTGGGAAAGTTTGGCTATCCGGGGGGCGCCAGAACCGCACTGGGCGGCCTCTTAAAAATCGTGCGGGCGCCTAAGATGCAAAACGAGGTCGTTATCGCGCGCTATAGCGAAGAACTCAACTGGGTGGCCAAGATCCCAGCGGATTTCAGAGTCATTGTCTATAACAAAGGTCCGGAAATCACTGACACGGCCGCACTCGACCGGATTAATCAAGTAGTTGTCTTAAAAAACAGTGGCCGTGAGTCTGACACGTTCCTGCGCCATATACTCAACCTGGAAGCAGCGGGTGATGGCTTTACCGTATTTCTCCAAGGAGATCCGTTTGAACACAGTCCCGATCTTTTTAGGCTTCTGAAGGCTTGGCATCTTTGGAACAACATTCAGCCGCTTTCCTGGCGATGGCTCGCCTCGATGAGCATCCCTCCCTCCGAAGTGTTGGAGCGCGAGACTGCCGCGTTCATAGAAGGTTCGCGAGTGCGCCCCGAAATTTTCTCCTTGATCAATTGGTCTCCCCTGCAGTTCGTTGACGAAGGAACGATGGAAAATTGTCAACGCTACCGTCAACTTCATTGTTTGTCTCAATCCGCCAACATTGCAGCGGACTTTTTAGCTCGATGCGAATTCACAGGGCTCGCCGAGCGCGCGAATA
>CAZZVB010000066.1:293-19314 GCA_964657445.1 uncultured Burkholderiaceae bacterium | reverse complement strand
ACGGCGTGGTGCGCGGCGTCGGCGGCTACGGCAACTGCGTCGGCGTGCCGACGGTGGGCGGTGAAGTCAACTTCCACCCCGCCTATAACGGCAACCCGCTGGTGAACGCGATGACGGTGGGGATCGCGCCGCGTGACCGCATCTTCCTGTCCGCCGCGGCCGGGATTGGCAACCCGGTCGTCTATGTCGGCAGCCGCACCGGGCGGGACGGCATCCACGGCGCCACCATGGCGTCGGCCGAGTTCGGTGCCGACAGCGAGAGCAAACGTCCCACGGTGCAGGTCGGCGACCCGTTCACCGAGAAGCTGCTGATCGAGGCGTGCCTGGAACTGATGGCGACCGACGCAATCGTAGCAATCCAGGACATGGGCGCCGCAGGCCTGACCTCCTCCTCCGTGGAGATGGCCGGCAAGGGCGGCGTGGGCATCGACCTCAACCTGGACGCCGTGCCGCAGCGTGAAACCGGCATGACCGCCTATGAGATGATGCTGTCGGAAAGCCAGGAGCGGATGCTCATGGTGTTGCGCCCGGACCGGCAGGACATGGCGCGCGCCATTTTCGAGAAGTGGGAACTGGATTTCGCCGTCATCGGCCACCTGACCGGCACCGGGCACATTGTCGTCCGCCATAACGGCACGATCGAAGCCGACATCCCGCTGGACCCGCTGGCAGAACAGGCGCCGCTGTACAACCGGCCCACCGAGCCCTCGCCGATGCCGGGCCCGGTCGGCGACACCGCAACCGAAATGAGCGTGCTGGATGCATTGACCAAGCTGGTGGCATGCCCCGATTTGTGCTCGCGCGCCTGGGTGTGGGATCAGTACGACAGCACCATCGGCGGCCAGACGGCAAAGCGGCCCGGCGCTGCGGATGCTGCGATCGTGCGGATCGAGGACCATACCCTGGCTTTGGCGCTGACCACCGACTGCACGCCGCGCTACTGCGCCGCGGACGCGCTGACCGGGGGCATGCAAGCTGTGGCTGAGGCATGGCGAAATATCACTGCCACGGGCGCCACGCCGCTTGCGGTGACTGACAACATGAATTTCGGCAATCCGGAAAAGCCGGTCGTCATGGGGCAATTTGCCGATGCGATCCGCGGAATGGCAGCAGCTTGCACTGCATTGGACTTCCCGGTCGTGAGCGGCAATGTCAGTCTCTACAACGAAACAGACGGGGCGGCGATCCTGCCCACGCCGGCTATCGGCGGCCTGGGCGTAATTGCGGATGCGGCGCAGGCGGTTGGGCTGGCGCTGCAGCCACAACTGGAGTTGGTGCTGGTCGGCGCGACGCAGGGCTGGCTTGGCCAGTCGCTCTGGCTGCGGGAAATCCTGGGCCGTGAGGCGGGCGCACCGCCGCGAGTGGACCTGGCGGCCGAGCGCCGCAACGGCGATTTCGTCCGCGCCCAGATCACCGCCGGGCACGTGACCGCTTGTCATGACGTCTCCGATGGCGGCGTTCTGGTGGCGGTCGCAGAAATGGCGATGGCGGGCGGCGTCGGGGTCCACTTGACCCGTTTGCCGCGCGGCATTGACGAGCATGCCTGGTGGTTCGGTGAAGATCAGTCCCGCTATATCGTGGCAGTGATGGACGCTGCCGACTTCATGCTGGCCGCAGACGACGCCGGCATCCCCGTCATCCGGCTTGGAGCGGCGATGAGTGACCGCATCACTCTGGCTGACGGCAGCTTCGTGACGTTGGCAGAGCTAAGGGCCGCGCACGAAAGCTTCTTCGCCGCCTGGATGGAGCAGTAGCCCTGGTCTTTGGGCCGGAAGGCGCCGGCACAGCTGCCGGAGGCTGTTCACGGCGCGGGTGCAGGCGCAAATGCGCTTCGTTTGACTTCTCCCAGCCCCGTAACCATACCTTAATCCAACCACGAGAGTGCTGACCCATGGCTATGGCCGCCAGTGAGATCGAGGCAATGATACGCGCAGCGCTTCCAGATGCGCACGTGACCGTTGAGGACTTGGCCGGAGACGGCGACCACTATGCCGCCACCGTCACCAGTGAAGCTTTCCGTGGCCTTTCCCGGGTGAAGCAGCATCAACTCGTCTATGCCGCCCTGCGCGGCCGGATGGGTGGCGAGTTGCACGCCCTCGCCCTGCAGACATCAGCCCCCGTTTCGGAGACCACACCATGAGCGACACCATCGTTGCAGACCGCATTAAGAAGGACATCACGGACAACCGCGTGATGCTTTTCATGAAGGGCAACGCACTGTTTCCGCAATGCGGCTTCTCCGCCCGTGTGGTGCAGATCCTGAGCCACCTGGGCGTGCCGTTTCAGACCGCGAACGTGCTGGAAGACGCGGGCCTGCGCGAGGGCATCAAGGCGTTCTCGCAGTGGCCGACCATCCCGCAGCTTTATGTCGACGGCGAGTTCGTCGGCGGCTGTGACATCATCACGGAGATGTTCCAGTCTGGTGAACTCGAGGCGCTGCTGAAGGAAAAGGGCGTTCCGCATAAAGCCGCGGCCTGACGCGACCGGGTTCGCCGGGTTCAAGCCGGCGGCCTTCGCATTCCTGCGCGATTTGGCTGCGAACCAGTCGAAACCGTGGTTCGAAGCCAACAAGCCTATCTACGAGCGCGAACTGCTGTCGCCCGCCCGGGCGCTGGCCGAGGAAGTCGCGGCCGAATTGGCAAGCCGTGACTTGCCGCTCACCGGCAGCGCCAAGCAGTCTGTCTTTCGCATCTACCGTGATGTCAGATTCAGTAAGGACAAGGCGCCCTACAAGACGCATCTTGGGATGTCGTGGATGCGCCCCGGCTTCAAGAAGGAGAGTGCGGGGATCGTCTACCTGCACATCGCCGACGAAGGCTGCTTCACGGCGGCGGGCTTCTACGGCCTGGAACGGCCGCAACTGGATGCGATCCGGACCGAAATCCGCTATCACAGCGAGTCATTCTTCGCCGCAATCTCCAAAGCCACCGCGTCGGGGCTGGAGTTCGAGGCGGCGGACAGCATGACGCGTCCGCCACGCGGCTTTGAGGACATCGAAGACCCGGCGCTGCTGGCGGCGATCAAAGGCCGTCACCTTCTGGTTCGCCGGAAGCTATCGAAGAAAGATGTCGGAGCGTCGAATTTGACGGCCACCATCCTCACCGTCACCGAAGCGGCGCTGCCCTTCCTACGCTTCGGCTGGGATGCGATCGAAGCCAACGGGCCCGCGCCGGAGTGGAGCAAGCTCGGCTAGTCTGGTTGCTAACGACGTTGGCGCCTGGCCGCTGACGCCAGCGGGTGTTGCCGTAACGGCGGCGGCAGCGCACATCCGTGCGAGCATTGCGGAGATGGTTCATGGCCTACGATTTCGACCTTTTCGTCATCGGCGGCGGCTCTGGCGGCGTTCGCTGCGCGCGGGTTGCGGCGAGCCATGGCGCCCGGGTCGCGGTGGCCGAGAGCACCTATTGGGGCGGAACCTGCGTCAACGTCGGCTGCGTGCCGAAGAAACTGATGGTCATGGCCGCGGATTACGGCATGGCGGCAGAGGACAGCCGCGGCTTCGGCTGGGACACGCAGCGCGGCGCGCATGACTGGGCGGCCTTCCTCGCCAAAAAGGACGCCGAGATCGCCCGGCTCAACGGCATCTACGTCAAGCTGCTGACCGGGTCGGGATGCACCCTGTTTGACAGCCGCGCCACCTTCATCGACTCGCATACGCTCGATGTTGGCGGCCAGCGCGTCACGGCAGAGCGCATCGTCATCGCAGTCGGCGGCCACCCGTTGCGCCCGCAGATGCCCGGCTGCGAACTCGGCATCGTGTCGGACGAAGCCTTCCATCTGAAGGCTTTGCCGAAGCGGGTCATGCTGATCGGCGCCGGGTATATCGCCGTGGAGTTTGCCGGCATCTTCGCCGGGTTGGGATCGCAGGTGGAGTTGGTATGCCGTCCGCCCCTGCCCTTGCGCGGGTTCGACCACGACCTGCGCCTAGCGCTGGCCGACGCCCTGAAAGCCCAGGGCGTGACGCTTCACTGCGACACTGCCCCGTCCAAGGTCGAGCAGGACGGGGACGAGTATCTGGTCCATTTGCAGGACGGCACGGTGCGCCGCACCGACCTGGTGTTTTGGGCCGCCGGCCGCCGGCCGAACACCGCCGGGCTCGGGCTGGCTGCCGCCGGTGTCGAGACCGGGAAGAATGGCGGCGTGCTGGTCAATGCCGCGCAGGAGAGTAGCCAGCCGCACATCTATGCCATCGGTGACGTGTCCAACCACATGAACCTGACGCCGGTTGCGATCGCTGAGGGCCACATGCTCGCCGATCGCCTGTACGGGCCGACCCGGCGGAGCTGGAACTTCGACGCAGTTCCCACAGCCGTATTCAGCCACCCGCCCATGGCGACGGCCGGTCTGACGGAAGAGGATGCCGCGGCACGCTTCCCGGCGGACATCTACATGACCACCTTCACGCCGATGCGCCATTTGATGACCGGGCGGCATTCCCGCACCTTGATGAAGCTGGTTGTTGAGCAATCCACCCAGAAGATCGTGGGAGCTCACGTTCTGGGCGACGACGCGGCAGAGATGATGCAGGGCATCGCAGTGGCGATGACGGCCGGCGCCACGAAGGCGCATTTCGACCAGACAGTAGGGATCCATCCGACGGCCTCGGAGGAATGGGTGACGCTGCGGACGCGCACGCGCGTGGCGGGCATGGAGGCGAAGGCGGCCGAGTAGCCACCGCGCCGACGAAGGCGAACTAAGATTTAAGATACGTCGGAAGACCAAGTCCGTCGTGTGATCGGCATGGCAGCCTTACCATTGAACTCTCTAGCGACGGGTGACGCTTTCCCCGATAGTCTCCCTCCCAAGGAGATACCCCATGCCGACCTGGACGCCAGCAACCTGGCGCAGCCGCCCGATCCAGCAGCACCCGGCCTACCCGGATCAGGATGCGCTTGCCCGCATGGAGGAGCGCATCCACGGCTATCCGCCCCTGGTTTTTGCGGGTGAGGCCCGGCGCCTGAAAGCGGCACTTGCGCTTGCGTCCGAGGGCAACGCCTTCGTGCTGCAGGGCGGCGACTGCGCCGAAAGCTTCGGCGACTTCAACGCCAACCACATCCGTGACACCTTCCGGGTGCTGTTGCAGATGGCCGTCGTGCTGACCTTCGGCGCCAGCGTGCCCGTGGTGAAGCTCGGCCGCATGGCGGGGCAATACGCCAAGCCCCGTTCGTCGGAGAACGAGACGGTGGGCGGCGTCACCCTGCCGTCCTATCGCGGCGATACAATCAACGGCCCAGCTTTCACCGCCGCGGACCGCACGCCTGACCCAAAGCGCATGGAGACCGGCTACTTCCAATCCGCCGGCACGCTCAACTTGCTGCGCGCCTTTGCCAGCGGCGGTTACGCCGACCTGCATGAGGTGCATCGCTGGAACCTGTCGTTCGCCGCCCGCTCCCCGCTCGCAAGCCGCTACGGAGAATTGGCTGAACGCATCGATGAGACCCTGCGCTTCATGGCAGCCTGCGGGATGACCAGCATCAGCACGCCGCAGATCCGCGAGACGGAATTCTACACCAGCCACGAAGCGCTGCTGTTGCCCTACGAACAGGCCATGACGCGCATCGATTCGACCAGCGGCGACTGGTATGCCTGCTCGGCGCATTTCCTCTGGATCGGGGACCGCACGCGCCAACCGGATGGCGCGCATGTCGAGTTCCTCCGCGGTGTGCGAAATCCGATCGGCATCAAAGTTGGCCCGACAACAACGGCGAGCGACCTTCTGCGGTTGATCGAAACGCTGAACCCGGCGGACGAGCCGGGACGGATCACGCTGATCAGCCGCATGGGCGCCGAGCAGGTGGGTCAGAAACTGCCGCCGTTGCTTCGCGCAGTCCGGGCGGAAGGCCGCCGGGTGCTCTGGCTATGTGACCCGATGCACGGCAACACCATAAGCACAGCGGCCAAGGTCAAGACGCGGTCATTCGACGCTATCCTGAAGGAGGTGCGCGGTTTCTTCGACGTGCACGGCGCCGAGGGAAGCTGGGCCGGCGGCGTCCATGTCGAAATGACAGGCCAGGAGGTCACCGAGTGCGTCGGTGGCGCCCACCGGCTGACCGAGGCCGATCTGGGCGGCCGTTACGAAACGTTCTGCGATCCCCGATTGAACGCCGAGCAATCCCTCGAACTCGCCTTCCTCGTTGCGGAGGAACTGAAGAACAGGCGACTTCCCAAGGTCACGTCCGCCGTAGCCGCCGAATAACAGCCTTTACAGAGGGGGTTGCAGCGAACGAGTTTCCCCTGCCACCCTCCGCTGACGGCCAAGAAGCGACACGTCCATGACCCTGTCCGAAGACATCAACAACCGCACGGACGCCTACTTCAATCGCACCCGCGACATCATCGCGAAGTTCGGCGATAAGCGGGTAACTTATGCCGTGTTTCTCCGCCGGCCCGTCATCTCCGCGCCAAGGCTGATGATCGATTGGCTGAAAGCGGTTTCGGCCGAACAGGGCTTTGGGCTGGAACTGAGCGTGACGCATGCCGAGGGCAAATGGGTCGGCGCCGGTGAGCCCCTGGTGTACATCACCGGCTCCTTCCTGCATCTGTCGAACTGCGAGACGATCTTCCTGCAGAAACTCGGCGCGGCCTGCGTGGCCGCGCATAACGCTTACCAGATGTGCAACGCCCTGCCCCAGGTCGGCTTCCTGGCTATGGACGCCCGGCACTGCGCGGGCGCCGAGATGCAGGACATGATGGGCTATGCCGCTGGTGTCGGCAGCGACGCCGCCAAGCGCGAGGGTGCGCGCGGCTTCATCGGCACCGCGACGGACCTGACAGCGCACTGGTTCGGCCAGGCGCGCGGCGCGGGCACGATGCCCCACGCGCTGATAGGCTATGCCGGCTCGACCGTGCGCGCGGCGGAGATGTTCGTCGAGACGTTCCCGAACGAAGCCTTGACGGTGTTGACCGATTATTTCGGCCGCGAAGTCACCGACGCGGTGACCGTCTGCCACCGCTTCTCGGAAATGGCTGCCGCTGGGCGTCTCTCAGTTCGCCTCGACACCCATGGCGGGCGCTTCCTCGAAGGGCTCGACCCTGCGGAGAGTTACGCCGTGCTGGAGCGCTATTCGCCTGGCGCCATCCGCCGTTACCGCAGCGATACGGAGCTACGTTACCTGGTCGGGACGGGCGTCTCGGCAGCGGCGATATGGCGCATGCGGGAGGTGCTGGACGAGGCCGGCTATCCACGCGTGAAGATCGTCGTTTCTTCCGGGTTCAACGTGGATAAATGCCGGGTCATGGCGGATGCGCGGGCGCCGATCGATGTTATCGGCACAGGCAGCTACATTCCTGACGCCTGGAATGAGACTTACGCGACGGCGGACATCGTCGAGTATGACGGCGATGCCCGCGTCAAGGTCGGCCGCGAGTTCCTGTTGCGGCGCAATGGAGACCGCAAGCGCGGCGTTGAAACGGGCCGGGCGGACCCTTAGTTAGCCGGCATGAGCGACCTTTTCGCGCCTCCGGGCGGCTGGCGCGTGCGCATCCTCGACCTGTCCGGCGCGTCCGATGACAAAGTGGTAGAGGAGGTTGGCGGCTTTCCGAGCCTCATGCAGGCCAACGCATTCGCCCGTGCCTATGTCCGCGACAGCGTCGAGCGCTGCCGTTCGCCGGGTTTGTCGGGCCGTGAAGTGCTGGACGCCTGGTTTGCGTTCGGTGAAGACGCGGAGATAACCGACAATCCACAGGGCGCGTGGCGCAGCGCCAACGAGCTCGGTGACTTCGCCGATCGCCCTGCCAGCGAGGAAGACCGGGATTGGCGCGCGCTTGACCCGCGGCGCCATGACGACGACGAAGACGAATGAACATCCGCCGCCCAGCGCGCCCCAATACTCCCACCGTCCATGCAAGGAGCCGCTCGGCGACCAAGCCGGCTCGCGTTGACAGGTTTGCGCGATGAAACTCCGTTTTGCCCCCTCACCGACCGGTTTGCTGCACGTAGGCAATGTGCGGGCTGCGCTGGCCAACTACCTGCTCGCCCGGCGGCACGGCGCGGATTTCCTGCTGCGCTTTGATGACACCGACGCGGGCCGCAATCGTCCGGAATACGTCACCGCCATCGAGCAGGATTTACGCTGGCTCGGCATGTCCTGGGACGAGAGCTTCCACCAGTCCGATCGCCTGCCGGACTACGAAGCGGCCGCCCGCAAGCTAGAGGCGTCCGGCCGGCTGTATCCTTGCTTCGAGAGCGAGGCCGAATTGCAGGCCAAGCGGGACCAGCGGCTGCGCCGCCATCTCGCGCCCGTTTACGACCGCGCGATGCTCAAACTGACAGCGGAACAGCGTGCATCAGCCGAAGCGGGCGGTAAGAGGCCGTATTGGCGCTTCCGTCTCTCAGACGGGATGGCCGCGTGGCGCGACCTGGTGCTCGGCGACAAGCAGGTGAAGCTGCCGACCATCTCCGACCCGGTCCTGGTGCGCGCAGACGGCACGCCGCTCTACACGTTCACCTCGGTCGTGGACGACCTGGCTTGCGGCATCACGCATATCGTTCGCGGCGAGGATCACGTGACCAACACCGCCGTCCAGCTCGATCTTTGGGCGGCGCTGGGCGGCAACCCGACGAAGGTGTCGTTTGCGCATCTTCCGCTGCTGGTGGGCGATGACGGGGGCAAGCTGTCGAAACGGACCGGAGCGCTTTCCCTGCGCAGCCTGCGACAGGACGGCGTGGAGCCGGAGGCGATCGTGTCGTACCTGGCCCGCCTCGGCACTTCGGAAGACCCGGTGCCGTCCAACATGGAACAACTGGCGGCCGGGTTCGAACTGGACCGGTTCTCCCGCAACTCGCCGCGCTTCGACATTCGGCAATTGCTGGCGATGAACCGCCGCGTGCTTCACGGGCTGCCATTCGAGGCCGTGGCCGAACGCCTGCCGCCGGGTGCCACTCCAGCCTTCTGGGACGCCGTGCGCGGCAACCTCGACATGCTGGCTGAGGCGCGCGGCTGGTGGGACGTGGTGGCCGGCACGATCGTCCCTCCGGTGATCGACGGCGATGCGGACTTCCTGCGCGACGCATTGGCCGCCCTGCCGCCGGAACCCTGGGACGCGCAGGTCTGGGACTCCTGGACGGGGTCGCTGAAAGCTTCCAGCGGCCGCAAGGGGCGCGCGCTGTTTCATCCCCTTCGCCTGGCGTTGACCGGCGAGGATCATGGGCCGGAGATGCGCGGGCTGTTGCCGCTGATCGGGCGTCCGCGTGCTGTGGAGCGGCTGCAGGTCGCGCAAAGCTAGATGCGAGCGCTGTCCTGATGGGTGACGGCTCGCTCGGCTCCGTCGCCCACATCATCCAAACCGCGTTAACGCCGGTGTTCCTGCTGTCCGGCATCGGCACGCTGCTGAACGTCTTCAACCAACGGCTGGTCCGCGTGTCCGATCACGTGTCGCATCTCACCGACATGGCGAAATGCACCGAGGATAGTGACGCACTCAGGAGTCTGCTGCGCCATCTTCGCAGGCTCAGCCAGCGCCGGCTTGCGCTGGACGCCGCGGTCGCCCTGGGAGCACTCGCGGGCGCTTCGACTTGCGCAGCGGCGTTCGCTTTGTTTGTGGTCACTTTGCGCGACGCCAATGGCAGCACGCTTTTGCTTTGGCTTTTCGGCGGCTCGCTCGGGTTCACCATCGCCGCGCTGATGGCGTTTCTGGCCGATACGATCATGGCCTGGCACGGCATCCGCAAGGATGGTCCGATGCCGCGGTCCCAGGGAAGCAGCACCTAAGGTTCTACTCTATCTGGCCGTGGCGCGGTCAGTCTGTCAGATCAATCCAGCGCCGGACAGACCGCCATAGACACCGAACATTGTGGTGACCGTCAGCACGGCGATCACGACCCACATGTAAGGCCCGCGCAGCCGCATCTCCGGCGGCAGCGCCCGGATCGCCAGCGCCACCAGAAAGAACAGGACCAGCGGAAGCAGGAAGGCGTTCATCACCTGAACGTCCACGTTCAGCGCAACCAGATCCGGGGACACCGCGATCATCGCTGCGCCGCCGACGATGCAGAGCGCATACACGCCGTAGAACCAGTAAGCCCGGCGGGGTGGTAGTTCGAGCGAGCGCTGGTAGCCGGTCACTTCGCCCACGCCCCAGGCAAGGGCCAGTGACGCGACGATCGCCGCCACCATGCCAGCCCCAAGCACGCCGAGGCTGAACACGAGCTTGCCGGTTGAAGCGCCGAGCAACGGCGTGAGGACCTTCGCCATGTCGCCGACGGTGTTGAGGCTAGCGCCCTCGTCCGGTGTTCCGATGACCGCGGCGCAGGCGATCAACGCCGCCGCCATCACCAACTGGGTGATGATGGCGCCCACCGCGGTGTCGGCACGGGCCGCCCCGAGATGCTCCGGCCGCAGGCCTTTATCCGCAATGGCTGACTGTTGGTAGAATACCATCCAGGGCATGATGACCGCGCCGATGTTGGCGGCGACCAGAAACAGGTAGTCCTTGTTGTCGTAGGGGATTTTTGCGGCCTCAGACAGCACCACGTCCAGCGAGGGATGCGCGCTGTAGGCGACCGCGAAGAACGCGAGTTCGAACAGGCCGATCACGATGGCCGCACGCTCCACACGGCGATAGGACCCGGTGACGACAACCGCCAGGAGCGCCGCGGCCGCCATCGGCAGGCTGACGAAGCGGGAGACGCCATACAAATCGCCCACCGCCGCAACGCCGGAAAACTCCGACAGCAACGCACCGATCGTCGCGACCGCCAAGCCAGCGGCCGACACGTAACCCCAGAACCGGCCGAAGGTCTGGCAGATCAGCTCGCCATGGCCTTTGCCGGAAAAGATGCCGAGGCGGACGGTTAGTTCCTGCGTGATGTAGAGGACGGGCATCAGCACGACTTGGACCAGCAGCAGCCGATAGCCCCACTGCACGCCGCTCTGCCCCGCGGTGACGAGGCTGCCCACGTCGGTGTCTGCCAGCATGACGACGAGGCCAGGGCCGAATACGGCGAGCCAACGGGCGGCGCGGCTGCCGTTCCCCCGTGCGATGCTTTGCTGCACGCTGCTGACCATATCGACGCCGCTCCAGTTGCTGCTGCGAACTACTCGCAACTGGGGGCGCCGTCAAACCCGTAGTTGTCATCGAACAGCGGCTGCACCAGAAGGGTGCCGCCATGCCAATCGTGACGCTGCACAACAGTCTGACCCGCCGGCGCGAGGCTTTGACGCCGATCGATCCGCAGCACGTTCGCATGTATGCCTGCGGACCGACGGTGTACGACCGCGCCCATATCGGCAACGGCCGGCCGGAGGTGGTGAACGACGTGCTGGTGCGGCTGCTGCGGCACCTCTACCCGAAGGTCACCTACGTCCGGAACATCACTGACGTGGAGGACAAGATCAACGCCCGCGCCGCCGCGATGGGCGTGCCGATCGCCTCCGTGACCGAGCGCACCTTGGCCGATTTCCACGCCGACATGGCCGAACTCGGCGTCCTCCCACCGGACGTGGAGCCGCTCGCGACCGCTCACATTCCTGAGATGATCGAGGTCATCGAACGGCTGATCGCGTCCGGACACGCCTACCCGGCCGAGGGTCACGTCCTGTTCGCCGTCGCCAGCTACGGCGAATACGGCCGCCTGTCCGGACGCAGCCCGGACGAGTTGCTGGCCGGCGCGCGGGTGGATGTGGCGCCGTTCAAGCGCGATCCGGGCGACTTCGTGTTGTGGAAGCCGTCCCCGCCCGAGCTGCCGGGCTGGGACAGCCCATGGGGCCGCGGCCGCCCCGGCTGGCATATCGAGTGCAGCGCAATGGCGTGGCGCTACCTCGGCGACAGCTTCGACATTCACGCCGGCGGGGCCGACCTGCTGTTCCCGCATCATGAGAATGAGCGGGCGCAATCCTGCTGCGCCTTCCCCGGCAGCAGCTTCGCCCGAATTTGGATCCATAACGGCATGCTCCGGGTCGAAGGGCAGAAGATGTCCAAGTCGCTCGGCAACTTCACCACCGTGCATGACGTGCTGTCGCGCGCGCCGGGTGAGGCGGTGCGCCTGCTGCTGCTGCGCACCCACTACCGCGCGCCGCTCGACTTCACCGCCCAGGCGTTGGACGAAAGCCGGCGCGAGCTGGACCGCTTCTACCGTGCTCTCGGCGCCGGAGCGGACCCGGGCGAGCCACCGGTGGAGGTCGTCGCGGCCCTCTGCGACGACATCAACACACCGCTTGCGCTGGCCCACCTGCACCAGTTCGCCGACGCAGCCCTCGCCGGCGACGCGGCGGCGGCGAGCGCCTTGCGCTCTGGCGGCGGCATGTTGGGGCTGCTCGGCGCCGACCCGGCGGCGTGGTTTCGCGGCGGCATAGACCCGGCGACGGTGGAGGCCGCGATCGCCGAACGGCTATCGGCCCGCCGGGCAAAGGATTTCGCGCGTGCCGACGCCATCCGCGCCCAGCTGGCAGACCAAGGCGTCATGCTGGAAGACGGACCCGGCGGCACCACATGGCGCGCCATCTGAAGGAGATGCCAATGATCCGACTCACGCTCGCCGTCCTGCTGGGCCTGACCGGGAGCGCGTTTGCCCAGACGCCCGCCATGCCGATGCCGATGCCGGCAGGGCAACCGCAGGCAGGAGAGTCGCCGGCCACCGCTGCCTTCATGAAATCGAAGGAGTCCATGATGGCGGGCATGGACGCGCCCTATACCGGCAACACCGACCGGGACTTCGTCGAAGGCATGCTGCCGCACCATCAGGGCGCCATCGACATGGCGCGGGTCGAACTCCGCTACGGCACCGATCCGGTCATGCGCAAGCTGGCGCACGACATCGTCGTCTCCCAAAGCAAGGAGCAGATCCTGATGCGCAACTGGCTCACGCAGCACCCGCCGCATTGACGAGCCTGCGTTGACCGGGCGCGACGGCGGCGCCGAACTGGAGCCGCTTCCCGGCAGCCCGGTCGTGATACTGGTGCGCCCGCAACTGGCCGACAACATCGGCAGCGTGGCGCGGGCGATGGGCAATGGTGGCCTTTTCCACCTACGCCTGGTCGCCCCGCGCGACGGCTGGCCGCAGGAGCGGGCCTGGCGCATGGCGTCTGGCGCCGACCGCATCCTGGACTGCGCGACCGTGCACGCGACGGTCGCCGATGCCGTGGCCGACCTGCACCGCGTGTTCGCCACCTGCCCTCGCCCCCGTCACATCGTGAAGCCCGTCATGACGGCGCGCGCCGCGGCGGGCGCCTTGCACGAGGCCGCCGGGCGGGGCTTACGATGCGGCATCCTGTTCGGCCCGGAACGCGCCGGGCTCGACAATGACGACATGGCCGCAGCCGACACGCTCGTCCGTTACGCGCTGAACCCGGGTTTCATGTCGCTGAACCTGTCGCAAGCCGTGATGGTGATGGCCTATGAGTGGTGGACCGCAACGGACGACACGCCGGGCCGCGTGCTGATGACGAATGAGACCGAGGTGGCGACCAAGGGCGCACTGGACGGCCTGATGAACCACCTGATGGCCGAACTGGACTCGTGCGGCTTCCTGCGCAACGCACCCAAGCGTCCGGGCATGGTGCGCAACCTGTGGCACCTGTTCCAGCGCGGCGAGATCACCAAGCAGGAGATACGAACCATGCACGGCGTGGTGTCGGAGCTGTCGGTGGGCCGGACGCAACGGGGGCGTAGCGAGGAAAGCGGCCCCTAGAACCGCGTCGTCAAATCCGTCAGCCACTCGGGCGACGCCGTGACCAGGACGGCCTCCACGTGACGATCCAGCCCGGTCAATATCAGCGCCGAGATCACCACCGCGCCGCCGCCGAACAGCAGCTTGCCCGCCTGCCCGGCCTGCGCCATCCGGCCGCGCCACCGCAGCAGCGCCCCGCGCGAGAGCATAGAAACCAAAAGCAACGGGATCGCCGCACCGAACCCGAAGGCCAGCATGACCGCCGCGACGGAAGGCAGGTCTCGCCCGCGCGCCGCCAGCACCGATGCCGCACCCAGGGTGGGGCCGACGCATGGGCTCCAGACCGCCCCGAGCACCAAGCCGACGACGAATTGGCCGCGCAAGCCGCCTGGCGACAGCCTCGCGAGCAGATGACTGCCCGCGTTGCCGACGCCGCCGGCTGCCTGGGCAAAGCGCGCCTGCAAGGCCCCGCTGAGCAGCACGAGCCCGATTACCATCAGCAGCACCGCAGAGGCGGCGCGGAACCACGCGCCATCCAGCCCGATCGAGAAGCCGATCGTCGCCACGAACAAGCCAATGGCGGTGAACGACAGCGCCAGCCCTGCAGCCAAGACAAACGCGCCGGCCCGGTGCGCCGCAACGGCGGTTCCCACTACCAGCGGCAGCAACGGAAGCACGCATGGCGACAGGGTAGAGAGCAAGCCTGCCAGAAAGCCGGCAAGGATGCTCCCAGCCGTCATCGGCTCAGGAGTTGGCCTTCGCCAGCAAATCGTGGATGGCGGGGGCTGCCGTCACGCCAGTGCTGCGTCCCTCCTCGGTCGCGCCGTGATAGACGATCATGGTCGATTGCATCTGCACCCCCAGCTTGCGCAGCAGTGGCTTGCTGGTGTCGAAATCGACGTTGAACACCTGCAAATCCTTGAACTCCGGCGTGGTGTAGAGCTCGGACAGAATCGGGCGCTGCTTGGCGCAGGTCGGGCACCAGGGCGCGGTGATGTCGATCAGGATCGGCTTGCCCGCGTGCTGCGCCGCCTCAAACGCAGCATCGCTGAAGGTGGTGATATCGGCAGCACGGGCCACAGCCGCCCCAAACGCGACCAGGCTTGCCGCCAGACAGAGCAATTTCGTGTTCATACCGTTCCTCCCCATAGCTGTGGCGTCCAGGCTAGCACTTCGGTCGCCGTCCTGCTGCGGTTACGCGGGCGGACGAAGCGCCGCAGCATCGCTGGCCGGCCATGTGCCGGATGCGGGTGTTTGCGACGCGACGGCCGTGCTTCAATCGTTAACAAATGCAGGACAACTTTCTGCGGGGAGGCCTGCTGATGCTGGCCGCTTCCGTGATGTTCTCGCTATCGGACACGATGGCGAAATATGTCACGCAAAGCGTGCCGGCGGTCGAGCTCGCAAGCATCCGCTATGCCGTCTTCGTCGCCATGGCCGCGAGCCCGCTGCTCCGCGACCGTCGCGCCTCCTTGCGGAGCCGCCGCCCCACCCTGCAGATCCTCCGCGGGCTGGGCGTGGTGGGCAGCGCGTTGGCTTTCATCCTGTCGCTCGGCTCGCTGCCGATCGCGGAGGCGACGGCGATCAACTTCATCACGCCGCTGATGATCACCGTCATGGCAATCCCCGTGCTTGGCGAGACGGTGCGGCCGCAAGGCTGGGCGGCGGTGCTGGTCGGCTTTGCCGGCATGCTGGTGGTGGTGCGGCCTGGCCTCGGCGGCTTGCATCCGGCCGCCTTGCTGGTGCTGCTCTCCTCGGCATTCTGGTGCATGGCCATGCTGATTACCCGGCGGCTCGTGGGCGTCGATCGCTCGACGGTGACGCTGCTTTGGACCGCAGTGACGGGGTTCGTCCTGCTGCTTTGCATCCTACCCTTCTTCCTGACGCCGCTGACGGGCCGGCAGCTCGGCTTCTGCCTTGCGGTCGGTGTCGTCGCCTCCTCCGGCCAGTGGCTGGCGGTGCTCGCCTATCGCTACGCGCGCGCCACGGTGCTGGCGCCGCTGACCTACAGCCAGCTGCTCTGGTCGTCCGTGCTGGGCTACCTGGTGTTCCATAACGAACCGGACCGATGGACGCTGATCGGCGCGGCCATCATCGCCTGCAGCGGGCTCTATGTCGTGCACCTGGAGCGCGTGCGGGTCGCTGCGCTCAGAAGCGGCGCGCCCTAAAGCTGCTTGGCGAGCCGCCGGGCCATGAGCCAGCCGATCAGCGCGGAGGCCGGCGCGCCGACGCAAATCAGCAGCAGCCCGGCATAGACGCCTTCCAGCATCATGGCGATGCCGATGCCAAGCATGGAACCGCCGATCATGCCGCCGGTCACGCCCGCCGCTACGCCGAGCCAGATGAGTTCGCCACGATTGATCATGTCCGCCAGATGCCGGTGCGCCGGTGCTTTGACAAGGTGGATGTTTGACAAGCGGGGACGCCAGGGCGTAGCACCCGGCCACTGCTGGGAACGTGGACGGGCTTTGAGGGCCTGGGCCCGCCGAAAACTGTTTTTCGGCCTACCGGTGCAACAACGCTGCCTGGAGAACCAGGACGGCGACATAGAATGGACTACGAATGACCAAGCGTACCGAGTCGAAATACAAGATCAACCGTCGCCTTGGCGTCAACCTCTGGGGCCGCGCCAAGTCCCCGATCAACAAGCACGATTACGGCCCCGGCCAGCATGGGCAGCGCCGCAAGCAGAAGCCGACCGACTTCGGCATCCAGCTGATGGCGAAGCAGAAGCTGAAGGGCTATTACGGCAATATCGGCGAGAAGCAGTTTCGCAAGTATTACGACGAAGCCGTGCGCCGCAAGGGCGACACCTCTGAGAACCTGATCGAATTGCTGGAGCGCCGGCTGGACGCGGTAGTGTATCGCCTGAAGTTCGCGATCACGCCGTTCGCCGCCCGCCAGTTCGTCAACCACGGCCACATTCTGATCAACGGCAAGCGGGTCAACATTCCGTCCTACCTGCTCAAGGACGGCGACGAGATCGAGGTCAAGGAAAAGTCCAAGCAGCTTGCCGTGCTGCTCGACAGCACCCAGAGCACCGAGCGCGATGTGCCGGAGTATCTGGAAGTCGATCACCGCGCAATGAAAGGCCGCTTCTCCCGCGCCCCGAAGCTGACCGACGTGCCGTATCCCGTCCAGATGGAACCGAACCTGGTGGTCGAGTTCTACTCGCGCTGATGCTATTTCGCGAGGGCTGGCTCGACCACGGTTGCGGTCACGTCGGCCTTCGCGAGGTCTTCAATCAGACGAGGCACGTCAGCGACACCCCGTAGCGTTTCGACGACGTGGCACTCTACAAGAAGCCGATGGAGCAAGGCGTGCGCCTCGGAAATGCGGAGACTGCCCTGCTGTGCAAGCGTCTTAACGATCGTGATACGTAATGGCAGGCGGTGACCGCGGGGAACTCTAAGATCGACGGTGACGGGTAATCCGGAAACGATCAGGGGTGCGGCCGGGCGTTGCGCCAGTTGTTCTAACTGCTCCCTCAACGACGATTTCATCGATATTTCCCCAATCCATGACAGCGCGTGCGAGGCGCAGAAGATTGCCCGGGCCGATTGTGTTTGCGCCTTCGCCCTGAATATCTAGGCCGGATAGCGTCACCGTTCCAGGCCGCATGGTGACCGCCGCCAAAAGCAGGATCGTTCCAGCCGGCGTTTCGATGACAAGCGTGATGAACGGATGGTCCGTCTGGCTCGGTTCCATATCCAGACGTATCACTGGCACATCCCACATGACGCAGCATGAGCCGACCCCGCATACGAAGGCAACCATGACCCCAGCCGAAGAGATCGCCCGCCGCCGCACCTTCGCGATCATCTCCCACCCCGATGCCGGCAAGACCACGCTCACCGAACGGCTGCTCCGGGCCGGTGGCGCGATCCAGCTTGCGGGCAACGTGCGCGCCAAAGGTGAGCGGCGTCGCACACGGTCCGACTGGATGGGGATCGAGCGGGAACGTGGCATCTCCGTCGTCACCTCCGTCATGACCTTCGAATACGGCGGCTGCGTGTTCAACCTGCTGGACACGCCGGGTCATGAGGACTTCTCCGAAGACACCTACCGCACGCTGACCGCGGTGGACTCCGCCGTCATGGTCATCGACGCCGCCAAGGGCATCGAGGCGCGCACGCGAAAGCTGTTCGAGATCTGCCGCCTGCGCGACATCCCCATCCTGACCTTCGTCAACAAGATGGACCGCGAGGCGCGCGATCCGTTCGAACTGCTGGACGAGGTGGGCAACACGCTGGCGCTCGACACCGCCCCGGTGACCTGGCCGATCGGGCGTGCCGCCACCTTCGCCGGTACCTACGACCTCCGCACGCGCGAGGTTCACACCGCCGAACCGCTGTCGCAGTCCGATGACCGCATGATCGCCATGGCGGAGGAGATTGACCTCGCCCGCGCCGCCCTGCCCGAGTTCGAGTTGGAGAGCTTCAACGCCGGGCACCTCACGCCCGTGTTCTTCGGCAGCGCCATCAAGGAGATCGGCGTCACCGACCTGCTCGACAGCCTGGCCGCGTTCGGGCCGCCGCCGCGCGCGCAGCCGGCCGACAAGCGCGTCGTGCAGGCCAGCGAAGACAAGCTGACCGCGCTGGTGTTCAAGATCCAGGCGAACATGGATCCGAACCACCGTGACCGCATCGCCTTCGCCCGCGTCTGCTCGGGCAAGCTGGAACGTGGCATGCGGCTGCGCCAGGTGCGCACCGGCAAGCTGATCCCGCTGCACGCGCCGCAATTCTTCTTCGCGCGGGACCGCCAGATCGCCGACGAGGCGTTCGCCGGCGACGTGGTCGGAATCCCCAACCACGGCACCCTGCGCATCGGCGACACGCTGAGCGAGGAGGAGGACATCAACTTCGTCGGTGTGCCCTATTTCGCGCCCGAGATCCTGCGCCGGGTCAGGCTGGATGACGCGATGAAGGCCAAGAAGCTGCGCCAGGCGTTGCAGGAACTGGCCGAGGAAGGCGTGGTGCAGTTGTTCCGCCCGCAGGACGGCAGCCCGCCGATCGTGGGCGTGGTCGGCACGCTGCAGCTCGACGTGCTGATCGCGCGTCTGCAAGGCGAATACGGCGTCGCCATCGGCTTCGAAGGTGTGCCCTACGCGCTCGCCCGCTGGATCAGCGGCGAGAAGCTGGCTGTGGAGAAGTTCAGCCAGGTGCAGCGGACGGCCATGGCGGATGACGTGGACGGTGACCCGGTGTTCCTGGCGTCCTCCACGTTCAGCTTGAAACGGGTGGCGGACGCGAACGAGGGATTGACGTTCCGGGACATCAAGGATGTGCGCCCTCAAGCGGCCGCTTAGCCCACCCTCACCTCGCACACACAAAGTAGGGTGGGCTTCAGCCCACCAATGACCGCCACTCGGTGGGCTGAAGCCCACCCTACGGGACTACGGGACTTACCCCGACC
>CAZZVB010000066.1:0-283 GCA_964657445.1 uncultured Burkholderiaceae bacterium | reverse complement strand
ATGGATGCGGCGCCGTCAAAGTGATGCAGCGCCGCCTCCACTGCAAAAGGCCGGGTGATGGGACGTAGGGTGGTCTTCGGCCCACCACACGCCGCATATCCGGTGGGCTGAAGCCCACCCTACGGGACTTACCCCGACCATCGCCGGCCTGCGGGAGAAGCAGGGTCCGGATGCAGCGTCTCTGCGCCGGCGGGACAGGGATGGCCTACCCGACCCTCCCCATCGGGACGGGGCTCGGCGACGACGCCGTCGCTCAGCGCCGTCCAATGCTCATCGGGCACCG
>CAZZVB010000065.1:4357-19427 GCA_964657445.1 uncultured Burkholderiaceae bacterium | reverse complement strand
CGAGCCGACCGAAGGCATCCAGCCCAGCATCATCAAGGATATCGGCCGGGTCATCACCCTGCTGCGCCAGCGCGGCGAGATGGCGATCGTGCTGGTGGAACAGTATTACGACTTCGCCCGCGAGCTGGCGCAGAGCATCGCCGTGATGGATCGCGGCGACATCGTGTTGTCCGGCCCGGCCGGGACGCTCAACGAAGACGACGTGCGGCGGCGCCTCTCCGTCTAGCAACCTGCGACCGGCTAGTAACGTAAGCCTCCCAGTTCAGGAGGTTTGCCATGGCCAACGACACCAGCCTCGCCAGTCCCGCGCTGCCCAACATGCAGGTCGCCGACCCGGCGGCGCTCCCGTTCGTCAGCGATCCGGGGGAGCGCCGGGGCGACATGCTGTATCGCCGGTTCGGCCGCACGGACGAGATGATCTCCGCCATCGGCATGGGCGGCTTCCATCTCGGCAAGTCCGTGCTGAGCGATGAGGCAGCGGTGCGCCTGGTGCACGAGGGCATCGATCGTGGGATCACCTTCATCGACAATTGCTGGGACTACAATAAAGGCCGGTCGGAGCTTCGGGTCGGCGTAGCGCTCGACCAGGGCGGCTACCGGGACCGCGTCTTCCTGATGACGAAGATGGACGGCCGCACCAAAAAGGAGGCGATGGACCAGATCGACACTTCGCTCAAGCGCATGCGGACCGACCGCATCGACCTGGTTCAGCATCACGAAATCCTGCGCTACGACGATCCAGACCGCATCTTCGCCGAAGGCGGCGCGATGGAGGCGTTCGTCGAAGCCAAGCAGGCCGGCAAGCTTCGCTATATCGGCTTCACCGGGCATAAGGATCCGCGCATCCACTTGCAGATGCTGGCCGTCGCCGCCGAGCGAGGCTTCCATTTTGACGCCGTCCAGATGCCGCTCAACGTCATGGATGCGCATTTCCGCAGCTTCGCGCATCTGGTGCTGCCCTATCTGGTCGAGCATGGCATCGCTGTGCTGGGCATGAAGAGCTTTGCCGATAGCGTCCTGCTCAAGAGCAAAGCGCCGATCCAGCCGGTCGAATACCTGCACTACTCGTTGAACCTGCCGACCTCGGTGGTGATCAACGGCATGGAGAACCAGCGCGACCTCGACCAGGCGTTCGAGGCGGTGCGCACGTTCCAGCCCATGGACAAGGCCAAGGTCGGCGAACTGCTGGCCCGCAGCCGGCCGTTCGCGCTGGAGGGCAAGTACGAGCTGTTCAAGACCAGCTCCACCTTCGACGGCACGGCCAAGAACTCGGACTGGCTGGGCGACGATGTCGAAGGCGTGCAGGACTTGGCGCCAGTCATGGAGTAGCCATCCGAGGCCACCCCATCGAAAACATTTGGCACGCCATGTGCTTCGCGCCTGCTCGGCCTGCCTGACAACGTTGACCATTGCCGAGGCGGAATACCCGCCCGCGATCCATCGTCGGGGCAGGCGTGATCAGGACAAGGTGGTGGTATGTCTTACGTGATGCCGGCCGATTTCGTCGTTAAAATGGTCGACTCAGGCGAATCTAAAATCCAGATGTCGCCGCGCGATGCGGTGATCCGCGCCTACATGGCCGGGGCCATCCTTGCCCTTGCCGCCGTGTTCGCGGTGACCGTGTCGCAGCAGACGGGCTACCCGATCATCGGCGCCATCCTGTTCCCGGTCGGGTTCTGCATGCTTTATCTCATGGGGTTCGACCTGCTGACCGGCGTGTTCGTGTTGACCCCGCTCGCGTTGATCGACGGCCGCCCTGGGGTGACGGTTGGCGCCGTGCTGAAGAACTGGGGCCTGGTCTTCCTCGGCAACTTCGCCGGCGCGCTTACAGTGGCGTTCATGATGGCCATCGTGTTCACCTTCGGCTTCCAGACCGAACCCAGCGCCGTCGGCAAGGTCATCGCAGGCATCGGCGAGGCGCGCACCATCGGCTATAAACACTACGGCGCGGCGGGGATGCTCACCCTGTTCATCCGCGGCGTGCTCTGCAACTGGATGGTCTCGACCGGCGTGGTCGGCGCGATGATCTCGACATCGGTCAGCGGCAAGGTGATCGCCATGTGGATGCCGATCATGGTGTTCTTCGGCATGGGGTTCGAGCATTCCGTGGTCAACATGTTCCTGTTTCCCTCGGCGCTGATGATGGGCGGCAATTTCTCCGTCATGGACTACATCATCTGGAACGAGATCCCGACCGTGGTCGGCAACCTGCTCGGCGGGATCGCTTTCACCGGCCTCACGCTGTATGCCACCCACGTCAAGACAGGTCCGAAACGGTCGTTCGTTTGATAGGCATTCTGGAAGCAGGCCGGCCGCCATACGCGCTGCGAGCGGATTGGGGCACCTACGCAACGATGATGCAGACGATGCTCGGCACGCAGCGCGAGTATCGGGTGTTCGATGTCCGGCATGCAGAGTTGCCCGCGGCGGTCACGGCGTGCGACGCCTACGTCATCACCGGGTCAGCGGCCGGCCTGGATGACGACCTGCCCTGGATCCCGCCATTTTTGGAGTTCCTGCGCCGCGCGCGGGGCCGGGCGAAGCTGGTTGGCATCTGCTTCGGCCACCAGGCGATGGCGCAGGCGTTCGGCGGCCAGGTCGAGAAATCGACCAAGGGCTGGGGCATTGGCACGCATCGCTACGATGTGCGGGAGCGCACGCCGTGGATGGATGGTCCGGATGAATTCGCGGTCCCGGCGTCGCACCAGGACCAGGTGGTCATCGCCCCATCAGATGCGCACCTGTTGGCATCGAGCGACTTCACGCCCTTTGCAGCGCTCCGTTACGGTGACGATGCGATCTCGTTCCAGCCGCACCCCGAGTTCAAGCACAGATTCGCTGCTGCCCTGATCGAAACCCGGCGGGACCTTTATGGCGATGCGGCCGGACCGGCCTTGCTGTCGCTGGCAGGGCCGAACGACTGCGATCGGGTTGGACGCTGGGTCGGCCGTTTCATTGACGGAGCCGCGGAGCCGAATGCCGCCGCTTGACGGCGGACACCGCCAGCGCGCGACGGGAACGCTGCACGTCGCGATGAAGCAACGGGATGGCACAACCGTGCTTGACCGCTTCCGGCAGGAAGGCTGCCTGAAGGCCCGGCTGCCGCGCCCGGAAAATGGCGCCTGGACCAGCATCGTGACGCTTAACAGCTCCGGCGGCGTAGCCCAGGGCGACCGGCTGGCGACTCGGATTGACGCCGGGCAAGGCACACAGGTGACGGTGGCCAGCCAGGCTGCGGAGCGGTTCTACCGCTCGCCCGGCGGTGCGCCGTCCCATGTGCGGACCGTGCTGTGCGTGGCGGATGGCGCTGCGCTGGAGTGGCTGCCGCAGGAAGCCATCCTGTTCGACCGCTGCGCCTTGGACAGACGACTAGACATTGAGCTTGCTGAAAGCGCGTCGTTCCTGGGCGTCGAGACGCTGGTGTTCGGCCGCGCCCTGATGGGTGAAACGGTGCACGAGGCGGCCTTGCGCGACACGATCCGGGTCAGCCGCGGCGGTCGCCTGCTGCTGCATGACGCGATCCGGCTGGAGGGCGAGGTGCAAGCCGTGCTGGACCGCCCCGCCGTGGCCGGCGGTCATCGTGCCGTCGCCACGCTGCTGTACGCAGCGCCCGATGCACCGGACCGGCTGGATCATGTGCGAACCGCGCTCGCCCCATGGCAGGCGGGCGCGTCTGTCATGGGCGATCTGCTGGCCGCCCGCATCGTCGCCGCGGATGGGGCCTGTGCAAGGGCTGCGATCGTGGCAGGATTGGTCTGCCTGCGGGACGGTCGTCCATTGCCCCGCGTCTGGAGTTGCTGAATGAACCTGACCCCGCGCGAGAAGGACAAGCTTCTGATCGCCATGGCCGCTGAGGTCGCCCGCAAGCGCCTCGCCCGCGGCGTGAAGCTGAACCACCCCGAAGCAGTGGCCCTGATCAGCGATTTTGTGGTGGAGGGCGCACGCGACGGCCGCACGGTGGCAGACCTGATGGAACACGGCGCCCACGTGTTGACGCGGGCCCAGGTGATGGAGGGCATCGCCGAGATGATCCACGACGTCCAGGTCGAAGCGACGTTCCCCGATGGCACCAAACTGGTGACCGTGCACGAGCCGATCCGATGAGGACAAACACGCATTACAGAGAGCCCTCTTCCATTTGGAAAGGGAGCAGGCCGGTGAAGAGGGAGGCGGCACCATGATCCCGGGCGAAACCATCACCGTTCCCGGCGACATCGAACTGAACGCCGGACAGCCGCGCACCACCCTGCTCGTTGCCAATACCGGGGACCGGCCGATCCAGGTCGGCAGCCACTACCACTTTGCCGAAACCAACCGCGCGCTCGACTTCGACCGGGCTGCCGCACGCGGCCAACGGCTGGACATCGCCGCCGGCACCGCCGTACGGTTCGAGCCGGGGCAGTCGCGCGAGGTGACCCTGGTGCCGTTCCGCGGCTCGCGTGAGGTGTACGGCTTCCGCGGCGACATCATGGGCGCGCTATGACCAGCATCACCCGCCGTGCCTATGCCGACATGTACGGCCCGACCGTGGGCGACCGCGTGCGCCTGGCCGATACCGACCTGATCGTGGAGGTCGAACGCGACCTGACGACCTACGGCGAGGAAGTGAAGTTCGGCGGGGGCAAGGTTATCCGCGACGGCATGGGCCAGTCCCAGCGCAGCCAGGCGGAAGGTGCCGTCGATACCGTCATCACCAACGCGCTGATCGTTGACCACTGGGGCATCGTGAAAGCGGACGTCGCCATCACGAACGGCCGCATTGCCGCGATCGGCAAGGCCGGCAACCCCGACGTCCAACCCGGCATCACCATCATCATCGGCCCGGGCACCGAAATCATCGCCGGCGAAGGAAAGATCCTGACGGCGGGCGGCGTGGACTCCCACATCCACTTCATCTGCCCGCAGCAGATCGAGGAAGCGCTGGCATCCGGCATAACCACCATGTGCGGCGGCGGCACCGGACCGGCCAGCGGCACCTCCGCCACCACCTGCACGCCGGGTCCGTGGTATCTCGCGCGCATGCTGCAGGCCGCCGAGGGGCTGCCGATGAACCTCGCTTATTCGGCCAAAGGCAACGCATCCCGCCCGGCAGCGCTGGAGGAAATGCTGCGCGCCGGCGCATCCTCCATGAAGCTGCACGAGGACTGGGGCACCACGCCGGCCGCCATCGATTGCTGCCTGTCGGTGGCCGACCGGTTCGACGTGCCGGTGATGATCCACACCGACACGCTGAACGAAAGCGGCTTCGTCGAGGACACCATCGCCGCCTTCCAGGGCCGCACCATTCACGCCTTCCACACCGAGGGCGCCGGCGGCGGCCACGCGCCGGATATCCTGCGCGTCGCCGGGTTGCCGAACGTGCTGCCGTCCAGCACCAACCCGACCCGGCCCTACACGTCCAACACGCTCGACGAGCATTTGGACATGCTGATGGTCTGCCATCACCTCGACCCGAACATCCCGGAGGATGTTGCGTTCGCCGAAAGCCGCATCCGCCGCGAAACCATCGCGGCCGAGGACATCCTGCACGATCTGGGCGCGATCAGCATGATCAGCTCTGACAGCCAGGCGATGGGGCGCGTCGGCGAGGTGATCATCCGCACCTGGCAGACCGCCCACAAGATGAAGCAGCAGCGCGGTTCGCTGCCCGGCGACGGTGACGCCGACAATGCCCGGGTGAAGCGCTACGTCGCCAAATACACCATCAACCCGGCGATCGCCCAAGGTCTTAGCCACGAGGTCGGCAGTATCGAGGCCGGCAAGCTGGCAGACCTGGTGCTATGGTCGCCGGCCTTCTTCGGAGTGAAGCCCGATCTGGTGATCAAGGGCGGCATGATCGCCTGCGCCCCGATGGGAGACCCGAACGCCTCCATCCCTACGCCGCAGCCGGTGCACTACCGCCCGATGTTCGGCACCTTCGGCGGCGCGCTGGCGGCCACCTGCATCACCTTCGTTTCCGGCGCGGCGATGGAGGCCGATATCGGCCGCTCGCTCGGCTTGCGGCGGATGCTGTCGGTGGTGCGTGACACGCGCGGCGGCATCGGCAAGCGCTCGATGATCCACAACGATGCGACGCCGAATATCGAAGTGGACCCGGAAACCTACGAGGTGCGCGCGGATGGCCAGGTGTTGACCTGCGAACCCGCCACGGTGCTGCCGATGGCGCAGCGGTATTTCTTGTTTTAGGGGACGCGTCATGCTGACCGCGCAAGCCGTCCTCTCCGCAGGCGCCTGGCCCGGCGAGGCCGCCGACGAGGTTCTCATCGACTTCGACCGGCGGCATCGCCGCCGCATCACGCTGACCACGGAAGCCGGGCAGGACGTGCTGCTCGATCTGCCGCAGGCCGTTCGGTTACGCGATGGCGACGGGCTACGTTTGCAGGACGGCCGCATCATCCTGGTGACCGCCAAGCCGGAACCGCTGCTGGAGATCCATGCGCACGGCCCAGCAGAACTGGTCCGCATCGCCTGGCACCTCGGCAACCGCCACTTGCCGGTGCAACTTCTGGGTGATCGCATCCGCATTCGCGCGGACCACGTGATTGCCGACATGGTGCATGGCCTGGGCGGGCATGCACACGCCATCGAAGCGCCGTTCGACCCCGAAGGTGGCGCCTACGCCGGCGGCCACGGCCATCATCACCACGACGAGCCTTAAAGCGGCGCCGCCCGAGTAGGACGCTGGCAACGCGGCGGGTTCGCCCCGAGCTGCGCACCGCTGCCACGAGCCTTGCCCGTTATCGTAGCGCTTTGCGCCAGCTGACCAGCAGTGTCTCGATCGTACGCTGCCAGGTATATTGGGCGGCCTTGGCCAACCCGGCGGCGCGTAGCTCGTCCGCATACGCCGTATCCTCGATCAACCGGCGCAAACCTTCCGTTATCGCGGACTCGTCCAGCGGGTCCACCAGCAATGCGGCGCCCGCCGCCAGCTCGCCCACCGCCGTCGTGCTGGAAGCAAGCACGGGCGCGCCGGCGGCCATGGCTTCCACCACGGGGAGGCCGAAGCCTTCGTACAGGCTGACATAGGCGAACACGCCAGCCCGTGAGCACAAGGCCACCAGGTCCTGGTCCGCGACGTGACCCAGCAGCTTGACCGTGCCGTCGCGGATGGCCGCGTCCGCCTCCGGCCTAGCCAGCACCTCCCCCCAGCCTTTGCCGCCGGCAATCACCAGCGGGGCGCGCATCCGAAGCGCCTGCGGAAGATGCAGGTGAGCGTTCAGGAGCCGGTCGAAGTTCTTGCGCGGCTCCAGGGTGGAGATCGAGAACACGTAGCCATGGTCTAGAAGGCCGTAGCGGGCCAGCGCCGGGGCGGCGTCGGCGCTGGACACGGGACTGAACTCCTTGGCGGGCGCCAGCGGAATGACGTCGATCCGGTGGGCCGCAACGCCGAGGTCGCGCACCACGGCATCCTTGGTGAATTGGGAGATCGCGACGAACCCGCTGGCCCGGCGCAGGGTGGTCTTCAAGTTCCGGTCGATCCAGTCCAGCCTCTCCTTCGGATGCCACGACGGTTCGTGGTGCCAGGACAGGTCGTTCATCGTGACCACGGTGGGCAGCGCGATCGGCCGGGCGATCATGTTGGGCTCGTGGTAAAGCATGCGGCCGTGGTCTCGCACGGCGTGCCGGATTTTGCGGTTCAACCCGCCATGCTTGATCCGCCGCAGCAACTGCACGCCAGGAATGCGGCCAATCGCGACCTTCCACGGGATCGGGGTGCGTTGAACCGTCGGCTCGGTGAGCGGATCGTCGAGATCCTCGATCAGGTCGGTGGATTCGATGCCATGCGGCAGCAGCAGCCCGGTCCAGTTCACATGCTCCGACGCCCGCGCCGCCCTGGCGATCTCCAGCGTCATCCGCCCTACGCCGGAGCGGCGCAAGGCGAGACTGTCGGCGCCTATCAAGACGTTCAGGGCAGGCTGAGTGTCGAGTGGCAAAATCAGACCTTTGCGCGATGCGGCGCACACATCCGCGCTGCGGCCAGACCGGTCAATCCTCGATATGGCAATCCGGGGTCAGATGGCCCGTGAAGCGGGTCCAGAACACTGTTTTTCCCAGGAGGGGAATGCCGATATAGCCGCGCATGCGCAGACGCCCGTCCGGCTGGACGCGCAGCGTGATGGTATACGTCTTGTCATCGTCGGGGTTGGTGATGTGGCTGTCCCAGTAGCCGTCCTGATCCAGCTTGCCGTCCGGGATGATCTGCAACTGACAGCGCGACCTGCCGTGCACGTCCACGGGTGTTTGTCCGCCGGGGCCGAACTGCGTGATCCCCACCACCTTCCCGCAAAGGCCATTGCCGCAGCCATATATCTGCACCACGCCGCCGTGGTCCTGCGTCCACCAGATGCCAGAGACTGCCGGCTCGGCCGCGACCGCCGCTCGACCCAGCGTCAGGACGGCCAAGGCCGAGAAAACACGCCATAGTCGCATGAACGGTCCTGTCAGCCCGGGTGGCGCGACGGCTGAGGGGAGCTTGCGACCCGGATGAAGGTCGTCACGATACGCCAGCCGGCACGCAGCGTTCCCTTCAGCGATCCTGCCACCTTACTCTCGCCGCCGGCCCGGCAACGATATGGCACAGGGACTTCCAGGATGCGCAAACCCGCCCGCGCCGCCTGCATCTGCATCTCGATGTTCCAGCCATAGGTCATCTCCCGCAAGCCGAGTTGCTGCAGGCTGGAGCGGCGGATCGCCCGGTAGGCACACATATCGGTGTAGCGAACGCCATACAGCGCGCGCATTCCAAGGCCGGCGACCTGGCCGGCGAGCACCTGATGCCAGCTCATGGAGCCAGGGTCCCGTTGCCCGCGCGTGCGGGATGCGATGACGAAATCATGTGTGCCCATCGCGATTGGACCGACCAGCAGATGCATCAAGTCGCCGCGATCGGCTCCGTCGCCGTCTAGGAAGACGATGATGTCGCTGGCCGGGTCAGCAGCGTCCGCCGCGCGGGCACAGGCCAGACCGTAGCCGCGCTGGTTGAGCTCCAGCACCAGGGCGCCGGCCTCCCTCGCAACGCGCTGGGTGCCATCCTTGCTGCCGCTATCGGCAACGATGATCTCCGCCGCAAACTCCCGCGGGATCTCCCGCACGACAGCGCCGATCGCGTCTGCCTCGTTCAGCGTCGGTATGACGACGCTGACGCGCGGGGCGCTGGTTACAGCGACCACCTCAGGCCGCAATTCTCGCATGGCTTCGGCGGCGTCTCACTCAACAAGGAGCGGCGGAAGTCCTGATAGAGCGGGCCGTTCCAGATGTCGCGCAGACTTTGCTGGGTTGCATCGCCGAGCGTGTAGTTGCTGTAGCCGCGGGCAGAGAACGGCGCGATGCAGCAGGGCAGGGCGCGGCCATGCGCGGTGAAATACATCAGCGACCATGGGCGGCGGCAGGTCGCCCAGGGCGTGTCACCGTCCTTGTTCTTCAGCGAGACGCCGGGTTCGGTAGCCCCGGACGCGTCGAGCATGACGCCCATTTTCTCGCCGATGGCCTGGGCCGCCGCGATCGCTTGTTCCTCCTCGGCCTGGGTCTGCTCGAACAGGCTGTTCTCCGCTCGCGCCATGCCGAAGCCGGCGTCGTCAAACACCAGCCGCTGCAGGTGCACTTCCTTGACGCCCATGCCGGCCGCCATGTGCACGAACTCGGGGAGTTGCTGCACCGTCTCCTTCAGTCCGGTCAGCCAAATGGAAACCTTTGGCGTGGCGCTGCCGACCTTGGCCTGGAAGGCGGTGAACTTGCCGACGTCACGCACGATTCGGTCGAAGAAGTCCTTGCCGCGCACGGCGAGGTAAGTCTTGCGGTCCGCGGCATCAACCGAGACGCGTAACTCGTCCAGCCCGGTGTCGATGAGCTCCTGGAACTTCTTGGGGTTCAGCAAGGTGCCGTTGGTGTTGAACAGCACGTAGATGCCGCGATCCTTGAGGTAGCGGATCATCCGCGGCAGCGCCTTGACGAGCATCGGCTCGCCCACCCCGTGCAGCACCACGCGGGCGATGCTGGGGAACTGGTCAACGATGCTGGTGAACATCTCCCAGGTCATGTCCTGCGGCGGCTCGAGCGTCTCGAACGTGCGGGGACAGGTCTCGCACAGCAGGTTACACCGGTTGGTCGTCTCGAGGTACAGGCACACCGGAGGCGCCGCCGTGACGTCGCGGGCTTCGACGGCTTCGAAATAGCGGCGCGGATCTTTCAGCATGGTCGCTGACATGGACGGCTCTCCTTCAATTCGATCCGTGGAACCGGGACGCTCGGCTGGTTTGGACGATGTCCAGCACAGCCAACGCGACACATGGCCCATAGATGAGCCACGGGTAGATGTCTTGGCGGTGGTAGGGGTCGAGATACATCATGACACCGCTCGCTGAGAGATAGATCACGCTCCTATACGGAGCGAAGCACCCCAAGAGCGACAGCCACCCCAAATACCATGGGTAATGTGGTGAAATAGCGACAGTGGTGGCCGTCGCGAGCACGGCGCCGGCGCTGCCAATGGCCATGATCCGCGGGCCGGTCTCGGCCGGGAGCGGGCTGCCCAGCATATAGTAAGCCGCAAGCCCGAGCAGGCCGAGCCCGGCAGCGGCCAAGTAGGCAGGGGGCGCCCAGCCAGGCAGTACTGCGAAGCTGCCGATGGCCCGCAGCACGAAGAGTCCGCTGCCGGTCGCGACGCCTTCTTCGGACGCATACCCCGGAAGATATCCCAGCACTCGCCAGCCGGCGCCGTATGCGTAGGCGGCATAGAGAATGACAATCGTAGCGGCTGTGCCGGTCAGCATGCGCCAGTCCCACCGCCTCCAGAACGCCGGGAAGATTGCCGCCGGCAGCAGCTTGCACAGGATGGCAGCGCCCAGCAGCACGCCCGCGAGAGTTTGCCGGCGGGACGAGGCCGCCGCGAGCAGCGCCAGCGCGATGAAACCGATACTTGCGCCGTCGATATGGCCATTGCCCGCATACTCCCAGATTGGAAGCGGGTTCCACGCATAGACCAACACGCCGGCGGCGGGGCGGCCCGCGCGGTGCAGCAACCACGCCACGATGCCGATCGCCAGCGCCTCAAACCCGGCCATGACGATTTTCACCATGGCGAGCGACGGCCAGATCTGCCCGATTGCGGCGAAGATCAGCTGCGCAACCGGCGGGTAGATGGTCGGCGCCTCCTCCGACCGGTTGACGCTCTGATAGATGTCCTCATCGCGCAGGAAAGCGAGTTCCGGCGCGGCCGGAATATAGGCATAGGGATTGATGCCGTGGGCCTGCACGCGGCCATCCCAGACGTAGCGGAACAGGTCGGACGACAGGAACGGCGGCCATACCAGCGGCGCCACCCGCATCAGCGCCGCCAAACCTAGCACCAGCAACGTGGCGCGGCCCGGCAGCGGGCCGGAGCGGACCAGCCAAACGGCACCGAAATAGAACAGCCCGGCAACTGCCTCCAACACCACGAACGTGAACATCCGCTCATCCGAGCCGATCGTCGCGATCGACCCCGGCACGTGGCACAGCAGCTCTCCCATGACGAACAGCAGCAGCACCGCGCCGACGCCGGCGAGCACGTTGAGGCGGGCCTTGGCGGTCACGAATGGTCGGCCAGACGCTCCCGCAGCCGCAACCGCGCCACGCAGTTCGCCGTCGCTGGCGCTGCAAAGCCGGTGCCGTGATCCAGGTCATGGATCAGCCGGTGCAGCGCGTGGCGATCGTCCACGTCATACCAAACCGGCAGTTCGGCCAGCGGCAGGCCAATCGCGGCGGCGGCGGCCCTGGTCTGCGCGGCGACCCGGTCGGTGCTCCAGGCGATCTCGGCATACAAGCCGTCATGCGGCGCCGTCATGCCGAGCAGGTAGTAGCCGCCGTCATCGGCCGCGCCGAGCACCACCTGGTCGCCGCCGCTGCCGAGCGCCTTAGCTGCCTCGACCAGGCACTGCGTCGGCAATGTCGGGCTGTCGGAGTTCAGCACGCAGACCGCACTATGGCCCTGCGCGAACAGCGCCCGCGTCGCATGAAGCAGGGAGCGGCCGAAGCCTTGGACGGACGCAGGCATCTCGCCGGCGCCGTCCGCCAGAACCAATTGCGTGCCTGCGGCCAGCAGCCCGTCGAACAGCCCCTCCAATCCAGCCGGGGCGTACGCAACATAACCCGCAATGTCAGCATGTTGACCGGCCAAGCGGATGTTCTCTGTTATATCGCTGAGGAACGCCGCACTCATTTGCCGCGCCTCATCGGGAAGTAGCGGTGGAGTCAATCGGGTCTTGGATTGGCCGGCACGGGGCGCCTTGGCCATCACGGCAATCGCACAGCTCATGTGTTCAGAGACCTGCGAACAACTCGGTTGAAAGATATCGCTCGGCGAACGAAGCGGCGATGCCGACGATAAGTTTTCCGGCCATATCCGGCCGCTGCGCCAATTCCAGCATGACGTGCAGCACGGCGCCGGACGAAATCCCGATCGGGATGCCCTCGGTGCTGGCGCAATACCGCGCCGCGGCAATCGCCTCCCGCTCGCTGACGCTGGCGATCTCGTCCACCATGCCGAGATCCAGCACGGCGGGCTTGAACCCGGCGCCGATACCCTGGATTCCGTGCGGCCCCGGTTCATCCCCGGACAGCACCGCGCTCTCGGCCGGTTCGACGCCGACGACGAGCATGCCGGGCCTGCGTGGCTTCAGCGCGCGGGCGATGCCGGTGACGGACCCGCCGGTGCCGATGCCCGCGACCACCGCATCGACCTCGCCCCCGGTGTCGATCCAGATCTCCTCCGCCGTGGTGGCGGCGTGAATGGCGGGATTGGCAGGGTTGTCGAACTGGCGCGGCATCCAGGCCCGCGGCGTCTCGGCCAGGATTGCCTCGGCGCGGGTGATGGCCCCCTGCATGCCAAGTTGTGCGGGCGTCAGCACCAGCTCACACCCCAGCAACCGCATCATGCGCCGCCGCTCGACCGAGGCGCTTTCGGGCATGACCACGATCAGCCGGTAACCCCGTGCCGCGGCGGCAAACGCGAGCGCAATGCCGGTATTGCCACTGGTCGGCTCCACCAAAGTGGATACGCCGGGTTGGATCAGCCCCGCTTGCTCCGCCGCCTCCACCATGGCTACGCCGATCCGATCCTTGACCGAGCCGAGCGGGTTGAAGAACTCCAGCTTCAAGGCCAGTGCCGCACGGCAGGTCCGCGCGCACTCGATCCGGGGCAGCCTGACCAAAGGTGTGGCGCCGATCGTTTCCAATACACTATGATAAACACGTCCGCGGGCAGAAGCAGCGTGGACAGCCGGGTCAACAAGTTCGGACGCTCGTCGCGGGACTCCGGGGCTGCTGGCTCCATCGGGCATACGCATAGCAATATCACGGTGGGCAAACCGGCCAATAGGCCAGGCGGGAGGGTTGGGGATGCTGCTGCGGCGCGATCGTGCGATCACTGCCATCGCGATCGTGCTCGACGTTGCGTTCCATGCCGGCCATGGCGCCACGGTGAGCGCGGCGGAAATCGCAGAGCGCCTCGGCCTGGCGCGCCGGGGGATTGAGCCGGTGCTGCAAGCGCTGACCCGCACTGGGATGCTCGACAGTGTGCGGGGGCCGCGCGGCGGGTATCGCTTGGGGCGTCCGCGGCGCGACCTGAGGTTGCTGGATGTCGTCGATGCCATCCAGGATCAAGATCCGGCGCCGGCGGTCTTGGCCGGCCGTCTGCAAGACGCCGTGCTCTTGCCGCTCTGGGCGGAACTGGAGGCAAGTTCGCGGGAGCGTCTTACCGTGCTGACAATCGATGATCTGCTGAAACGTGCCGTTGGGGCGGGTTTGCAGCGGCCGCCGTCAACGCCAGTCAACTTTGCAATTTAGCACGGCGAGGCCGAGCATGAGTTTCCCAGGCGGCTGCCAATGCGGGCGCATCCGATTTGAAGCAACGGGGCCACGCGACCGCGCCAGCATCTGCTACTGCCGCATGTGCCAGAAAGCCGCAGGCCAGCCCTTCATGGCGTTCGTCCGCTTCCCGGCCGAGGCGGTCACCTGGAGCACCGAACCAGAGACGTTCAGAAGCTCCAACGTCGTCGAGCGTGGGTTCTGCAAGGAATGCGGGACGCCACTCACCTATCGCCGGCTCGAAAGCGCGTTCGTCAGCCTGTCGCTCAACTGCCTAGACGATCCGGAGGCGGTGCAGCCGGAGTTCAGCTTCGAGACTAGCCAGCGGCCCGGCTGGCTTGCCCACCTGGACGATCTTGCCGAAGGGCCGGTCGAGCTAAGCGGCATCACCAGCTTTCAACGGTAATCACGATGAAAATCTGTGGATAAATTGACGCACAGCTCAGATGCGTGATTTTTTCGACTCCAGCAATGGAGTGCGTTCATGAGCATACAACTCGGACAGGTCGCCCCGGACTTCGAGCAGGACTCAACGATTGGCCGCATCCGGTTTCACGAGTGGCTCGGCGAAAGCTGGGGCGTGCTGTTCAGCCACCCGAAGGATTTCACGCCGGTCTGCACGACGGAACTGGGCGAGGTCGCCCGGCTGAAGCCCGAGTTCGACCGCCGCAGCGTCAAGGTGATTGGCCTATCTGTCGATAGCCTCGACAATCACGCGAAGTGGAACGCGGACATCGCCGACGTGACCGGATCGGTGGTGAACTTCCCGATGATCTCCGACGCCGATAAGACGGTCAGCGCGCTTTACGGCATGATCCACCCGGAAGCGGACGCGGCCGTCACCGTTCGATCGGTGTTTGTCATCGACCCGAACAAGAAGGTCCGGCTGACGCTGACCTATCCGCCGTCCGCCGGGCGCAGCTTTCCGGAGGTGCTGCGGGTAATCGACAGCCTGCAACTGACCGATGCGCACAAGGTCTCAACCCCGGTCAACTGGCAGCCCGGCGACCCCGCCATCATCCTGCCGAGCGTGGCCGATGCCGATGCGAGGGAGCGGTTCCCACAAGGCTGGCAGACCAAAAAGCCTTATTTGCGGTATGTGGATATCGGCAAGCCGGCAGCCTAGCGCGCGGAAGACGGTCTCAAACCGCCCACCATTATACGTTGAATACGGTTAGTTCGCTGCGATATCCGCAGGCGAACGTGAAAGGCACGACCATGGATAAGC
>CAZZVB010000065.1:0-4257 GCA_964657445.1 uncultured Burkholderiaceae bacterium | reverse complement strand
GTTAGTTCGCTGCGATATCCGCAGGCGAACGTGAAAGGCACGACCATGGATAAGCCCGTCAAGCTGTCGGGGGCGGAAACGCTGAAGGCCGGCAGCCACGGCCTGCGCGGCACCGTGGCGGAGGAGATCCGGGGCAATCCGCGCGGCGGTATCTCCGAAGGCGCGTACAATCTGCTGAAGTTCCACGGAACGTACGAGCAGTTTGACCGTGACACGGCGACCGCGCGCAAGCAGTCCGGCCAGGACAAGGAATGGCAGTTCATGGTCCGTGTCCGCGCCCCGGGCGGGGTGATGACGGGCGCGCAGTATCTGGCCTTGGATGAGATTGCAGGGCGCTATGCGAACGGCACGCTCAAGATCACATCCCGCCAGGGCATCCAATTCCACGGCACCGTCATCGGGGACTTGAAGGCCGAGATTGCGGCGATCAACCACGCGCTGATGACGACCTACGCCGCATGCGGCGACGTCGTGCGCAATGTGATGACCACGCCTGCGCCGCGACGGGACGCGATCCATGCGAGGCTGCTGGCAGACGCCAAGATGCTGTCGGAAGCGCTACTGCCGAAGAGCCGCAGCTATTTCGAGATATTCCTCGATGAGGAAGGCGACGAGACCGCCCCCGCCGAGGAGGAGCCGATTTACGGCGCCACCTATCTGCCGCGTAAGTTCAAGATCGGCTTGATTCACGCCTCCGACAACACCGCGGATGTGCTGTCCAATGACCTCGGCTTCATCGCCGAGTTCGAAGGCGATAGTCTGCTCGGCTACCATGTCTATGTCGGCGGCGGGCAGGGCATGACCCACAACAAGCCGCGCACCTACCCGCGCATCGCCAGCCCGGTCGGCTTCATTGGACCGGACCAGCTTTGGGAGGCGGCGAAGGCCGTCATAGGCCTGCAACGCGATCATGGTGACCGGTCCGATCGCCGCCGCGCCCGGCTGAAATATGTCGTGGACGATCGCGGCCTGGACTGGGTGCGAAGCGAACTGACGACGACTTATGGGCTCGCCATGCAGCCGGCGCGGCCGCTGCCGAGGCTCGAGATGCCGGAGTTGCTCGGCTGGCACGAGCAAGGCGACGGCAAACTCTGGCTAGGCCTGCCGGTGAACGCCGGGCGCATTTCGGACGGGCTACGCGTCGCGCTGCGGGAGGCGGTTGAGCGTTTTGGCGCAGCCCCCGTGTTCACCCCTCAGCAGGATGTGCTGCTCAGCGACGTGCTGCCGGCGGATCGCGATGCGCTAGAAGAGATGCTGCGCAGGCATGGCGTGGTGTTCACCCAGGATCTGACGCCGCTCTCCCGCTGGGCGCTGGCCTGCACCGCCTTGCCCACCTGCGGCCTTGCCCTGACCGAGGCGGAGCGGGTGCGCCTGCCCATCGTGGCCGATATCGAGCAAGTGCTCGCCCGGCATGGCATGGCAGGTGAACGCATCAGCCTGCGCATCACCGGCTGCCCGAATGGCTGCGTGCGCCCGTATGCCGGCGATATCGGCCTGGTGGGCCGGGTGCCAGGCCATTACGCGATCTTCGTTGGCGGCGACTTCGAATCCACTCGCCTCTCGTTCAAGCTGCTGGAACGGATCAAGATGGAGAACGTCGGCTCCGCGCTGGAGCCGATCATCGCCGCCTGGGCGCAACAGCGGAACGGAGACGAAGGATTCGGCAATTTCTGTCACCGGATGGGTCTGCCAGCGCTGCTGTCGATGCTTCCCGGAGCGGTGCAGGTCGCAGCGGAGTAGCTGGCCCGGCTGCCTCCGTCGCGACTCGCCGGGCTGACGGCGCCGCTTCGACACGGTTTGTGCCGGGGGAGGTCGCGGTCGCGCTCACCTACAACCGCACGACCCATGCCGTGATGATGGCGACGCCGTCGGACCTGGAAGACTTCGCGATCGGGTTCAGCCGGGCAGAGGGCATTATCGACATGCCCGGCGACATACAGGAGTTTGAGGCCGTCGCCGCCCCGCTCGGGCTCGAACTGCGCATGTGGATCGCGTCCGAACGGCTGGCCGCACTAGAAAGCCGGCGCCGGTTCATCGCCGGGCCGACGGGCTGTGGCTTGTGCGGCATGGACAGCCTGGCCGATGCGATGCGCGCTCCGCCAGCCGTCGGCTCAGGGGCGAGCTGGACTCCGGATCAGATCGCCCGGGCCGTGGCCAGCCTTTCTCCTGCGCAGCAGCTCAATCAGCAAACGCGTGGCGTGCACGCCGCCGCCTTCTGGCGCGAGGGGCTGGTTGCGCTGCGTGAAGATGTCGGCCGGCATAACGCACTGGACAAGCTGACCGGTGCCTTGCTGCGAAGCGGAGACGACCCGGCAACCGGATTGCTGCTGTTGACCAGCCGCGTCTCCGTCGAGTTGGTGCAGAAGGCCGCTCAGGCCGGGGTGACGACACTTGTTGCCGTCTCGGTCCCCACCGCCCTCGCCATCCAGGTCGCGCAGGCTGCCGGCATCACCCTGATTGCCGTTGCCCGCGCTGATGGTTTTGAGGTGTTCACACATCCTCAGCGGGTCGTTCACAACTTCGGAGTCCATCTCTAGGCCGGGTTGCGAGTGGATGCTTGGGGGTTAAGGTGCTGTCGATGTCGGCAGCTAAACAAATGATTGCCAATCAGCGCGCGCTGGCTGACGCGCAAGGCCGGATCGAGATACTCGAACGGCAGGCCGAGGAGCGCGACGCAGCGTTGAGCGCGTTCAAATCGCGCAGCCGCATGCTGTTCGAGCAATCGCCGCTCAACATCGCCGTGCTGCAGCTCCGCCATGGTGACACGGTTGCGATCGAAGAGTGCAATCTCGCATTTGCCCGCCTGACGGGTGTCCGGTCTGAACACCTGATAGAACAGCCGATCGAAACGGTGCTGGGCAGTAGCGGGACAATCATCGCCGCGGATTGCCGGCATTGCGCCCAATTCGGCGCCCATGATTGCGAGCAGACGCTTGCACTGCCGGGTGGCGAACGCACGGTGCGCTCATCCTACCGTCTGCTATCGTCGGCGGCCGGCCTGCACAGGGCCACGCAACGGGTCTTGCTGACCCAGATCGATCTGACTGAGAGCCGCCGGGTCGAGAACGCACTGCGGCAGTCCATGCGGCTGGAGGCGATCGGCCAGTTGACCGGCGGGGTAGCGCACGAGTTCAACAACCTGCTGACGGCTATTCTCGGCAGCCTGGAACTGCTTGGCCGGCGTCTGGGCAATGAGAGCCAGCTACGCTGGATACAGAACGCCACAAGCGCGGCCCTACGCGGGGCCAGGCTGACGCACCAACTGCTGGCCTATTCGCGTAAGCAGTTCATGGATCCGGTGCCGACCGATATCCCGGCCTGCCTCGGCTCGATGACCGAACTGCTCCGCGGCAGCGTCGGCGGGCGGATTACGTTCGCCACCGAATACGCGGCCGATACCTGGCCCGCCGTCGCCGACCCGGCGCAGTTGGAATTGGCCCTGTTGAGCCTGGTGGTCAACGCACGCGATGCCATGCCCGACGGTGGCAAGCTGCTGCTGAGCACCAGTAATCACGCCGGCGACGACGACGGACTTCCGTCGGAGCTGATCAAGGGCGACTACGTCCGGCTCTGCGTCGCCGACACAGGAACCGGGATGTCGCCCGACACGCTCGCCCGCGCGATGGAGCCGTTCTTCACCACCAAAGGCATCGGCGCCGGCAGTGGTCTTGGCTTGTCCCAGGCCTACGGCGTCGCCCGCCAGCTCGGCGGCACGTTACGGCTCCGCAGTGCGCTGGGCGAAGGCACGCGAGCGGAGATGTTTCTGCCGAGGGCGTGATGTTGGACCGCGCATACCTCAATGCCCTCTCTCGGCGAGAGAGGGTTGGGTGAGGGGCCAAGTTGCAAGGCCTGTCGCGCTGACCCCTCACCCCAACCCTCTCCCAGAAGGAGAGGAGCGCTAAGCTGCCTTCGCCTCTCGCCGGCGAGCGTGGAGGATGTATTCCGTATAGCCGTTCGGCTGCGTGCGGCCCTTGAACACCAAGTCGCACGCCGCCTTGAACGCCGGGCCGTCGAAGGTGGGCGCCATCGGCGTGTAGGCCGGATCATCCGCGTTCTGGCGGTCCACCACTTCGGCCATGCGCTTGAGGGTCTGCATGACCTGGTCCTCCGTCGCGATCCCGTGGCGCAGCCAGTTGGCGATGTGCTGGCTGCTGATGCGCAGGGTGGCGCGGTCCTCCATCAGCCCGACGTCGTGGATGTCCGGCACCTTGGAGCAGCCGACGCCCTGGTCGATCCAGCGCACCACGTAGCCGAGGA
>CAZZVB010000064.1:0-19575 GCA_964657445.1 uncultured Burkholderiaceae bacterium | reverse complement strand
CGGGTTTCATCGGGTGCCACATCGCCAGCGCACTACTGAGTAAAGGCTATGAAGTTCGCATCCTTGATAGCTTGATCGACCAAGTCCACGACCGGCACGGCCCGCGTAACCCTATCTTGAACCATACCCACTTCATCGAAGCCGACGTGCGCGATCCAAGCGCGGTCGCGGCCGCCGTCAAAGGCGTGGACAAAGTCATCCATCTGGCCGCCGAAGTCGGTGTCGGCCAGAGCATGTATGCGATCGAACGCTACGTGTCAGTCAATGACGTGGGCACCGCCGTGCTGTTCCAGGCGCTGATCGAGAACCCGGTGCAGCGCGTGGTGGTCGCGTCCTCGATGAGCATCTACGGCGAAGGTCTTTACCGCACCCATGACGGCCGCATCCTGGCCGACGTCACCCGGCCGCCTCGTGCGCCCGATGCCGGGTGGGACCCGACGGATGAGCATGGCGCCCCGCTCCGCCCCGTGGCGACGCCGGAATGGAAGCAGCCGGACCTCGCATCGGTCTATGCGCTGACGAAGTACGTGCAGGAGCGGCTGACGCTCAACGTAGCGCCGGCCTACGGCATGGAAGGCGTGGCGCTGCGCCTGTTCAACGTCTATGGCCCGGGTCAGGCCTTGTCGAACCCGTACACGGGAGTGCTGGCGATCTTCGCGTCCCGCCTGCTGCACCGCGAACGCCCTCTGGTGTTCGAAGACGGCGAGCAGCGGCGCGACTTCGTCCACGTGGATGACGTAGCCCAAGCCTTCATGCTCGCGCTGGAGCGGCCGGAGGCGGTGGGCCAAGTGTTCAACATCGGCAGCGGCCGCGACGTCAGTATCCTGCAGGTCGCGGACGCGCTGGCCCGTGCGATGGGCTTGCCGCACTTGCAGCCGGAAGTGGTGGGCAAGGCCCGCACCGGCGACGTGCGCCACTGCTTCGGCGATATCAGCCGCGCGGCCAGCGTGCTCGGGTTCACCCCACGCCGCACGTTCGACGACAGCCTGGGCGAGCTGGTCGAGTGGGTGCGCCGCCAGCAGGCGGTCGATCTGGTGTCGCGCGCCCGCCAGGAACTCGAGTCCCGGGGTCTGGTGGCGTGACGCAGGCTCCCGCGGTGTTGCGGGCACGGCCAGTCCTGATCACCGGCGGCGCCGGCTTCATCGGCGCCAACCTGGCCGACCGGCTGGCCCGCGATGGGCAGGACGTGCTCGTGCTGGATGCGCTGGCCCGCCCCGGCGTCGCGCGTAACCTCGACTGGCTGCGCCGCCGCCACCCGCGCCGGGTCAGCGCAATCATCGCGGACGTGCGGGATGAGGGCGCGGTGCGGGACGCAGCGATGCGATGCTCCGGCGTGTTCCACATGGCCGCCCAGGTCGCCGTCACCACGTCCATGGCCGATCCGATGGGCGATTTCGACGTCAATGTCCGCGGCACCATGCACTTGCTCGAAGCGCTCCGCGGCCGGGCAGATCGCGTGCCGCTGGTGTTCGCCAGCACCAACAAGGTCTATGGCGACCTGCATGACATCGCCCTCGACGACGGGTCCGGAGCCTACCTTCCGGCTGACCCGGCGTTGCGCGAGCACGGCGTCAGCGAGGATCGCCCGCTCGACTTCTACACGCCGTATGGTTGCTCCAAGGGGTCGGCCGACCAATACGTGCTGGATTACGCACGGTCGTTCGGGTTGCCGGCCTGCGTGCTGCGCATGAGCTGCATCTATGGGCCGCGCCAGATGGGCACCGAGGACCAGGGCTGGCTCGCCCACTTCCTGATCTCGGCCCTGGAAGGCCGCACGATCAGCATCTACGGCGACGGCCGCCAGGTGCGCGACGTGCTGTATGTGGACGACGCGGTCGAGGCCTATGTGCAGGCCGCGGCCCGCATCGGCGCGGTGTCCGGCCGGGCGTTCAATCTCGGCGGCGGGCCTGCCAACGCAGTCACATTGCTTGAGGTGCTCGGAGCGATTGAACGGATCACCGGCCGCCGCCCCGACGTGCAGTTCGACGCGTGGCGCCCGGGCGACCAGCGCTACTTCGTTGCCGACACGCGCCGGGTCCGCAATGCGCTGCAACTGCCCGCCGCCCTTGGCTGGCGGGACGGCATGGGACGGCTGGCGCGCTGGCTGATGGCCGAACGGGCGGCCACCGCCGAAGCCACTGCCGACGCATGAGGGTAGCACTGGTCAATCCGCCCTGGAGCTTCCAGGGCAGCATTTATTTCGGCTGCCGGGAGCCGCACCTGCCGCTCGAACTCGGCGCATGCCGCGTTCTGCTGGAAGCGGCCGGGCACGACGTGCTGATGGTGGACGGCCACCTGGAAGGCCGCACCGACGCCTACCTGGCCGCCGCCGTGGCCGATTTCGCGCCAGACATGACGGTGGTGACCACCGCGCCGTCCTACCTGTTCTGGCGCTGCGCCCCGCCGGAGCTGCGGGTTCCGCGCGCGACCCTGGCCGCGATCGGCAGGCTAGGCGGCATGACGGTCGCAGTCGGACCGCACGGGTCGGCGACACCCGGCCCGGCGCTGCGCAAGCTCGGTTGCGACGCCGTCGTGCTCGGCGAGTGCGAGGAAGTCGTGCTGGCGCTGGCCAATGGCGGGCTGCCCGGCGTGGTGCCCGGCACCGCCATCCTGGACAATGGCGGCTTGCGCGTCGCCGGCGCTCCGCAGGCGGCGAAGTTCACCGACCTGCCGCCGCTGACTTGGCCGGACGCGTGGGTGCAGCGCCATCAGCACCATCACCACCGCTTTGACCGCCGCCCCGAGGGACCCGGCGCGGAGGTCGAGGCGTCTCGCGGCTGCCCCTACCACTGCACCTTTTGCGCAAAGATCGACTTTCGCGACCGTTACCGGCGGCGTGACCTCGCGCCCTTGCTGGCGGAGATCGATCACCTGACCGCCCAGGGTGTCACCTACCTCTATTTCATCGACGAGATCTTTCTGCCGCGTGAGGATTTGCTGCAGGCGCTGGTCGCGCGCCCGGTGCAGTTCGGCGTCCAAACCCGCATCGACCTTTGGAAGCCCGAAATGCTGGCCCTGCTCGGCCAGGCCGGCTGCGTGTCGATCGAGGCCGGGGTGGAGAGCCTGACCGTGGATGGCCGCGCCGCGCTCGACAAACGCTGCAAGCTGACGACCGACGAGTTGGCCGATCGCCTGATCATGGCCCGGCAGCACGTGCCGTTCGTTCAGGCCAACCTGATCGAAACCTCGTCTGACGAGGCAGAGATGGTCGCGTCCTGGCGCGAGCGCCTGCAACAGGCCGGCGTCTGGGCCAACGACCCGGTGCCGCTCTACCCCTATCCCAGCTCGCCCGACTACCGGCGGCTTTGGGGCGAGCCGGACGATGAGGCGTGGGAGCGGGCGCATCGCCACTACCTCGCCCAGTTCACCCGCTTCAGCGACATCCAGGACGACGTGCCGCAGCCCTTGCCGGTGCTGGAAGCGGCGTGCGGCTGAATCACGCGCTGGCGGAGCGCGCGCCAAGCCCCGCGAGCCTGTTCATGACGGCCGATTCGGTCGGCGGCGTGTGGCGATACGCCGCGGAGCTGTCACGCGGCCTCTCTGGCCGCGGATGGCGCGTGACCCTCGCCGTCGCCGGCCCCGCCCCGAGCACCCTGCAACGCGAAGACCTGGCGCCCGGTGTCCATCTGATCGAAACCGGCGTGCCGCTGGATTGGTGCGCCGTTCACCCAACCGAGCTGGCCGCGGCGGCCGCAACGCTCGCAGGCCTGGCCGCGGCGCATGACACGGTGCTGCTGCACGCCCCGGCGTTCCTGGGCGAGTGCGCCTGGCCGGCGCCGGTTGCCGTGATGGCGCATTCCTGCCTGACCACCTGGTGGCAAGCGGTTCGCGGCGGCCCGGTGGACCAGGATTACGCCTGGCGCGCCGAGGCCGCTGCCGCGGGGTTCCGCCGCGCCGGCGCCGTCGCGGCGCCGAGCGCCGCCTTCGCGCAAGACATCGCCCGCACCTACGGCCTCGCGGGCGTCGCGGTGATCCATAACGGCCGCTCCCCGATGGCGCTGCCGCCAGCGTGGCGCGGCGATGCCGTGCTGACGGCCGGGCGGCTATGGGATGACGGCAAGAACGCCGCCCTGCTGGACCGGGTCGCCCGGCAGCTCGGGGCGCCCGTATGGGCCGCCGGCTCCACCCGCGGCCCGGCCGGCCAGTCCGTCACCTTCAGCAATCTGCAGGTGCTCGGCAGCCTGTCGGAAGCCGCCATCGCCGAAGCCTATGCAAGCGCCACGGTGTTCGCCTCGGCCGCCCGCTACGAACCCTTCGGCCTTGCGGTGCTGGAAGCAGCCCAGGCTGGCCTGGCGCTCGTGCTGTCGGACATCCCGACCTTCCGGGAGCTGTGGGATGGCGCCGCGGTGTTCGTGCCGCCGGATGACGATGCGGCCTGGCTGGCGGCGTTGCGCGCCATGCTGGCCGACCCGGAGCCCTGGGGCGACCGTGCCCGCCGCCGCGCCGCCCGCTACGGCGCCGCCGCGATGGTGGACGGCACGGCAGCTTGGCTGTCCCAGCTTATTGCTTCCTCGTCATCGCGAACCGAAAGCGCGGCGGTCCAGGGGAATCCGGCAGGTCTTGCGGCGTGAGCTTGAAATGCCGCGCTGTGCTCGCACTGACGAGCCTCTAGATGCGGTTCGTCTATTTCACCCACTCCCTAGAATCCTGCTGGAACCACGGCAACGCCCACTTTTTGCGCGGTGTGCTGCGGGAATTGATGGCTGCCGGGCATGACGTGGCAGCAGTCGAGCCGGAGGAGTCCTGGAGCCGCGCCAACCTGATGGCCGATGCCGGGCCGGCGGAACTCGACGCCTGGCAGGCCTACTATCCCGGCTTGTGCAGCCGCCGGGTTCCCGAAGCCTCCGACCCGGCGCCGCTCGTCGAAGGCGCGGATGTGGTCATCGTGCACGAATGGACCGCCCCCGCCACCGTCGCCCGGCTCGGCGCGCTGCGGCAGGCGGGCGCACCGTGGCTGCTGCTGTTCCACGATACCCACCACCGCGCCGTCAGTGACCCGGCGGCGATGCGGGCCTTCGACCTGACAGGATACGATGCCGTGCTGGCGTTCGGCGAAACCCTGGCCGCCGTCTATCGCGGCTGGGGCTGGGAGGGCCGCGTGTTCGTCTGGCACGAGGCCGCCGACACCGTGCTGTTCCACCCGCCGCCCGAACCCGGCGCGCGCAAAGGCGCCGTGTGGATCGGCAACTGGGGCGACGGCGAGCGCACCGCGGAGCTGGAAGGCTTCCTGCTCGCGCCGCTGTCCAGGGCGCAGATCCGGCTCGACATCCACGGCGTGCGCTACCCGCCCGACGCGCTGGCGCTGTTGGAGCGGTATAGCGCGCGCTACCGCGGTTGGCTGCCGAACAGCGGCGCCCCCGCCGTTTTTGCCCGCCACGCGCTGACGGTGCACGTGCCCCGCCGCTTCTATGTCACGCACCTCCCCGGCATCCCCACCATCCGCGTGTTCGAGGCGCTGGCCTGCGGGATCCCGCTGATCTCCGCGCCATGGGACGACTCGGAAGGGCTGTTCACACCGGGCGAGGACTACCTCGTCGCACCGGACGGCGACGCTGTCGAACGCCACGCCCGGCGACTGGCGGAGGATCCGGATTACGCGGCCGGTCTGGCTGCGCACGGACTGTCCACCATCCAAGCCCGCCACACCTGCCGCCACCGGGTGGAGGAGTTGCTGGCGATCGTGGGGCGGTTGAGTTGATGCTCGCCATTGCCCTCTCCCGCGCGCAGGAAAGGGAGCACGCGCCTCTTCCCCCTCTCCCCTCGGGAGAGGGTCGGGGTGAGGGGCGCCGTACATCATGACCCGTAAGACCCTCGCCTTCTACGGCTCCTCCCTGCTGTCCTCGTATTGGAACGGGGCCGCGACCTACTACCGTGGCATCCTGTCCGCCCTTGCGCCGCTAGGCTGGGACATCGTGTTTTACGAACCCGACGCCTTCGACCGGCAAAGCCATCGTGACATCGACCCGCCCGGCTATGCCCGCGTCGAGGTCTATCCGGCGACCGCGGACGCGCTGGCCGGCGTGCTCGCCAAGGCGGCCGAGGCGGACGTCGTGGTGAAGGCCAGCGGCGTCGGCGTCTTCGATGACGAACTGATCGCCGGCATCGTGGCCCACGCCCGGACGGACGCGCTGAAGATTTTCTGGGACGTGGATGCCCCCGCCACCCTGGCCGCAATCCGCCCGCAACCGGACTGCGCGATCCGCCGCGCGCTGCCGCAACTCGACATGGTGCTGACCTATGGCGGCGGCCCGCCCGTGGTGGCCGCCTACACCGGACTGGGCGCCCGCGCCTGCACGCCGGTCTACAACGCGCTCGACCCGGCCACGCACCACCCCGCGCCGCCCGACACCAGGTTCGACGCCGATCTCGGCTTCCTCGCCAATCGCCTGCCCGACCGCGAGGCCCGGGTGGAAGCATTCTTCCTCGCCCCTGCGGCGGCGCTGCCGGATCGCCGCTTCCTGCTCGGCGGCTTGGGCTGGGACGACAAGGCGATGCCGCCCAACATCCGCCGCCTCGGCCATGTCGGCACCGCCGAGCACAACGCGTTCAACTGCACCCCGCTCGCGGTGCTGAACGTCGCCCGCGACAGCATGGCCGCGATCGGCTTCTCCCCCGCCACCCGCGTCTTCGAGGCCGCGGGCGCGGGCGCCTGCCTCATCACCGACGCCTGGGAGGGTCTGGAGCAGTTCCTGGCACCCGGCGAGGAGGTGCTGGTGGCGCGGGATGGTGCGGACGTGGCGGACCACCTGCGCACGCTGACCCAAGCCCGCGCCCGCGCCATCGGCGCCGCCGCGCTGCGCCGCGTGCTGGCCGACCACACCTACGCCCAGCGCGCGGTGATCGTGGACCGCCTACTGCGGTCATAACCGTCGTGTGCGATGCGCTTTGGCATTGCACATCTCTGCTCGTAAGACTGCCCGCATGAAGCGTGGCTTCGATGGCATCCAGGCTCTGCGCGCGCTCGCTGCACTCGCCGTTGCTTTCCTCCATATCGCCGACGAGGCTGGGGCGTTGGCGGGAACGCCGGGCGTCTCGCCCTACCGGGTGATCGACGCGCTGCCGCTTGAGGCCGGGGTCGACCTCTTCTTCGTCATCTCCGGCTTCGTCATGGCCTGGTCGTCCTGGCACGCGTTCGGATCGTGGCGGTCGGTCGGGCCGTTCGTATGGCGCCGGGTGCTGCGGATCGTGCCGCTGTATTGGCTGCTGACCGTGCTCACCGTGGCGACGGCGTTTGCCGTGCCTGGGGCGGTCAGCGACGGGCTGCGCGATGGCTGGGGTTACGTCGCGGCATCGTTCGGCTTCTGGCCATGGCGGCGGGCGGACGGGTTCGTGCAGCCGGTGCTGCGGCTGGGCTGGACGCTGGAATACGAGATGCTGTTCTACGCGCTGATCGCCTGCACGCTGCCGCTGCGGCGGCCCATCGGCTTTGCCGCCATACTGGCTGCACTGGCGGCGCTGGTGATGGCGGGGCAGGCGGTCCCGTTCGCCGCCGTCCCGCTGGCGTTCTGGACCGATCCGATCATTGCCGAATTCGCCCTCGGCGTGCTGGTCGCAATCGCGGCGCGGCGTGGCTGGCGGGCAGGGTGGCCCGGCGTGCTGGCGCTGATCGCCGTGTGCCTTGCCGCCTGGACCAGCGGGCTGGAAACCCGAGCCCTTGTCCGCGGCATCCCCGCGGCCCTGCTGGTGTTTTGCGCGCTGTCATGGCGCGGCCTGCCGGGCTGGCTGGTGCTGCTGGGCGACTCGTCCTACGCGCTCTACCTTGTCCACCCGTTCCCGATGCGGTTGCTGCGCGTCGCCTTCGCACGGCTGCACCTGCCGCCGGCGCCCTATCTGATCACCGCCACCGCCGCCTGCCTGGCACTCGCGGTGATATTGCATCTCGCCATCGAGCAGCCGATCCTCCGCTGGGGCCGGCGCCTCACGTTCCGCCCGGCTCAGCCCCTTTCGGTCGCCAGCGACGCGACGTAACGCTCCGCCGAGCGGGCGGTGACCGCAGCGGCATCTTTCCGGACCACCCGCCCGAAGAACGCGCCGTAGATCCGGTCATATTGGTAGGGCGCCACCGCTGCTGCGACCCGCTGCACCGACCCGGCGGAGAGCGGGATGAAATTAGGAAAGCTCCACATGAAGCTGACCCAGCCGCTCGGCACCACCTGCAGGATGTCGCCGGTCAGCATCGCGCCGCGCCCTTCCGCGCCATCCCGCCAATGCAGCACCGTGCCGCCGGGGTAGTGGCCGCCAGCGCGCACCAGGGTCAACCCGTCCAGCAGGGGCTTGGTGTCGCCGCTCCAGAACTGCAGGCGCTGTGACGGGCGCATCACCCACTCCCGGTCCGCCTCATGCAGGTGCACCGGGCAGCCGAACGCCTCCGCCCACTCCGTCATGGTCGTGTAGTAATGCGGGTGGGAGATGGCGATGCCCAACAGCCCGCCCATGCCCTTGATCGCCAGGATGGTCGCCGGGTCGAGCAGGGAGATGCAATCCCACAGGATGTTGCCCTGCGGCGTGCGCACCAGCAGCGCGCGCTGGCCGATGCCGAACTGGGGCGTGGTGCCGATCCCGATCAGGTTCGGCTCCTTCTCGCGGATGGTGTTGAAGTGGCTGGCCCGCAGCGCCGGCATGGTGGTCCAGCGCTGGCCCCCGGCGCCGACATACTGGCGCTCATCGTCGCAGATGATGCAGGCGGGCGGGGGCTCGTCCGACGGTGCGAATTGGGTGCCGCAGGTCACACAGATGAAAGCAGGCATGCGCGCGGCGTTCCTTGCTCGTTTCCGGCACGCTACAGCCCTGCCGGACGATTGCGAACTGGCTACCGCAGCAGTTCGTACGGGCCGCCACGTTCCAGCGCCGCCTGATAGGCGGGCCGGCCATGCAGCCGGTCAAGGTAGCTCATGACCGTGGGAAACGCCTGGGCGCCACCGCGGGCAGCGGCGGCTTCCAGTGGAAAGGACATCATGATGTCCGCAATGCTGAGATCGCTCCCAGCCATGAACGACCGGTCCGCCAATTCATTCTCGACGTAACTGAGCATGGCGCCAATCTGGCCATCGATGCGCGGCATCATGGGCGCTGCCGCATCGCCCATCCGGCTGAAATACAGCTTCAGCAGCAAAGGCGTCATTGCCGACCCTTCGGCGAAATGCACCCAAAACGTGGCCTGCCGCCGCTCGGCCGTTCCCGGCGGACGCAAGCCATCGAACTGCTCGGCCAAGTACTCGACGATCGCGCCGGACTCGGCCACGACGACGCCGCCGTCCACGATGACCGGAGATTTGCCAAGCGGATGGATGGCCTTCAGCGCGGCTGGAGCGAGCATCGTCGCCGGGTCGCGCTCGTAGCGCACGACCTCGTACTCGGCGTCCAACTCCTCCAGCATCCATAAAATGCGCTGGCTGCGGCTGTTGTTGAGGTGATGGACCGTCAGCATTGCGCCGCGTGCCGCTCGAGGTCCTCCAGCTTGCAATGCGCCAGCGCGTTCTCCTCGGTCGCCTCCAAGGTCACCAATGGTGCGCATCCGGCCTCCAGCGCCTCCTGCCAACGTGGCGCACAGAGGCACCAGCGATCGCCGGGTTCCAGGCCGGGGAAGCCGTATTCGGGGCGGGGAGTGGACAGGTCATTGCCCCGTGCAGCGCTAAACCGCAGGAACTCGGCCGTCATGACGGCGCACACGGTATGGCTGCCGTGGTCCTCCGGACCGGTGTTGCAGCAGCCATCGCGGAAGAAGCCGGTCAGCGGCTCGCTGGAACAGCTCTGCAACCGGCCGCCCAGCACGTTCTTGCCCGGCGGGCGTCCCCCTGTCTCGTCGAACGGCATGTCAGGCCCTTTCCAGTTTCGGCCTTTCGATGTTCGGCAGGAATGCCGTCAGCAGGCCGATTGCAGGCAGGAACGCGCAGACGCGGTAAACGGCTTCGATGCCCACATGATCGGCAAGCTGGCCGAGCACCGCAGCGCCCACGCCGGCCACGCCGAAGGCAAAGCCGAAGAACAGGCCGGAGATCGTCCCGATGCGCCCTGGCATCAACTCCTGCGCATACACCAGGATGGCTGCGAAGGCGGAGGATAGGATCAGGCCGATCGGCACCGTCAGCGCGACGGTCCAGAACAGATTGGCGTAGGGCATGGCCAGCGTGAACGGCAGCACGCCGAGGATCGACGCCCAGATCACATACTTCCGGCCGAACCGGTCGCCGATCGGGCCGCCCAGCAGCGTGCCCACCGCGAACGCACCCAGATAGATGAACAGGTACACCTGCGCCTGCTGCACCGGGAGGTGGAACCGTTCGATCAGGTAGAAGGTGTAATAGGTGCTCAGGCTGGCCGTGTAGAAGTATTTGGAGAACATCAGCACCAGCAGCAGCGCTACCGCCACCTGCGTGCGCCGCTTCGGCAGCGGCGCGGCGACGGACATGGCGGGCCGCTTTACCTTCATCCGCAACCCGGCGACGTTTGAATACCAGCGGCCGACGCCATACAGGATGGCCGCGCCGAGCAGGGCCAGCAGGGCGAATACCGCCAGGCTGCCTTGGCCGTGCGGCACGACGATGAAGGCCGCCGCCAGTGGGCCGATCGCCTGGCCGGCATTGCCGCCGACCTGGAACACGGATTGCGCAAACCCGTGCCGCCCGCCCGAGGCCAGCCGCGCCACTCGCGACGACTCCGGATGGAACACCGAGGAGCCGAGCCCGACCAGCGCCGCCGCCGACAGCAGCAGCGGATAGCTGTTGGCCTGCGAGAGCATGATAAGCCCGAGGAAGGTCGATCCCATCCCGATCGACAGCGAGAACGGCATCGGGTGCTTGTCGGTGTAAGTGCCGACGACCGGCTGCAGCAGCGACGCCGTGATCTGGAAGGTCAGTGTCAGGAAACCGATTTGCGTGAAGCTCAAATCGTAGTTCGTCTTCAGCATCGGATAGATCGCCGGCAGCAGCGACTGCATCAGGTCGTTCAGACTATGCGAGAAGCTGATCGCGAGCAGGATCGGAAGCACCGTTCCAACCACGGGCGCCGTTAACGCAGGCTGGAACTCCGCAGTCTTGACCTGCACGTTCATCGTCGTCCCCGTCTCACCATCACGCGCCGAGGCGCTTGCTCGTGGTCAACTCGCAGGCGCTGACCCGCCATGTTCCATCTGCCTGCCGTTCCATCGTGTAACGGGCAGTGTAGGCAAGCCCGTCCGGCCCGATCAGCTCGACGGACTGGACGATCCCGTCATCTTCCTGCGACAGCGTGGTGAAGTCCACCGAACGCGGCCGATAGACGGGCTGGTATGCGCGGCGGACCATCTCCAGAAAGGTATCGGCCGAGCCGAACAGCGTTTTGATGTTCGGCGCGGCAAAACTGAAAGCGCCCGGGCCGTCATCGCGCCTGAACGCATCGAGCTGATTCGTGATGACGGACCGGATCGCCGCCTGGTCGCTGGCGGACACCGGCGCGTCTTGGGCGCGCAATGGAGAACTCAGCAACCCGGCAATCAGCATGACGATGGCGAGAGCGCGCATGACCCTATCCCTTGCTACGCCTCTGTTACGGTGGGGGCGCCCGATCAGTTGCAAAGTCAGAACCTCGCCGCCTCAGGTCACGCCCGCGCCATTGAGGTTGCTGCTGATGTTGCACTGCACCATGTTGCTGCCATGAGCATCTCACCTCTGACCCCGCCGAAGATCAATATCGCCGACCTGGCAAAGATCCGGCGCAACTGGTCGTCACTGCTGCCGGTCAGTGCCGGCGATGGTGACGCGGCGGGCCGGCTGGAGGAGGTTGCCTCCTTCGGCGCCAATCCGGGAATGCTCCGCATGCTGCGCTTCGTGCCGCAGGCGCTGCCCGCGCACGCACCCCTGGTCGTGGTGTTGCATGGCTGCACGCAGACCGCCGCCGGGTTCGACGCCGGCACAGGCTGGTCCACCCTCGCCGAGCGGCACGGCTTCGCCCTGCTGTTTCCGGAACAGCGCCGGGCCAACAACGCCCACACCTGCTTCAACTGGTTCGAACCCGGCGACGTCACCCGCGGGCAGGGCGAGGTCGCCTCGATCCGCAGCATGGTCGCCCATATGATCCAGCATCACCGGCTCGACTCGTCCCGAGTGTTCGTCACCGGGCTGTCGGCTGGCGGCGCAATGACGTCCGCTCTGCTTGCGACATATCCGGACGTGTTCGCCGCCGGGGCGATCATCGCCGGCCTGCCCTATCGCTGCGCCGCAAACGCGCAGGAGGCGATGGGCGTCATGTATCATCCGACGCCCCGCGCGGCGCCGGACTGGGGCGCGCTGGTCCGCGAGGCAAGCCCTCAGCCGCAACGCAAGCCGATCGTCTCGATCTGGCAGGGCGACGCCGACACGACGGTGACGCCGGCCAACGCGCTCGAGGTGGCGAAGCAGTGGTGCGACGTGCACGGGCTGCCGCAGACCCAGGGTGTGGAAGACAAGGTGGACGGCGTGCTGCATCGGAGCTGGCGCGATGCAGGCGGCACCATCCGCGTGGATCTGTATGTCGTGAGCGGCATGGGCCACGGCGTTCCGATTGCCCCAGGTGCCGGGGGCGACCGCGGCGTGGGTCATGCCATGCCATTCGTGCTGGACGCCGGCGTCTCATCGACCTGGCGCATCGCACGGAGTTGGGGCTTGGTCCCCGAAGAAGCGGCTCAGGCGCGTCCGCCTCGCGCGCATCCGGCCGCCACGATGGATGCGCAGGGACTTGTCGCGAGGACGCTGCGGTCTTTCGGGCTGACCTAAAGCCCTTTCGCTCTCGAAGACCTCCAGGAGAGGGGTAGGTGAGGGGCAAGCGCTAGACGCCATCGGCATTTGCCGTTTGCCCCTTCACCCTGGTCCTCTCCCCAGGGAGAGGGAACGTAGGCGCGGTCAGCTACCTCGGCGACAGTACCATGATCATCTGGCGGTTCTCCATGCGGGGCATCTGCTCGACCTTGGTTTTTTCGTCCATGTCGCCGCGGATACGCTCCAGCACCTTGATGCCGATATCCTGGTGAGCCATCTCGCGCCCGCGGAAGCGGAGCGTGACCTTCACCTTGTCGCCCTCGTCGATGAAGCTGTGCATCGCCCGCAGCTTCACCTGGTAGTCGTTCTCGTCGATGTTCGGCCGGACCTTGACCTCTTTGATCTCGACGACCTTCTGCTTCTTCTTGGCTTCGTTCTTCTTCTTCTGGCTCTCATACTTGAATTTGCCGTAGTCGAGAATCTTGACCACTGGCGGATCAGCGTTCGGGCTGATCTCGAGCAGATCGAGGCCGACGGCCATCGCGCGGAGCATGGCATCGCGCGCACTCATCACACCCTGCATCTCCCCTTCGGCGTCGATCAGGCGGACCTGGGGGCTGCGGATATCCTCGTTGACGCGTGGGCCGTCGCGGCTGGGTGCGCCGCCTGGCATTGGGCCTCTAGCTATCGTGGTCTCCTGTCACTGTGAAAACGAGTTGGCGCCGCCTGATGAGCGGATGTCGGGAAAACCGCAGTCTTGCCGCAGGCTGAGGCGCGGATCAAGAAAACTCACGGTCGGGGGCGCCAGACCTTGCAATATCAGGCGGAGTGGCCTCGCGGGCAAGCCCCTCCAGGGCGTCCGACAAGGAAAGTACGTCTTGCGCCTGTCCGCCGAGCCGGCGCAGCGCCACGGTGCGGCTCTCGGCCTCCTTGCGGCCCACCACCGCGATGACCGGGATATGCTGCAGGCTGTGCTCGCGGATCTTGGCGTTGATCTTCTCGTTGCGGCCGTCCGTGACGACGGAAAGGCCGCGCTGGCGGAACGCTTCGGCGACTTCCTCCGCATACGGCTCCGCGTCCGAAACGATGGATGCGACCACCAATTGCACCGGCGCCAGCCAGAGCGGGAATCGCCCGGCATATTGCTCGATCAGGATGCCGAGGAAGCGTTCGAAGCTGCCCAGGATCGCCCGGTGCAGCATGACGGGGCGCTGCCGGCTGCTGTCATCGGCGATGTAGTTGGCGTCCAGCCGCTCCGGCAGCACGAAATCCACCTGCAGCGTGCCGCATTGCCAATCCCGCCCGATCGCATCGCGCAGCACGAACTCCAGCTTGGGGCCGTAGAACGCGCCTTCGCCCGGGTTCAGCTCGTACTCCACGCCGGCGATGGCGCAGGCCTCGCGCAGCGCGCCCTCCGCCCGGTCCCACGTCGCATCCTCGCCGGCACGCGTGTCCGGCCGGTCTGCGAACTTCACCCGGAACGAGTCGAACCCGAAATCGCGGTAAACGCTGGCGAGCAGTTCCACGAAGCGCGCCGTCTCCGGTGCGATCTGCTCCGGCGTGCAGAAGATGTGCGCGTCGTCCTGCGTGAAACCGCGCACGCGCATGATTCCGTGCAGCGCGCCCGACGGCTCGTAGCGGTGGCAGGCGCCGAATTCGGCCATGCGAAGCGGCAGTTCGCGGTAGGAGCGCAGACCGTGGTTGAAGATCTGCACGTGGCACGGGCAGTTCATCGGCTTCAGCGCCAGGGTGCGCTTCTCATCCTCCACCTGGGCCACGAACATATGCTCGCGGTACTTCTCCCAGTGGCCGGAGCGTTCCCACAGCACGCGGTCCACCAGTTGCGGCGTCTTCACCTCCTGGTAGCCGGCGGCGTCGAGGCGGCGGCGCATGTAGGTTTCAGCCGTCCGGTACAGCCGCCAGCCTTTCGGGTGCCAGAAGATCGACCCGGCGGCTTCCTCCTGGATGTGGAACAAATCCATCTCGCGGCCCAGGCGGCGATGGTCGCGCTTCTCCGCTTCCTCGAGCTGCAGCAGGTAAGCGTCGAGTTCCTTCTGGTCGCGCCAGGCCGTGGCGTAGATGCGCGTCAGCATGGCGTTGCGATGGTCGCCGCGCCAATACGCCCCGGCGACCTTCTGCAGCTTGAACGCGCTGCCGACATCGCCGGTGCCGCGCATGTGCGGGCCGCGGCAAAGGTCGATCCAGTCGCCCTGCTTGTACATCGTGATCGTCTCGGTGCCCGGCAGGTCGCGGATCAGCTCGGCCTTGTAGCGCTCGCCGCGCGCCTCGAAGAATGCGATCGCCTCGTCGCGGTCCCAGACCTCGCGCTCGAAGGCGGCATTGCCCGCGATGATGTCCCGCATGCGGGCTTCGATGGCGGGGAAGTCTTCGGGCGTGAAAGGCTCGTTGCGGGCGAAGTCGTAATAGAAGCCGTTCTCGATCGGCGGCCCGATCGTCACCTGCGTGCCGGGGTAGAGCGACTGCACCGCTTCGGCCAGCACGTGCGCCGCGTCATGGCGGATCATCTCGAGCGCTTCGGGGTCACGCCGCGTGATGAAGACCACGCTCGCATCGGCCTCGATCGGCCGGGCGAGGTCCGTCAGCGCGCCGTCGAGCTTCATGGCGAGGGCGGCGCGTGCCAGCCCCGGCCCGATCGATGCGGCCAGTTCGGTGCCCGTGACCGGCCCGTCGAAGCGGCGCACGGATCCGTCGGGCAGGGTAATGGCAGGCATCAGAACGCTCTCACATCGGCAAGGAGTGGTGAATGGGCCTCCGACAACGCCTCCGCAACCCGCGCCACCGGCAGGTCTGCCAAGTCCGGCGCAGCCAGCACCGTAACGTCGCCGCGCGGGCGAGTGAGCGCCGGGTCGCTGTCGGCAGAGAACAGGGCGATGGTCGGCACGCCGAGTGCGGCGGCAAGGTGCGTGGGTCCGGTATCGTTCCCCACCGCCAGCGCCGCGCCCGATGTGGCCGCGGCAAGCTGCAGCAGCGTGGTCTTGCCCGTCAGATCGACCGCGCTGGGGCAGGCCATGCGGATCGTGGCTGCGGCTAGGCTGTCCGCGGCGGTTCCGACGATGACGGGCTGGTAACCCCGGCCACCCAGCAAGGCTGCAAGTTCGCCGAACCGCTCGGCCGGCCACCGCTTACGGGGCCGGTGCGGGGCAGCGCCGGGGATGAGAAGCGCCCTTGCTTCCCTTCCCGCTTCCTCTGGAACACCCAGCCAATCCAGATAGGGCGCGGGGAACTGCCGGACCCCCGCCATCTCCAACTGCTCGCGCTGCCGCTCCAGCGTGTGCATCGTGTTGCGGCCGGGGTTAGCGTGCGGGTGCGATGCGCCGGGGGCGATGCCCGACCACTGCGGGCAGCCGGCCAGGCGAAAGTACCAGCCGGACCGGCTGGACGTCTGCAAATCGTAAACGAAGTCGTAACCGCGCAGCGACCGCCGCAGCTTCAGCAGCCCGGCGATGTTCCACACCCGCGGCCGATCGTCCGTCACGACCGCATCGAACCAAGGCGCGGCCCTGGCCAGTTCCGCGAAGGGCGGCGTGGTCAGCAGCGTGATCTTGGCGCGGGGATGGTGCGCTCGGATGGCGGCGAAGGGTGCGAACGCCAGGACGAAGTCACCGAGAGCGCCGAGCTTTATAACGAGGATGCGGCTCACTCCAGCAACTCGCGGTACACCTCCAGCGTGGCCTGTTGCATGGCGGCGGTCGTGTAATGGGCGCAGACGCTGGCCCGGGCGCGGGCGCCGAGCGCCTCACGCTCCTCCGGCGTCAGGCCGAGGATCACGTCGATCGTGGCCGCCAGCGCCGCCGGGTCCGAGGGGCGGACGCGCCAGCCGGTGACGCCGTGCTCGACCGTTTCGGCAGTGCCGCCGGCGTCGCTCACCACGACAGGCCGGCCCATGGCCTGCGCTTCAATCACGGTCCGGCCGAACGGCTCCGGCTCGATCGACGGATTGACCACGATGTCGGCCATCATCAGCGCCGCCGGCATGTCCTCGCAATGGCCCACCAGGCGCAACCGGTCGGCGATGCCCAGCGACTCGGCCTGAGCAATGAGCTCGCGGCGGAAACGGACGCGGCCCTGCTCGGCGCCGACCAGCACCAGGCAGGCGTCTCGGCATTCCAGCCGGGCCAGCGCCTCCAGCATGATGGCGTGGCCCTTCCAACGGGTCAGACGTGCCGGCAGCATGATGGTGGGCACGCCGTCGGGCAGGCGCCATTCCGCCGCCAGCCGCGCCATCCGGTCACCGCTGACTGCCGCCGGATCGAAGATCACCGTGTCCACGCCGCGGGGGATCACCCGCAGCAGCGCCGGGTCCACCTGGTGGCGCGCCTTCAACCTGGCGGCGACGAACTGGCTGATTGCGATGATGCGTTCGCCCTTCGCCATGACGGCGTTGTAGCGGCGCTTGCCCGGCGCGTTTTCCTTATAGACGCCGTGCCAGGTGGTGACGAACCGTGCGCCGGTGCGGCGGCACGCCAGCCACGCCGACCAGGCCGGCGCGCGGGACCGCGCATGCACGATATCGACGTCGGCCGCCCGGATCAGGAACGCGAGCTGCGCCGCATTCTTCCAAATCCGTGCCGGGTTCTTCGACGCCATCTTCAGCGTGATGTGCGTGCCGCCAGCCCGCTCCACCGCATGCACCAGCCGCCCGCCCGCGCTCGCCACCAGGGCGGAACCGCCCGCCCGCACGATCGCTTGCACCATCTCGACAGTCCCGCGCTCGACCCCGCCGGTTTCCAACGCGGGAAGGACTTGCAGGACGGTAAGGCTCTGATCGTCGGACATTGTGCTCAACCTATATCACCGGCGACGGCAGTGCGGGAAAACTTGCATGGAACGAGGTCGAATCGATAATGGCGCCGGTCTGGAGCTTGCCTGGCAACGATTGGCCGGCCGCTCACCCTGCCTCGTATTCCTGCCAGGCTACCGCAGCAACATGGCTGGTGAGAAAGCCCAGATGCTCGCGGCCTATTGTAGGGAGCGTGGGCAGGCGCTGCTGCTGTTCGACTATTCCGGTCACGGCGAAAGCGGCGGCGCCTTCACCGACGGGACGATCGGCCGCTGGGCGGCGGACGCGCTCGCGGCCATCGACGGCCTGACGGAAGGGCCGCTGGTGCTCGTCGGATCCTCGATGGGCGGCTGGATCGGGTTGCTGGCCGCGCTGGCGAGGCCGGAACGCGTGGCTGGCTTCGTGACGATCGCCGCCGCTCCCGACTTCACCGAGACGCTGATGTGGGGATCGATGATGCCGGAGGAGCGTGCGGCCCTGCTGCGCAATGGCGTGCTGCACGTGCCCAGCCAGCATGGCGAGGCGATGCCGATTACCCGCGCGCTGATCGAGGAAGGCCGTGACCACCTCCTGTTAGGCGGCCCAATCGGCCTGCATTGCCCGGTCCGCCTGTTGCACGGCCAAGCCGATGCCGATGTGCCTTGGGAGACGTCGCTGCGCCTCGCGGAGCGGATCGAGGGCAGTGACGTTCAGCTGCTGCTGGTGAAGGATGGCGCTCACCGCATGTCGCGGCCCAGCGATTTGGCGCTGTTACGCGCCGCGCTGCAGCCGCTCCTCGGCGAGGATGGCCTTTAGCCCTTCGCGGTAGCTGGGATACAGCCAGCGCCGGCCGAGCCATTGCTGCGTGAGGTCGCTGCGCACCTTGCGGTCGTCTGCCCAGAACGACCGCGCCATGGGACTCATGCCCGCGACGGCATCCTCGTATTGAATCAGCGGCGGCGGTTCGGCCCCGAGCAGCCGGGCGGCTTCGGCGATCACCTCGGCACTCGCGGCAGGCTCGTCATCCGAGCCGTTCAGCACGCGCACGCCCGGCGGCAGGTCTTGCCGGATTGCGGCGAGCAGCGCGCCGGCGATGTCGTCGCGATGAATGCGGCCAAATGCATGGCCAGGTTTGACCACCCGGCGGGCACGGCCGGCACGCACATCGTCGAGCACCGAGCGTCCCGGCCCATAGATGCCGGCCAGCCGCAGCAGGTCCACGGACAGGCTGGGTCGGAGCGCGGCCCACGCCTGTTCCGCCGCAACCCGGCGGCGGCCGCGGTCGCTGGAGGGGGCAGGGGCCGTCGTCTCGTCCACCCATCCGCCGCCCCGGTCGCCATACACGCCCGTCGTGGACATGTAGCCGATCCACCGCAGCGCGGGTGCGGCGGCGATGGCCGCAGCGTGCCGCAGCAGCACCGGGTCACCCTCCGGTTCGGGTGCGGCGGTGGCGACCAAATGCGTGGCCGACGCCAGGGCGCGCGACGGGTCGTCGAACGGCGCCAGCCCGCAGCCCGGCGGCGGCGCCGCGGTGGGCTGGCGCGTCACCACTGTCACGGTAAGCCCGGCGGCTTGGGCCTGCTCCGCCAAGGCAGTGCCGGTGTAGCCGAGACCGAAGATCACGAGATTGGCCATTCCGCTCCGTCCGATTTGCCCCAGCCAAGTTTGGGCCGGTAGAATGATGCTACCATGGACAAACGAAAGGCATTCGGGGCGGCGGCAGTTGCGGTGCTGGTCGCCGGCTTTGCGACGGCCGGCGCCACATGGTGGATGCGCAGTGACGGCGCGTCTGCCAGTGAGGATCAGGCTGCGGTCGAAGATCTGCCGATCCCGCCCGTGCCGCCACGCATCGCGGAAGGGGCCGATTACGAGAAGTGCATGGCCATGCTCGCGAGCGACCCCGAGGGCGCGAACAGCTTCGCCGACGCCTGGTATGCCACTGGCGGTGGCGAGGGCGCGCAGCACTGCCTGGCCCTGGCCCAAATCCAGCTCGGCGATGAGCAGGCCGGCGCGGAGATGCTGGAGGCGCTCGCCAACGCCAGCAAAGCGCCGGCGGCCGCGCGCGCGACCGTGTATGGCCAAGCG
>CAZZVB010000063.1:0-19591 GCA_964657445.1 uncultured Burkholderiaceae bacterium | reverse complement strand
CGGCGTCTTGGAACGCCTAGCGGGAAGCCCAATCTTAGCTGTGTCATGGCAAGCGGATGGGCCCCGGACGGGGCAGTGCAGGATCAGATCGACGACACCATCATCGATGGGGTGTCAAGAGCACGGGCGCTCATGCCGGCGGGCGAGGGCTTGACCCATTGCGTCGAATGCGGCGAGGAAATACCGGCCGCCCGCCGCCGGGCGATGCCTGGGGCCCGCACCTGCGTGCCATGCCAGGCAAAGCGCGATGCCCGCCCGGCAACCACCCCGTTCAACCGCCGGGGCAGCAAGGACAGCCAGCTCAAATAGGGCTTAGGCGGCGGACACGGCCGCGTGATCGCAGACCGTTTCATTTGTGTTGGTAACTTCCCATGGCGTGGGCCATCGTTACGGCGAATTAACAAGGCCGGGGGGGCGCCATGCCAGCTTACTCAACGATCTACAGCTTCGGTGACAGCCTGTCCGACGCCGGGGACGTCTATCTCCTCACGTCCTCGGTATATGGCGCCGCGTTCGGCTCGCCGCAGCCGGTCAGCCCGCCCTATGACCAGATCACCTACAGCGCCATCGGCGGCGGCACGCTGGCGGCCGATGTGTTCAGCAACGGCCCTGTCTGGGTGCAGGACCTTGCGGCATCGCTCGGCCTGGCCAACCCGGCGCCCGGAGAGGTGGGGACCGATGCGAACAGCATCACTGCGGCGCTCACCGCCAAGGGCGAGGGCTTTCTCGCCCCCGGCATCATCGCACAGCTCGAGGCCGCGCAGGGCAAGACGCCCGGCGTTGGCGGCAATACCAACACGGACCCATACCTCTATCTCACGCCAGGTGCGGCCGGCGGGACGGACTTCGCGATCGGCGGCTCGGTCACGGGATTGACCGGGTTCAATACGGCCTCGTCCGCGCTGACCGACCTGCAGGCCCAGCTGGTGAACTTCCAGAATGAAGTCACCACGCCTGCGGCCAACGCGCTCTACACGGTCTGGAGCGGCGCCAACGACTTGCTGAACCTGCTCACCTCCAGCGCCTTTGCCAGCAACGGCATCGCGGTGGACCAGCAGGATACCGCTCAGTCGGCACAAAACGTGGTGACGATGGTGGAGGCCCTCATCAGTCAGGAGGGCGCCCAGACAATCCTGGTGGGCAACGTTCCCAACCTCGGTCTCATTCCGGAGATCACCAAGCTTGCCGCGCTGACGCCGGGTTCGATGTTGCCGGCGACGGCCAGCGCATTTGCCACCCTGTTCAACCAGGACCTGACGGCGGATCTGCAAACGGCCAAAAACGCCGCGATGCTGGGAACGGCGACCGTGGACGTCATGGATGTCTATGGGCTCATCACCAACGCCGTGGTCGGGACGGCCGTGCAGACGCCCACGGGCCCCGTCACGCTCACCAACGTGACGGCGTCCGCCTACACCGGCACATTCACCTCGGCTGCCGGCTCGACGACCGTTGCGGACCCGAGCACGTATCTCTACTGGGACGCGCTTCACCCGACCGCGACCGGCCAGCAGGCCGTGGCCGATCTGGCGGCCACCACGCTGGGCGTAGCCTGCTACTGCGCGGGCACCCATATCCGCACGCCGGACGGCGAGGTGCCGGTGGAAGACTTGCAGCCCGGCGACTTGGTCATCACCGCGGCGGGCGCCGCGCGGCCGGTCCGCTGGGTGGGACGGCGCAGCTATGCTGGCCGCTTCCTGCGCGCCAACCCCTCGGTGCACCCGGTCTGCGTCATGGCGGGGGCGTTGGCCCGCGGTGTTCCAGGCCGCGATCTGTGGTTATCGCCGAACCACGCGCTGTTTCTCGATGGCTGGCTGGTGCCGGCCGGAGAGCTGGTGAACGGGTCCAGCGTCACGCAGGCGCACGATGCCGACGCGGTGGAGTATGTCCACATCGAGCTGGACAGCCATGACGTGCTGCTGGCGGAAAATACGCCGGCCGAAAGCTTCGTGGACGATGAAAGCCGCGGCATGTTCCACAACGCCGCCGCCTATTGGAACGACCACCCTGAGGAGCACACCGGCGCGGCCGCGTATTGCGCCCCGCGAATCAGCAGCGGCTACGCGCTGGACGCCATCCGCCGCCGGATCGCAGCCCGAGCGGGGCAGGCCGCGCTGCAAACCGCCTAACGTGGGCCTTGGCTCGCCGCGGTTCCGGTCACGGGTGGGCCGAGGCCCACGCTACAGTGCTAGCTTCTGCTGGCGCGCTCCGGGTTTTTCGGCGGTGCGCTGCACTTGCACGACGCCGTCGGCGAATTCCAGCCGCAGGCGGGCGTCGGGGGTGACGGCGGCGGCGCTGGTGACGGGATGGCCGGCGGTATCCGTCACCAGGGCATAGCCGCGGGCCAGAATCGCGCGCGGATCGGCGCCCTGCAGCCGGCTGCCGAGGCCCTCCAGCCGGGCGGCGGCTTCACGCATGCGCCCACGCACCGGCGCGTCGCTCAGCCGGGGCAGCACGCGCCCGGCCTCGATCCGCTGGCGCTGCACGGCGTGGCGCAACCCGGCGGGCAGGCTGGCGGCGGCCGTCGCCATGCGGTGCCGGGCGCTAGCGAGCACGCCGGCGGGCGGCGGCATGTGCCGCTCTGCCGAGAGCAGCGACGCCCGGCGCGTGGCCAGCAGCGTCGGCAGCCCCAGGCGCAGCCGCACAGCCCGCTCCGCGAGCGACTGCGCAGCGCCGCGCAGCAGGCTGGGGGCGTCGGGCAGCGCGCGTTCCGCGCGGATCAGGGCCGCCCGCCGCGCCGCCAGCAGGTTCGGCAGCGCCAGGGTCAAGCGATGGGCGCGGTCATCCAGCCGTTGCCGCGCGGCGCCTGAGAGGGAGGCGACATCGGGCAGCCGCCCAGCCAGCCCGGCCAGCTTCATCCGGCGCTCGCCGTCCATGCGGGCAAGCGCGCCGGCGATGCGGGCGGCACGCTGCGCGAGGTCCGCCAGCAGCTCCAGCCGCACCGGCACGGCCATCTCCGCCGCCGCGGTCGGGGTCGGGGCGCGGCGGTCGGCGGCGAGGTCGATCAGCGTGTGGTCCGTCTCGTGGCCCACGGCTGCGATGATCGGGATGGCGCAGCACGCGGCGGCGCGCACCACGGCTTCGTCGTTGAAGGCCATCAGGTCCTCGAGGCTGCCGCCGCCGCGGGCCACGATCAGCACGTCGGGCCGGGGCACGCCGTCCCGCGGCAGCCCGCAGAACCCGGCGATCGCGGCGGCGATCTTCTCGGCCGCGCCCTCGCCCTGCACCGGGACGGGCCAGAGCAGGATGGGCCGGCCGAAGCGGCGCGCGATGGTGGTCTGGATGTCGTGCAGCACGGCGCCCTGCGCCGACGTCACCACCCCGACCACGCCGGGCAGCATGGGCAGCGGGCGGCGGCGCTCGAACAACCCCTCGGCGGCCAGCTTCACCCGCAGCGCCTCGATCCGCGCCAGCATCGCCCCTGCGCCGGCATATTCCAGCCGTTCGATGATGAGCTGGTATTGGCTCTTGTCGCCCCAGGCGGAGATGCGGCCGGTGGCGATCACCTCCACGCCGTCCTCCGGCTTCAGCCCGACCCGGCTGGCGGCGCTCTTCCAGATGATGGCGCGCAGGGTGCCGCCTTCGTCCTTCAGGCAGAGGTAGGTGTGGCCGGAGCTATACTTCTTGACCTCCGACAGCTCGCCCCGGACCCGGACGCGGCCGAACGCATCCTCCAGCGTGCGCTTGACGGCGCCCGCGATCTCACTGACCGAGTACTCCGGAACGTTGCTGGGCGCCTGCGTGTCCATGCCGACAACCTATGCTAGGGACCGGTTGGGACCAAGGGAGAGAGCCATGCGGGTGCTGCTGATCGGATCGGGCGGGCGGGAGCATGCGCTGGCCTGGACGCTGGCGGCCTCCCCCCTGCTGACCAAGCTGTTCGTGGCGCCAGGCAACCCGGGCATCGCACCGCTGGCCGAGCTGGTGCCGATCGGCGCCTCCGACATCGCCGCCCTGGTGGCATTCGCGAAACAGAATGCGGTGGATTTGGTGGTGCCGGGTCCGGAGGCGCCGCTGGTGGCCGGGCTGGCGGACGCGATGGCGGCAGCGGGTATCCTTTGTTGCGGCCCCAGCGCTGAGGCGGCCCGGCTGGAAGGCAGCAAGGCCTTCACCAAGGAGATCGCCGAAGCCGCGGATATCCCGACCGCGCGCTGGGAGCAGTTCACCGACATTGCCGAGGCGCGCGACTTCATCGGCCGCCGCGGCGTGCCGATCGTGGTCAAGGCGGACGGATTGGCGGCCGGCAAAGGCGTCGTCGTCGCGCAGACCGAGGCGGAGGCCGAGGAAGCCCTGGTGCGCCTCATCGCACTCGGACCCGTGGTCATCGAGGAATGCCTGGCGGGCGAGGAAGTCAGCCTGTTCGCGCTCTGCGACGGCACGGACGCGATCTGCCTGGGCACTGCGCGCGACCACAAACGTGTGGGCGACGGTGATACCGGGCCGAACACCGGCGGCATGGGCGCCGTCTCCCCGGCACCCGGTTTCGACCCGGCGCCCGCGATGGAGCGCGTCATCCATCCTGCCCTGGCCGAGATGGCGCGCCGCGGCACGCCGTTCCGGGGCATCCTGTTCGCCGGGCTGATGATGACGCAGGACGGCGCCTCGCTGATCGAGTTCAACGTCCGCTTCGGTGATCCGGAATGTCAGGCGCTGATGGCCCGCTTGCAGAGTGACCTGCTGCCCGCGCTGCTGGCGGCCTGCCAGGGGGAGCTGCGCGATTTCGAGTTGCGGTTCCGCCCCACCCCATCCTGCGCCGTGGTCATGGCGGCGCGCGGCTACCCGGGCGAGCCGGACCAGGGGACGGTGATCGCCGGGCTGGACCGGGCGGCCGCGGTGCCAGGTGCGCTGGTGTTCCATGCCGGGACGGCGCTGCGCGGCGAGCTGCTGGTCGCGGCCGGCGGCCGGGTGCTGACGATCTGCGGCACCGGCGCCGACGCCGCCAGCGCGCGCGCGACCGCCTACGCCGCGGTGGCCGAAGTGGACTGGGCCGGCGGGTTCTACCGGCACGATATCGGCGGGGCGGCTTGAGGCCGGGCCGGCGGGGAGTTCTGGCGGCACTCGGGGGCGGCATCGCCGCCGGGTGTTCCCCGGTGCAGATCCTGAACGGCCTGGCGCCATCGCGGCAGAAGGCCGTAGGCATTCCCTACGGCGATGGTCCGCGCCAGAAGCTTGATATCTACACGCCGGAAGGCCGTGGTCCTTGGCCGGTGGTGGTGTTCATCTACGGCGGCGGCTGGGATAGCGGCCGCCGGGAGATGTATCCGTTCGTCGGCGGACCGCTCGCGTCGGGGGGGCTGGTGACCGTGATCCCCGATTACCGGCTGTTCCCCGAAGTGCGGTTCCCGACCTTCCTGCAGGACAATGCGCAGGCGGTGCGCTGGGTGCGGGACAACATCGCGCAGTATGGCGGCGCGCCGGGTCCGGTGTTCCTGATGGGACATTCCGCTGGCGCCTACAACGTGGCGATGCTCGGCCTGGACGGGCAATGGCTGGGCGCTGCCGGCCTGACCCGGCGCGACATACGCGGCGTGCTCGGCTTAGCCGGCCCCTACGACTTCCTGCCGCTGAACACGGACGAGCTGCGCACCATCTTCGGCCCGGAAGACCAGCTCGCCCGCACACAGCCGATCAACTTCGTGGACGGGGCGCAGCCGCCGATGCTGCTGCTGGCGGGCGACGAGGACACCACCGTCAAGCCCGGCAACACCACCCGCCTGGCCGCCCGCATCCGCGACAAGGGCGGGTTTGTGGAAGACCGCATCTATCCCGGCATCGGGCATCTGGAACTGATCGGCTCCATCGGCGAACCGCTGCGGTTCCTGGCGCCGACGCTGCGCGATTGCCTGGCCTTCATGGGACGGCCCGGCTTGGGCTGACGCGCGCCCGCAACGACGAAATCAGGAACGACGATGTTTGACCTCGACCGCCTAGGCTCCGCCACCGACCTGGCCGGGTACGCCGGCGCGGGCATCATAGGCTTGGCCTACTTCCTGAACCAGCATGGATCGTTGCGCTCGAACGACTGGCGCTACCCGGCCAGCAACCTGTTCGGATCGTGCCTGGTGACGGTGTCGCTGCTATACCACTTCAACGCGCCATCGCTGGCGATCGAGATGTTCTGGTCGGTGATCAGCGTTTACGGCATCGCCAAGAACCTGCGCGCGCATCGATTGCACGAGAAGTAGCCCGCTTCCGCTGCCCGAGGCTAAGTCGAAAGTTTGCAGCCGCCGTCCTTCATCGGGCGGAATGCCTGGTCCATCGGCACGGTCCCGGCCAGCTTGTAAACGTCGAACGGCGCACGGCTTTCGGCGGGCGTCTTGATCTGGAACAGATAGCTCGGGTGCAGCACGCGGCCGTCGGCGCGGATTTCGCTGCGGCCGAAGCAATCGTCCTCGCACGGCAGGGTCTTCATCGCCGCGACGGCGGCGCGGCCGGAGGCCTTGGCCGCGGTGACGCCCATGGCTTTCACGGCACGCAGATAATGCAGCGTGGCGGAGTAGTTACCCGCGTGCACGTTGTTCGGGCATACGCCCGGCGGCAGTTGCGGCGTGACGCGGGCCATGAAGGCGCGCGTGCGGTCGTTCAGGTCCCAGTAGAAGTTCTCGGCGACATAGACGCCCTGCGTCGTCTGCAGCCCGCCCGCGATGGCCGTCGTGATGGAACCGACCATCGCCACCAGGCGGGTGCCTTTGGCGGTGATGCCGAATTCCTGCGCCTGCTTGATGCAGTTCAGCAGGTCGTCCCCGGCATTGGCGAAGGCGAGCACGTCGGCCCCGCTGCTGGAGGCCGCCAGCAGGTAGGAGGAGAAATCCGTCGTGGTCGGGAACGGATAGGCGACCGAGCCCACCAGCGTGCCGCCGGCCGCAGGCAGCATGCCGGCCGTGTTCTCCTGGATCGACTTGCCGAAATTGTAGTCGGCGGTGATGAAGAACCATTTCGATCCGCCGCTTTTCACCGTGAGCGCGGCGATCGTGTGCGACAGGTTCCACGTGTCGTATGTCCAGTGCAGCAGGTTCGGGCTGCAGAACTTGCCGGTAAGGTCCGACGACCCGGCCGAGGTGTTGAGCTGGAGCTTGTCCTTGTCCTGGGTGATGGCGATCAGCCCGAGCGCCACCGCGCTGTTGCCCACGTCGGTCACCACGTCCACGTCGCCCTGATCGAACCAGTTGCGCGCAAGGCTAAGCCCGACATCGGGCTTGTTCTGGTGATCGCCGGCGAGCACTTCGACCTTGATGTCCGGGTTGTCGCGCGTGAACTCCGCCACGGCCTGGCGGACACAGGCGACGCTGGTCGGTCCGGTCACGTCCCGATAGGTGCCGGAGAGATCGGTCAGCACGCCGATCCGGATGGTGTCGCTCGCCGCCCGTGCCGACCGCCCGGCGACAAGCGACGCGGCGCCTGCCGCCAGAATGAACCTGCGCTGTATCGCCATCGGAGTTCCCCGTTTTTATTTTGTTACGCAAACCGTAGCCGATCGGCGAGGCCAGTGCGAGCGGAAGCTGGCGACGCCGTGGGGTTTGATGCGTCCGGGGAACTAGGAGGGACGGTTTGGCCTGCCGCTCAACGGTGCGTCGCGCCACTCTCCCGGGGGATGAGGGCTTCGGTTCGGTGGTTGCACCGTCCATCCGTTCGTAGGCCCGAGCTGCCAAGCGGATCGAGCAAGGGGCTGTGATACGGGTCGCCGCGCCTGAAATAGGCGGGCCAGCGGGCTTGCAGGCGGGCGGCATCGGCAGGGTCGATGTCTGGGCCGGGGGCCTCGCCTTGCAGCAGGGTGAAGCCGTCGCAAAGGACGCGTAGGCCGGCCTCACCCAGGCGCAGGCAGAAATCTGCGGCGGCGAGGTCACCCGTGTAACCCTCGTCGAAGCCGCCGAACTGGTCGAACACGTCGCGGCGCAGCATCAGGCAGGTGTGGCTTACGATGGAGCAGGCGCGCAGCGCGGTCAGCGCGCAGTTGGGGCCAGGGTCGCGGCGGCCGTCGCCGAAGAAGGCGGGGGCGCCGTGCATCAGCGCGTGCTGCGAGCCGTCGCCGGCCACCAGCAGCCCGGCGTTGCACACCTCGCCGTTCCGGCTGACCAGCAAAGGCGCGGCGCAGCCGACCTCCGGCCTTGCGGCCAAGCTGCGCAGCCGCCGCGCCCAGCCAGGAACGCGGGCCTGGACGCTGGAACTCACCAACAGGATATACCCGGCATCCTGGCTGTGCTCGCGCACCGCCTGGTTGATGCGCTGCGCCAGGGTGAGCCGGGGGTCGGCGACCACGCCGCGCAACCCGGCGCCCAAACCCTCCCGCTCCAGCCCGGCCGTCAGCAGCAACAGCCGGTCAGCCTCCGCGGCAAGGTCGCCATGCGGCGCCAGCACGGCCAGCACGTCGCCGTCGGCGGCAGGCCAATCGACCCGGTATTCGTTGAAGCCGAGCCCGGGGGAGGCGCGCGCCGGGTCCTGCCCGGTGGCGGCGATGCGGCCCAAATGCCGGTTCAATGCGCCAAGGGTCGCGTCCGTCACCTCCGCCATTTTGGCGTGCCCGGCGCTCTGCCCATGCGTGCGCCAGCGATAGAGCACGCGCGGCACGTGGGTGACCGGTCCGGCGTGCTCAATGGCGCGCAGCACGAAGTCCACATCGGCCGAGATCGCCAGGCTTTCGTCCAGCCCGCCGAGCTGCCGGGCAAGTGCCGTGCGCAGGCAGACCATGTGCACCACATAGGGGTGCGACAGGTAGTAGTCGTGGCTGAAGGCGGGGCGGGCACGCACGGCGAGCACGTCCGCCGGGTCTGCGGTGGCGGCGTTCGCGTTGGTTAGCAGTTCGTCGCTGGTGATCAGCGCGGCGCCGGTGCGCTGGGCCGTGTCGGCAAGGGCGAACACCGCGTCCGGCTCCAGCATGTCGTCATGGTCGAGGAAGGTGACGTAGCGGCCGCGGGCGATGCGCAAGCCGTGGTTGGTGGCGCGGGCGATGCCGCCATTTGCGGGCGTGCGGAGGATGCGGATGCGCGGGTCGCGGAATGCCGCCTCGTTCAGCGTGGCCCGCACATGCGGCTGGGTGGAGCCGTCATCGACGCAAATCAGCTCCCAATTGGCGGACCATTGGGCGGTCACGCTGTCCAGCGCCTGTTGCAGCCAAGCGCGGGGTGGATCGAACACCGGCATGATGATGGACAGGCGGGTGTCGCGCGTCCGGTCGGTCATGGCGCGGCGAAGCCGGGCGAGGCTGGCGGGACGGATGGCAGCCGCGCGGGTGAGGAAGCGGGCGATGACGGCGGGCTCACCGGTGAGTTCGGGCGGGGCGGAGGGCCTTGCCGGTTCGGGAAGGGGCACGGTGAGTTCGTGCGGCAGCGCGAGGCCGCCGACGCGCGGCGTCAGGCGCCATTCGGGCCAGAGGCGATGGGGCGGTGTGGGCAGCGGGATGGCGAAGGTGAACGCGCCGGGTGCCGCGGCGCGGGCAAAGCCGCGACAGAGCTGCCGGCCGGCGTGGAGGATTTCGACCAAGACGGAATGTCCGGCAGGCGGCGCGGCCGGGCCGCTGATGCGGAAGCGGCCGGTGATAGACCCGGCCTCGGCGCGCCAGCCGTCCCAGTGCAGTGCCCGGGCCTGCCCGAAGTCAAACGGCGCGGGCAGCACGCTGGCGCCGCCGGGTCCGGAGCCGACGACGTCGAGCGTGGCGGCCAGCACGCCGGTCGGCAGCGGCAGCTCGAAACGGCGGCCGTCCCCGTCCGGCGTGACGAACACGCTGCCGTAGGGCGCGCCGTCCAGCAGCAGGGCCACCCGGTCCCCCGCGAACGCGGCGGCGGGAATGCAGCCGGTGACCAGGGTCGGCATGACTGTGATGGCGGGGCGCGCGGGATTGGGAGATGGCCGGTCTGCAGGGCGGGCCGTACGCTTCGCCATGGACGATCGGACGCTCACTATGTCGTGACTGGATGATGCTCCCGCGTGGCGTCCGGTGCAACCGCGCTGGCGGATTGCTGCCGGCCACGCCGCCCGGCACAGTCAGACGCGGAGTTGGAGGGAGCGGGATGCGGAGGGGTTTGCGCCGGGTCCGGGGCTTGCTGCCGATGCTGCTGCTCGCCGCTTGCGTTCGCCAGGGTAGCGGCACTGCCTATGGTGGCGACGATGGCGCGGTGCCGTATGACGGCACTGACCCGGCGGCCGAACAAGGCTCACTTCAGGCGGGGAGCCGGGCGCCTCGGCGTTTCTACGCGCCGCCGGGTCCGGCGTCCGACCCATGGGGGCCATATATCAACGAGGCCGCCGCCCGGTTCCGCGTGCCGGAGCAATGGGTGCGGGCGGTGATGCACCAGGAGTCGGGCGGACAGGAGCAAGCGGTCTCGCCGGTGGGCGCGATGGGGCTGATGCAGGTGATGCCCGCGACCTATGCCGGGTTGCAGCAGCGGCACCGGCTGGGCGACGATCCGTTCGACCCGCACAACAACATCCTGGCCGGCACCGCCTACATCCGGGAGATGTATGACCGTTATGGCGCGCCGGGCTTCCTGGCGGCCTATAATGCGGGGCCGGACCGGCTGGACAGCTACCTCGCCGGGTCAAGCGCGCTGCCGGACGAGACGGTGAACTACGTGGCTGCGATCACGCCGAACCTGGGCAATGGCGTCCCGCTGACGGGTCCGCTGGCGATGTTTGCGGCGGGAGGGGCCAGCGCTCCGGCGCCCACGCCAGTCAGCCTTGCCTCCGGCTGCGACGAAAACGCGGCCTACGATCCGGACCGGCCGTGCGCGCCGCTGGAGCGGGCCGCCATCGCCCCGGTGCAGACGGCGATCTACCAGCCTGCGCCGCCGCCGGCTGCGGCCGGCGCTTGGGCGATCCAGGTCGGCGCGTTTGCCAGCGCAGGATTGGCGCGGGCGGTGGCGGAAGGCGCGCGGGCGGAGGCGCCGGACGCGCTCCGGTCGGCCGCGCTGGAGCTGCCGCCGACGACGCCGTTTGGCGGCGCCGTGCTGTATCGAGCGCGGCTGGCCCACTTGACGGCGGCTCAGGCGTCGTCGGCATGTTCACAGTTGAACCAGCGCCAACTGCCTTGCGTGGTGGTGCAGCCCATCGGATCCTGAAGGACATCGCCATGATCGACATCGCCCGCGTGCTGCGCATCGCCGAGCGCCTGAAGGCCCGCAAGGAGACGATCGCGGTATCGGAGTCCTCGGCAGGAGGGCTGATTTCGGCGGCCTTGCTGGAGGTCCCGGGCGCGTCGGCCTACTTCATGGGCGGCGCGGTGATCTACACCGGCACGGCGCGGGAGGCGCTGCTGGGCGTGACGCCGGAGATGCTGGGCGGCATCCGGTCCGCGACGGAGGAGATGTCGCGCCTGCTGGCCGGCACGATCCGGACGAAGCTGGGCACGGTGTGGGGGTTGGCGGAGACGGGCGCCACGGGACCGGCCGGCAACCGCTACGGCGACGCGGCCGGGCATTGTTGCCTGGCGCTGTCCGGCCCGGTGGAACTCAGCCGCACCCTGGAGACGGGGTCGGCCGATCGCGCCGCCAACATGACGGCGTTCGCCGATGCGGCATTCGGTCTGCTGGAAGAGGCAATTTCGTGAAGTCTGCTCAAGCATACGTGCATGTCGTCGTTCCACCCACGGCGGCACGCTTGTTTCACCGCAGTCAGCAAGGTGGAGGAACGTGGATGCCGTATAGACATAGCGTGCTGTGTGTCGCCGTCGCGGTGGCGCTGGGAGGCTGCACGACGATGGAGGCGCAGATCCGGTCCAGCGGCAGCATGGGCCAGACCGACGCAGACTATATAACGACAGCAGAACAGCTCGTTGCACTGGATGACCAGGCCGGCAAGATGGCGGCGACCAAGGCGGCCGACCCGCGGGTGGTGGACGTATCCAGCCAGATCATGGCGTCGGCCGACACGCTCAGCCCCGGCTTGCAGGCGGCGATCAAGGTGGCGGGCATGCAGCCGCCGAAGCTGCCGGCGGACACGGCGGCGGAAGTGCAGAAGCTGGCTACGTTGCACGGGCCGGCGTTCGACAAGGAGTACGTTGCGGACGAGCTGGCGCTGCATCAGAAGGCGGTTGCGGTGTTCCAGCAGGAGGACGCCAAGACCCAGGATGGCGCGCTGCGCACCCAGGTCGAGGCCGAACTGCCGGCGCTGCAGGATGACCTCGCCAAGCTGCAGGTGCTGTCCGGCAACCCGCCATCGGGCAACCCTTCGTAAGCGCGGGGCTTCTCCCTCTCCCTTTGGGGGAGGGAGAAGGCTGTTGAAACTAGCCCAGATACGCCTCCCGCACCGCATCCGTATCGATCAGCGCCGGTCCCGGCCCCGACAGCACAACCTCCCCGGACTGCAGCACATACGCCATCTGAGCGATCTCGAGCGCCATGAAGGCATTTTGTTCCACCAGCAGAACCGTCACGCCGAGGCGGTTGATCGCGACGATGGTGTCGAACAACTGGTCCACGAAGCGCGGCGCCAGGCCCATCGAGGGCTCGTCCATCAGCAGCATGCGCGGCTTGGACATCAGGGCGCGGCCCATCGCCAGCATCTGCTGCTCGCCGCCGGACAGCGTGCCGGCCACCTGGGCCATGCGCTCGTTCAGGCGCGGAAAGATGGTGAGCACCTGATCGAGTTCGCCGGCCAGTTCGGCGCGGCTGGCGCGTCGCCGGAAGGCGCCCATGGCGAGGTTCTCGCGCACGGTCAGGCGGGCGAACACGCGGCGGCCTTCCGGCACCTGCACCAGGCCGAGCGGCACCAGGTTGTGGGCGGGGACGCCCGTCACGTCCTGCCCGTCGAGCAACACGCGGCCGCGGACCAGCGTGCGCAGGCCGCAGATCGCGTTCAGCGTCGTGGTCTTGCCCGCCCCGTTGGCGCCCACCATGGCGCAGATCGTGCCCGACTCCACCTGCAGCGACACGCCGCGCAGCGCACGGATGTTGCCGTAGGAGACGTGCAGGTCCTCGACGGTGAGCGTGCTCAATGCTGCAGCGCGTCCATGCCGTGCTTGGCAGCGCGGGCGCCGAGATAGGCAGCGATCACGGTGGGGTCGTTGCGGATCTCCTCCGCAGTGCCCTCTGCGATGCAGGCGCCATGGTCCAGCACCGTGATGCGTTCGGAGATGCCCATGACGACGCGCATCTGGTGCTCGATCAACAGCACGGTCAGCCCGTGCACGTCGCGCAGGCTGCGGATCAGCTCCATCATGGCGTGGCTTTCCACCGGGTTCATGCCGGCGGCGGGTTCGTCCAGCAGCAGCAATTGCGGCTCGATCGCCATGGCGCGGGCGATCTCCAGCCGGCGCTGGTCGCCATACGGCAGGTGACGCGCGAGCCGGTCGCCCCGGCCGGCCAGTCCCAACGCCTGCAGCAATTCGTTGGCACGGGCGTTGGTGGCGCGGACGGTGCGGCGGTGCGCGGGGGTGGAGAACAGCGCGCCCAGCAGCGACTCCGGCCGCTTGGCGTCCACCCCCACCATGATGTTTTCCAGCGCGGTCAGGTCGGGGAACAGGCGGATGTTCTGGTAGGTGCGGGCGATGCCGTGCGTCGCCACCAGGTCGGGGCGCAGCCCGTCAATGCGCTCGCCATTGAGGCGGATCTCGCCGGTGGTGGGGGTCACGAAGGAGGTCAGGCAGTTGAACAGCGTCGTCTTGCCCGCGCCGTTGGGGCCGATGATGGCGTGGATCGCAGCCTTCGGAATGGTCAGGTTCACTCCGTCGATCGCCAGCAGGCCGCCGAAGCGTTTGCTGATCCCCGTCGCTTCCAGGAGCGGCGTCACATGACTTCCCGGTGCTTGATCGCCTTCGGGCTGAGGCCTTCCGGCTTCAGGCGCACCACCGCGATGATCACCAGGCCGTAGATCAGGTAGCGGTATTCGCCCAGGTCCCGCAGCACCTCCGGCCCGCCGATCAGCGCGGCCGAGCCGATGATCACGCCGGGCAAGCTGCCGATGCCGCCGACGACGAGGATGGCCAGCACGTTGACGGAGACCAGCAACTGGAAGCTTTGCGGGAACACCGATCCGACCATGGCCGCGAAGATCCCGCCCGCGAGGCCGGCGAAGGCGGCGCCCATGGTGTAGGCCGACAGCTTCACCGCCACGAGCTTGATGCCGAGCGCCTGGGCCACGTCCTCATCCTCGCGCACCGCCAGCCAGCGGCGGCCGAGGCCGGAATGCTGCAGCCGCCACGCGAAGTAGCCGGCCACCACGGTGAACGCCGCCGTGAGATAGAACAGCGCAGTCGGCGTGCTGAGCATGGTGCCGAACACGACCGGCTTCGGGATGTTGACGATGCCCTGCGCGCCGCCCAGCCACGGCTTCATGAAGTCCGACAGCACCAGCACGCGGATGATCTCGCCCAGTCCCAGCGTGGCGATCGCCAGGTAGTCGCCGCGCACCTTCAGCACGGGAAGGCCGAACAGGAACCCGGCGCCCGATGCGAGCAGCACGGAGAACGGCAGGGCGGCGAAGAACGACAGGTGCGCCGGGAAGCCCGGGTTGTCGGACGTCAGCAGCCCGACCGTGTAGGCGCCGACCGCGAAGAAGGCGACGAAGCCCAGGTCCACCAGGCCGGCCAGCCCCAGCTCGATGTTCAGGCCGAGGCCCATCAGCGTGTAGAGGCAGACCAGCATCATGGTCTGCGCGATGAAGTCGTTGGTCAGCGCCGGCAGGGCCAGCAGCAGGACCAGCGCCGCCAACTGCACGCCGAGCCGGACGCGGGCAGGCAGGGCCGAATACTGCTGCCGGCCGGGCCGGACGGTGACCAGGGCGCCGATCGCGGCGGCGCAGGCCGCACCCGCCGGCAGCACGCCTTCATAGGTGAACGCCCAGTCCTCCACGCCGCCGATGCCGCCGAGCAGGCTGCGGATCAGCTCGCGCAGCAGCCCGGCGAACACGACGCCGCCGAGCACGCCGAGCACGAGCCGGCGGGGGAGCGGCTTGATGATGACGAGCGCTCCGCCGAGCCCCGCGGCGGCGGCGCCCGCACAGGCCAGCAGCAGGGCTGCCTGGTCATCGTCGAGGCCGAAGCCGACGCTGTTCAGCGTCACCGGGGTGAGCGAGACGAACATCCAACGCAAATTCGCCGCCCGGGCACCCATCACCAGCGCCATCAGCAGCAGCCCGGACACGGCGCCGGCCGCGCCGCTTGCGGCGACGCTGCCCCAGTTGCGAAAGCGCCGGGTCAGCATCGCGCCGCCGCCCATGGCGCAGGCGATAAGCAGGGCGTGGCCGATATCCACCACATCCACTACCAGCGCCCGGTTCTGGAACTGGCCGAACAGGCCGATCAGCACGGTGAACGCACAGCACCCGGTGATGCTGAGCGCCGTGCTGACCGCTGGGCGAACCGGCACCGCCAGGCGGATGGGCTGAAGCCCGGCGACCGCCTCCGCCATCAGGCGCGCACCGCCGACAGCCGTTCACCCAGCAGGCCGCGGGGGCGAAAGATCAGCACCATGACCAGCATGGTGTACGCGATCGCGTCGCGAAGCTGGTAGGGCGCGTTGACGCCCAGGCCCTCGAGAAACAGCGCAGGCCCAAGGCTCTCGACTAGCCCGAGCGCGAAGCCGCCGAGCATCGCGCCGGGTATGTTGCCGATCCCGCCCAGCACGGCCGCGCCGAACCCCTTCACGCCGAGGAAGAAGCCCATGAAGAACGAAATCTGCTTGTACACCAGGCCGTAAAGCAGCCCGGCGATGCCCGCCATCGCGCCGCCGAGCGCGAAGGTGAACACGATCACCCGGTCAACATCGATTCCCATCAGGGTCGATGCGTCCTTGTCCTCCGCGACCGCGCGCATGGCGGTGCCGATCTTGGTGCGCATGACGATCAGGGTCAGCGCGATCATGGTGAGCAAGGCAGCCAGCACGACGACGATCTGGGCGCGCGGCACCGAAAACCCGGCGACGTTCACGAGACCGTCGATCATCGGCATGGACGGGAACGACTTGTTCTGCGCGCCGAACATGCCGCGGGCCGAATATTCCAGTACGAAGGACAGGCCGAGCGTGCTGATCAGCGGCGCCAGCGAGCGGCCGCGGCGGAACGGGCGGTAGGCGATCCGTTCCGCGAGGATGGCGATCCCGGCCGACACGGCGATGCATGCGGCGACCGCGAGCGTGAAGGACAGACCCGGGTCGTTGGCCAGCAGGCCACTGCGATTGCAGGCGATCAGGGTGAAGCAGCCCGCATAGGCGCCGAACATGAAGACGTCGCCATGGGCGAAGTTCACCATGCGCAGGATGCCGTACACCATGGTGTAGCCCAGCGCGATCAGCGCGTAGATCGCGCCGATGGTCAGCCCGAACGCGAGGAAGGAGAACCATTCCTCGCGCCCGTAGCGGGGGTGAAGCAGTCCGGCGATGAACCCCGTGCCGACCACGGCGACCACGACGAGGCGGAGTGCGAGCAGGAACCAGTCAACGGCGGTCGCCCGCCGCAACCAGTCCTGCAAAGCGGTCAACGGGATCAGGGGTACACTTGCTTCGGATTGGTGCCGATCTTGAAGCTGCTCGGGTCGCCGGCGACATATTCGAACACGGCGAAGTTGCTCGATCCGCAGTCGCCGTTCTTGTCGCAGGTCAGCTTGCCGGTCATGCCGTCAAGGTCCTTGGTCGTGATCAGGGCGTCGCGCAGCGCCTTGCGGCCGATATAGGTGACGCCATCGCTATCGGTCTTGGCGACTTTTTCGATCGCCAGCAACATGGCGGTTGCGGCGTCATAGCCGTTGCCGTTGAAGCCGCTGATCGGGTCTTCACCGAACTTCTTCTTGTACTTCGCCAGGAACGCCGGGTAGTTGGCGCCCATCAGCTTCGGGTTGCTGTCGATGCCGGTCAGCCGGTAGCCCTTTGCCGCGTCCCCTGCCGCTTCCAGGAAGGCCGGGGCCAGCGTGGAGTCGGTGCCCAGCAGAGGCACCTTCGCCATGGTCGCGACTTCCGGCGCCTGGCGCACCAGGTAGGCGGACGCGCCGACGAACAGCGGGGCGAACAGCAATTGCGGCTTGGCCGTGCCGATGCGGGTCAGCACCGGGCGCAAGTCGGTGTCGGACGGGGAGATCGCTTCCGCCGATACGATCGTGCCGCCGCCTTCCTTGAACTTGGTGGCGAACACATCGACCAGCGATTCGGCGTAAAGGCTGCCGTCGTGGATCGTCGCGGCCGTGGTGTAGCCCTGGGCCTTGGCGTATTTCACCGCGGCCGCCGCGGCGTTCAGGTCATTATAGACGAAGCGCACGATGCCCTGCAGGCCAGCCGCACGGTCGGGCGCCGTCAGACCCGGCGCCGTAGCGCTGGTGACGGCCTGCGGCATGCCGGCGTTCCACAGGATCGGCGAACCACCGCGCGACTCCGATGAGCAGGCCGTGCCGATCACGCCGACGATCTGCTTGTTGGCCGCGAGCCGCGTGGCGCCGGTCTGCCCACCCTCGACGCTGCACTGGCCGTCTTCCGGCAGGTACTTGATGGGGTGGCCGGCGACCATGTTCTTGTGGTCGTCGAACGCGATCTCCGCCCCGCGGGACGCGTCGGTGCCCAGGGCGAGGTCGGGGCCGGACAGCACCAGCAGGGCGCCGATCAGGATAGGCTGGCCCTTCGGCACCTTGACCACGCCGACGTCATCGGTGACAGGGCCCACCGTCTCCGCACCGGCCACGCCGGACAGCATCGTCGCGGCGAGCATGCCGGCAGCCAAGCTTCGCAGAAGGACGCGGCGGGGATCGAGCAGCATGGGTGCCTCACCAAAAATGTGCCAAATGCAAAGCAAGCCATGTGCCAGGGTGGTGCTTTGCTTCTTACCGGAAACGTGGCGAAATCACCCAGCGCTGCGCAAGGGGCAAACATGGCCGCGATATTTCTCGACTGCACCGACGACATGGCCCCGCTCTGGGCGAAGGTGCAGCGCGACGGTGACCCGGCGATCACCGTCAACATGGGGCCAGGCCAGCAGCCCGACGTGCCAGGCAAGATCGCCGGCTACAGCACGATCATCGACGACCACACCTATTTCGATGCCGGACTCATCGCCCGCTGCCCGGACTTGCGCCATATCGTGTTCCTCGGCACGGGCGCGTCATCGTTCATCGACGTGGCGGCGGCCGAGGCGCATGGCGTCCAGGTGCACACCATCAAGGGCTACGGCGACACCACGGTGGCCGAGCACACGATCGCCCTGGCGATGTCTGCCGCCCGCGATATCGCCCGGCAGGACCGGGACGTTCGCGCCGGCGGCTGGCGGCAGATCGAGGGCATTCAGTTGCTGGGCAAGACGCTTGGTATTGTCGGGCTTGGCGGCATCGGCCGCGAGGTGGCGCGCATGGCCCGCGGCCTCGGCATGAACGTGCTCGCCTGGAACCGCTCCCCGGCGCCCGATGCGAATGCGGGGTTGGATGAGGTGCTGGCGCAGGCCGACATCCTCTGCGTCTGCCTGGCGCTGAACGATGCGACGCGCCATTTCATGGATGCGGCAAAACTGGGCCGCACCAAGCCCGGTATGATCCTGGTCAACACCGCGCGCGCCGACGTGGTCGATACCGAGGCGCTGGTCGCCCTGCTCCGCTCCGGCCACATCCGCCATGCCGCCATCGACGTTTTTACGCCCGAGCCGCCGCACGCTGACAACCCGCTATTGGCGCTGCCAAACGTGACGCTGACGGCACATTCGGGGTTCATGACGCCAGAGGCGACGATGACCATGCTGCGGCGGGCGATCGATCTGGTGATCGAGTTCGATCGTTAGCCGAACGACTGCGCCGCGGCCGGCTCAGCGAGGCGATCCGATCGGGCGAACCTGCGGAGCCGTCATGAGAACGCGCGGTTCAGCCCCAGCAACCGTTGCAGCAGCGCGACCAGGGCGAAGGCGAACACGATCAGGATGGTCGAAACCGCCGCGATCATCGGGTCCACCGAGAAGTCGATCGTGTTGAGGATGCGCACCGGCAGCGGCGTTACGTCCGGTCCGCTCAGGAAGATCGACACCGTGGCCTGATCGAAGGAGGTAATGAACACGAAGATCACCGCCGCCGAGATGCTCGGCATGACTGCGGGAATGGTCACACGCCACAGCACGCGCGGCGGGGAAGCGCCCAGGCTGGCGGCGGCTTCGTCGAGCGCCGGGTCCGTGCGGGACAGGCCGGCGCCGACGGTGCGGACGACGTAGGGCACGGTGATGACGATGTGGCCGATCACCAGGCCGGCGAACGGCGCGTCGAAGTCGATCAGGTAGTAGAACTGCAGCAACGCCACGCCGGTGACGATGGTGGGCAGCACCAAGGGCGACATCAGGAACGCCTGCATGCCCGGCACCGGGCGGCGGTGCAGGCCGAGCGCCGCCAACCCGCCCAGCAGCGTGGCGGCGGCGGTGCACAGCAGGGCGATCAGGACGGATTGCCAGAACGAGTGCAGGAAGTCCGCCCGGCGCAGCAGCAGCCCATACCATCGCCAGGTGAAACCCTGCGGCGGGAACGCCACGTAGGGCGTGTCGGACACGCTGCCGCCCACTACCGCCACCAGCGGGCCGAGCAGGAAGATCAGCGTCAGCCAGGCGACCGCGTCCATGCTCCGGCGGAACATCACGCCTCCCGGAACAGGCGGCCGTGCACGGCCACGACCAGCGCCGTCATCGCCAGCAGGAACACCACCAGGGTCGCCCCCAC
>CAZZVB010000062.1:9077-19653 GCA_964657445.1 uncultured Burkholderiaceae bacterium | reverse complement strand
TGTCCAGGCTCGCGGCCAGCGTGTCGATCAGCGCGGACGCGACAACGACCGCATCGGCGACAGCGACCGCCTCCGCCGCTTGCGCCGGTGTCCGGATGCCGAAGCCGATCGCAATCGGCAGATCGGTGGCGGCGCGGACGCGGGGGATGGCGGCGGCCAGGTGTTCCTTGGTGGCCGAGCGCGTGCCGGTGATGCCGGCGATGCTGACGTAATAGACGAAGCCGGAGCTGCCGTTCAGCACCTGCGGCAGCCGCGCATCGTCGGTTGTCGGCGCCACAAGCCGGATGATGTCGAGCCCGTTCGCCGCGGCGGGCCCGGACAGCCAATCCGCCTCCTCGCTCGGCAGATCGACCACGATCAGCCCGTCCACCCCCGCTTTGCCCGCATCGGCGCAGAACCGCTCCGCGCCGTAGGACAGGATGGGGTTGAGATAGCCCATCAGGATCACGGGCGTGTCGTGATCCTCGTTACGGAAGCCGGCCACCATGGCCAGGGTCCGCACCAGCGTGGCGCCGGCCTTGAGCGCGCGCAGCCCGGCGGCCTGGATGGTCGGGCCGTCGGCCATCGGATCGGTGAACGGCATGCCGATCTCGATCAGGTCGGCCCCGGCGCCGGGCATGCCATGCAGGATGGCGGTGCTGGTCGCCTCGTCCGGGTCGTAGGCTTCGAGAAACGGAATGAGCGCGCCGCGGCCTTCGGCCTTCAGCAGATCAAATCGGGCCGCGATACGGCTCATGGCGTGACCCCGCCGGCACTCGTCACGATGAGCCGAGGCCTGGCGCCGCGGCGATCCAGGGGGCGGCTCACAGCTTGACACCGAGATGCTCGGCGACCGCAAAGATGTCCTTATCGCCGCGGCCACAGAGGTTCATCAAAACAATGTCGTCGGCACTCATCGCCGGCGCGATCTTGGCGACATGGGCCAAGGCGTGCGCCGGCTCCAGCGCCGGGATGATCCCCTCGGTCCGGGTGCAAAGCTGGAACGCGTCCAGCGCCTCGCTGTCGGTCGCGGCCACGTATTGCACGCGGCCGATTTCGTGCAGCCAGGCGTGCTCCGGCCCGATGCCGGGATAGTCCAACCCGGCGCTGATGCTGTGCGCCTCGGTGATCTGGCCGTCATCGTCCTGCAGCAGGTAGGTGCGGTTGCCGTGCAAGACGCCGGGCCGGCCGCGCGACAGGCTGGCCGCGTGCTCATGCGTGTCCAGGCCGCGGCCGGCGGCTTCCACGCCGACCAGGTCCACGCCCGGATCGTCCAGGAACGGGTGGAACAGCCCCATGGCGTTGGACCCGCCGCCGATCGCCGCCACGATGGTGTTGGGCAGCCGGCCCTCGGCCGCCAGCATCTGCGCCCGCGCCTCGGTCCCGATCACCGACTGGAAGTCGCGCACCATGGCCGGGTAGGGATGCGGACCGGCCACCGTGCCGATCAGGTAATAGGTGTCCGACACGTTGGCGACCCAGTCGCGCATGGCGTCGTTCATGGCATCCTTCAGCGTCCCGGCGCCCGAGCTGACCGGCACGACTTCCGCGCCCAGCAGCTTCATGCGGAACACATTGGGCTTCTGCCGCTCGACGTCGGTGGTGCCCATGTAAACCGTGCACGGCAGGCCAAACAGCGCGCAGACCGTCGCCGTCGCCACGCCATGCTGCCCGGCCCCGGTTTCGGCGATGATCCGCGTCTTGCCCATGCGCGTGGCGAGCAGGATCTGCCCCATGCAGTTGTTGATCTTGTGCGAGCCGGTGTGGTTCAGCTCGTCGCGCTTGAAATAAACCTTTGCGCCGCCGAGCTGCTTGGTCAGCCGCTCCGCAAACCACAGCGGGCTCGGACGGCCGACATAGTCGCGCAGGTAACGGTCGAGTTCGAGCTGGAACGCCGGGTCACGCTTCGCCGCCTCATAGGCGTCTTCCACACCCAGGACGAGCGGCATCAGCGTTTCCGCAACGAAGCGGCCGCCAAAGCCGCCGAAGCGGCCGCGCTGGTCCGGTCCGGAGCGCAGCGTGTTGGGCAGAGCGGGCGAGATCTCGTTCAAAATAGCCTCCGTCAAGCCGCCGACATAGCGCAGGTGCCGTTGCAGGCCAAACCCATGTTGTGAAACCTGACTGCTTGCGTAAGGTCCGGCCATCACGGCAAGGCGCGGTTGAATGCTCTTCTCGAACGACGGCGCCGGCCCACGGTGCGAGCTGAAAGCGGGCGCGACGCCAGATCGCACCGTCTGGCTGGACCTGGTGAACCCGACCGACGAGGAACGCTCGGCGGCCGAACGGATCACCAAACTGCGGGTGCCGGCCCTCGCTGAACTGACGGACATCGCAAATTCAAGCCGCGTCTATAACGAGGGGGGCGTGCTGTATTTCAGCATGCCCTACGTCACGCGGAAGGGTCATCATCACGCAGGCGCCACGGTGATCGGCTTCGTGCTTTCCGAAGCGCACCTGTTGACGGTCCGGTATGAGGACCTGCCCTCGTTCGACACGTTCTCCGAACGCTTCGGTCACGACCACCAAGGCAGCAGCGCGGAGGCCTTCACCGGCCTGCTCGAATGCATGGTCGATCGCCTTGCCGATGTGCTGGAGCGCATCGCCGCGGAACTCGACCGGCTGTCCAAGGCCACATTCGCGTCGGCCGGCAATGATGGCCTCAGCAAGCCATCACGCGCGGACAAGGAGTTGCGGGCGATCCTCGGATCGATCGGCCTGTGCGGCGACACCCTGGGCAATCTGCGAGACGCGGTGCTCGGCCTGGCCCGCATCCTCGGCTTCGCTCTCCAATGCGAGGTGTCCTGGTTGCCGCATGCTCTGCTGCCCCGCCTGACGACGCTGCGGCAGGATGTGGCATCGCTGAACGACTACGACCAGCAACTGGCCAACAAGGTGCAATTCCTTCTCGACGCCGTGCTCGGCTTCATCAACATCGAGCAGAACAATGGTGTGAAGGTGCTGACGGTGGTTTCCGTCGTAGGCATTCCGCCGACCTTCATCGTCGGGCTTTATGGGATGAACTTCAAGAACATGCCCGAATACGATTGGGCATACGGCTATCAGTTCGGCTGGGCGATGATCCTGTTGAGTGTCGCCATCCCGCTGGTCTGGTTCCGGATCAAGCGCTGGATCTGACTGGCCGCGGCTTCGCGGTGACCGGGATCACATCGCACCACGCGGCCAGATGCCACGTTCGCCTCGCCCAATGGCGGGCCGGAGCATCGGGACATGCCGGCATACCTCGACATCCATGCGGTCGCCCGTGTTCGTCAGCTTTTTGCCGCCTCACCCCGTTTCTGGATTGCGGCGCTGGCAGTCACCTGTGCCGCGACGTACGCCGTCACTCTTTTCAACTTCGGCTTCGACGCGACGGCCCTTGCCACGGTAGCGGCGGTCGCACTCGCCGCTTGCCTGTCGGGGATCGCCGGGTTCGCCTTCTCCGCCATCTGCGGCGCCATGCTGTTCCAGTTCCGCTCCGACACGGTGGATGTCGTGCAGATCATGCTGGTGTGCAGCATTGCCAACCAGATGCTCAGCGTCTGGGCGCTGCGGCGGGAAATCCGCTACGGCGCGCTGAAGCCGTTCCTGGCTGGCGGCGTGTTCGGCGTCACCGTCGGCGTGTGGATCCTATTGACCCTCGACGCCCGAGCCTATGCGATCGGGTTGGGCGCGGTGCTGGCGGTCTATGGCAGCTACATGCTGTTTCGCAAACCGATCGTCCTGGCGCACTCGCCCGTCATTGGGGACATCGCAGCCGGCTTCACCGGTGGCCTGATGGGCGGGTTTGCCGCCACGCCGGGCGCCGCAGTGTCCGTGTGGTGCGGCATGAAAGGGTGGGACAAGGTCGCCCAGCGCGCCGTGTTCCAACCCTACATCCTGGTCATGCAGGTCTTTGCCCTCACCCTGCTCGCCGCCGCCCATCACCACGGCGCGTCCAGCGTCGGCTTCCCGCCGCTCGCCCTGGTCTGCGTGCCGGCCGGACTCGCCGGCACATGGTGCGGCCTGGCCTGCTTCCGCTACCTGAGCGACCGGATGTTCCGCATGGCCATCAATCTGCTGCTGATCGCATCGGGCGCCGGGCTGGCACTTTAGCCCTGCTGGCCGAGATACCAGTCCAGTATGTCCGCCCCCGTCCCCATCACCACGCCGTCATGGCCGAGGATGTAGTCATAAAGCGCCTCGAGATACTTGATCCGGTGCGGCACACCGGTGAGGTAGGGATGGATCGAAATCGCCATCACCCGCGGGATTGTCGCACCCTCCTTATATAGCTGGTCGAACTGGTCCCGGCCGCGGCGCAGGATTTCGTCGGACCGCTGCTGCTGCACGGCCGAAATCGTCACGTCGTTCACCTCCACCGTGTAGGGAACGGAGATCAGGCGGCCGGTGCGGGTGCGGATCGGCACGGGCTGATCGTCCAGCACCCAGTCCGCCACGTATTCGATGCCGAGTTCCGCCAGCAGATCGGCCGTCTCCAGCGTTTCGGTCAGCCCGGGGCTTTCCCAGCCGCGCGGCGTCTTGCCGGTGAAACGCTCGATGGCAGCGATGGTGTCGGCGATGGCCGCGCGCTGGTCGTCCACCTTGTGCATCGGCCGCTGCACGAAGCCGTGGCCCATGAAGTCCCACCCGGCGTCGAGCGCGGCCTGGCACACCGCCGGGTATTCGGTGACGACGCTGCCGTTCAGCGCGAACGTCGCCTTCAGCTTGCGCTGGGTCAGCACCTCCAAGAACCGCCAGAAGCCGACCCGCATCCCATACTCGTGCCACGCCCAGTTCGGCAGGTCGGGCAGCAGCGGCACGCCCATCGGTGGCGGCAGCACGGTGCGCGGCATCGCAACCGCCGGGTCCCAATTCTCGACATTCACGATCGTCCAGACCGCAACGCGCGCGCCGCCCGGAAGCTTGAAGGGCGGCCGCTGCGTGATCGGCGAGAACGCGATCCGGTCACGGTGCGTCTGGAACTCGCTCATTCTTCTCTCCTGCTACCCGGCAAGCTGGCTTTCCGGATGTTGCCCAAGCGCCGGTGCCGGCGCAGCCGGCGCAGCGGCCGGCAAGGCATGAACCGGATGCCCTGCCTCCCGCCAGGCCGTCAATCCGCCGAGCAGCGGCCGGACATGGTGATAGCCTTGGGCCTTGAGCCGCTTCACGATCGCAGCGGCGCTGATCTCATTCGGGCACGAGCAATAGACCACGATCGGCCGATGCGCCGGCGCCGTCGCGACCGCAATTTTTTCGCCTGCAGCGTCGAGCACGATCGCTTTGGGAATGGCGAACGGATCCGCCCCGCGCTGCATCGCTGACCGGGCGTCGAGGATGATGGGCTCGATCTCGCCGGCCAGCATCTCCGCCAGCTCCGCCACCGTGATCCGGGCCATCCGCAACTGGCGCAGCAACCGGTGCCGTTGCAGCCATGACACGACGATGTAGCCAGCGATGATCGCGGCGACGACGACGCCGAAATCCATGCCGACGTGCCGGAAGGCGAGCAGCACATCGTGCAGCTCGTCGGCAAGGCCATACCCGAGTGCCAGACCCGTCGCGATCCACAGCGCCGCACCCGTCTCGGCAAACAGCAGGAAGCGGAACACGCGGATGCCGGACAAGGCTGCGAGCGGCGCGCACACGACGGACAGGCCGGGGAAGAAGCGCGCCACCAGCAAAATGCCGACGCCGCGGCGCTCGAACAGACTTTCCGTGCGGCGGATGCAACTGTCCTTGGACAGCGACAACCGGCAGACCATGCCGAGCATTCCCGCGCCGAAGCGTTTGCCCGCGGCGAACAGCGCAAGGTCGCCCAGCATCGCGCCGGCAAGGGCCACCGCGAAAGCCAGGCCGATCGCCAGCGGAGATGCGTGCTGCTTATAAAGCAGGCTGCCGACGAAGATCACCGCTGCAAGGGAGGGTATGGGAACCCCGATCGACCCGGCGAGCACGCTCAGAAATGCGATCCACAACGCCGCGACGCGGGCGCTCTCGGGTGCCATGATCAGCATATCCATCAGCCGGCTCCCCCAGACGTTGCCGCATCATCATATATGGCGGCCGCCGATCGTCATGCATGGCGGGTAAGATTCGCCCGCCCGCGCCTCAACAGGCTGGTTTCAAATGTCCTGCTTCGCGACGAGGCGGTCCAAGGCCGATAGGTGCGACTGCGACGTGCGTGCGGCGGCTTTCTCCATGGCGCGGTATTGTTGCACGATGGTTTTGCCGGCCTCGGTGAGCTGGGCGCCGCCGCCGCCCGCACCGCCAGCCGCGGTTTCAACCACCGGGACTTGCAGGCTTTGGTTCAGCTGTTCCACCAGCAGCCACGCCCGGCGATACGACATCTTCAGCGCGCGCCCCGCTGCCGAGATCGAGCCGGAGCGGCCGATTTCCTCCAGCAGCGCCACCTTGCCCGGGCCGATCCGGCCGCCGGTGGCGAGGTCGATGCGGATGCTGAGACGGTGGGTGTTTGCACCGCTCATGCGGCCAGCCCCGCGGCCGGATCGCGGTGGGCCTGAACGGAGTGGGCGCTTGCCGGCCAGACCTGGATAGTTGCCGGATCGATCTGCACGCGGCACGGGCCGGGCGAGGCGTTGCAGCCAGGGTCAGCCGCCACCCGCAACACCGCATCGCCGATCTGCACGACCAGGCGGCGCTGGCCGGCGCGCGTGTTGTCCGAGTCTAGGAGCGTGGCGGGGATGCCGTCGGACGCCAGTCGCACGCTGCTGGGCCGCACCGCCCAACCAATCGGGCCAGGGCGCAGCGCCGGCCCGGCGACAGACACGCTCACCCCACGCCCGACATCGATCCGGTCGAACGCGATAGCGGTGCCGTGTGCAAGGTTCTGGGCGCCCAGCAAAGCCGCAGCGGTCTCGCTTGCGGGGCGGAGAAAGATCGCATCGACCGCACCGGTTTGCAGCACGCGGCCGTTCTCCAGCAGCATCATTTCGTCGGCCAGCAGCATCGCCTCCGCCGGGTCATGGGTGACGAGGATGGTGGTCGCGTCCAGTTCCGCCTGCAAGGCCAGCATCTCGTCGCGCAGCCGCGACCGCAACGGCGCATCCAGGGCGGAAAACGGCTCGTCCAGCAGCAGCAGATCGCTGCGGCGGGAAAGCGCACGGGCGAGCGCCACACGCTGCTGCTGCCCGAGCGACAGCTCGGCGGGACGGCGATGCTCCAGCCCGGTCAGCCCCAGCCGCTCCGTCCAGTGCCGGGCACGGACGGGATCGCACTCCACGCCGAAGCGGATTTGCTCGTGCACCGCCAGGTGGGGAAGCAAGGCATAGGTCTGTGGCACGTAGGCGATTCCCCGCGCGTAGGCGGGTCGGTTCGTCAGCTCGCGCGCGCCGAAGGTGAAGCGGCTTCGCTCCGCCCGGTCGAGGCCGGCGAGCAGTCGCAAGGTGGCCGATTTGCCCGAGCCGGATGCGCCGAGGATGCACAGCCGCCGCGCGTTGGTGTGCCAAACCAGATCCAGCGTAAAGCCCGGCTGCCGGCGATGAAACTCCATGGCAAGCGCCGGCCCAGCCGCCGTGCGCCTCGCGGGAGCCGCCATTGCCGCTGGCGCAACGCTGGCCTGGACCCTGACCAGGGAGCGTGCGGAGCCGGCTCTCAGGCTCACGGCCATGACGAAGGCGGCGATCAGAATGGTCGGCGCCAGGATCGGCAGCATGGCGGGAAGGCCTTCGCTGCCGAAGGCCACGTAGGTGTAAACCGGCAGCGAGGTAGGATGGTAGGCGACCATGACCGTGGCGCCGAACTCCCCGAAGGCGCGCAGCCAGGTCAGCAGCAGCCCGGCCCAGATGCCGCGCGTCGCCAGCGCCAGGCTGACCCGGCGGAAGACAGCCAGCGGGCGGTGGCCCAGCGTGGCGGCCACGTCCTCCAGCAGCGGGTCGATCTCCGAAAAGGCGGAACGGGCGGCGACGATCAGGAACGGCGCCGCAACGAAGGCCTCTGCCAGCACGATCCCCGTGAAGGAGTCGGTCAGAGCACCGCCCGTCAGCCGTCCGAGCGGACTGGCGTAGCCAAGCAAGAAGAGCAGCAGGATGCCGCTGGCCAACGGCGGAAGCGCCAGGGGAAGTTGCACGGCGAAGCCCAGCAGCGCCACGGCCCGGCTCGGCCCGCGGGCGAGCAAATAACCCAGCGGAATGCCGCCGGCTGCCACCAGCACGGACGCCAATGTCGCGCTGGCGACCGACACCATGGACGCATGCGCCAGGCCGTCGATGTCGGCGCCACGCCAGTCCGCCAGCCCGGCTTGTCCCAATCCAGCGACGAACGGCGCGACCAGGTAGGCAGCGAGTAGGCCGCCGAGCATCACGATCGGCGCCGGCAAGGCCCGGGACTGGCGGCCCGGCCAGGTCACTTGAGGTGGATCGACGCCGGCACCGTGGCGGTGTCACCCGTGACGACGGGTGTCACGACGTCGAGGCCATGCTCGTTCATGACAGCCTGACCCGGCGCGCTAAGCAAGAAGTCCACGAACCTTGCGGCGGCGACAGGATCGGCGGCCTCCCTGATCACGGCTGCGGTGTAGATGGCGCTCAACGCCACCTCCGGCGGCAGCGTGATGGCGGGGATTTTCAGGTCGGACGTTTCGGTCGAGTAGAAGAACCCGGCGTCGATCTGGCCGGATTGCAGCCGGCCCACCAGGTTCTCCTCCGGGCGGACTTGCTCTGGGTTGTCCGGTGCGCCCAGCACCGCCTGGGCCAGGCCGGGCTGGTGGTAAACCTGCTCCGCCTTGTCGAGCAGTTGCAGCGTCAACGCGCCCTTGGGATCGAGCTTGGCGTCGGTGCGGCCGATCCTGATGCCGGGCTCGCGCAACACCTCGTACCACGGTTTGGTCTTGAGGTCGGCGGCAAACTTGCTGGATGGATTGTAGCCGAGCACCAGCGGGGAACGGGCGAAGGTGACATACCAGCTGACCCATCCGCCGTTCGCATCTCCCATCAAGGAGTCATTGACCTTCGGGTTGGCGCTGATGAACACGTCGGCGCGGCGCAGCTTGCCCTTGATCTGGTTGGCAAGACCGTTGGACCCGCCGCCGAAGCCTCGGAAGGTGTCGCCAGTGGCTTTTTCGTAAGCCGGGCCGATGCCGTGCTCCATCAGATTGACCAACGACCCGGCGTACAGGACGTCCACGGCGGCGGCTGACGCCAAAGTCGGCGTCATCAGCGCTGCGGCGGCAATCAGCAGTGTCACAGGCCGGATCATGGATGGCTCGCTCGCTTCGTGAGAGGGGGTCGTTATAGCTGACCGCTCATAACGCACGGAGCAGGCCGGACGCGAATCTCACCGCTCGTTAACCGATGGGCGGCAAGATGCGCGCGGGCCAGGGTAAGCAGCGTCATGGGTTTCGTTCGTCTGCAGGAGTGTTCGCCGCCGCTGGTGCATGGCGTGGCGCGGCTCGCGGGGATGCTGTTTGCCGGGGCAAGTGTGGGCGACCTGCTGGACCTGATTGGTCCCAAGCCGGATGGCGGGCTGGACGAGGCTGGCTGGTTCATGGATCGTGCCTGGACGGCCTTCCTGAACGCCTGCCCGGCGCAAGGCGAGGCATTGCAGCAGCAGGCGCTGGCACGGTCGCAGACATACCGGGTGCGCTCGGGCGCAGGCGGTGCGCGTCTCCTTGCGCTGGCTGCACCGGGCGGCTTGATGGTCAACGCGCCGCTGGACTTCATCGCCGCCCCAGGCGGCCTGCGGCTCGACATCGCTTTCGTCGCGCCGGATCTGCCATCCAGCATCCCCGATCACGACGTCGCCATCACCACCGTGAGTGAGGCCGCGCCGGCGGCGCTGGCGACGCTGGGCCCGGCGGTGCGCAACTGGCCGCGCCCGGTGCTCAACGACCCGGCCCGGATCATGCCCATGTCGCGTGACTGGCTGCCCCGCGTCCTGTCGGCGCCGGGTGTTCACTGTCCAGCCGCGCGGAGCGTGACCCGGCGGGACTTGGGCTGCAGAAACACGGCTTCCTTGCTGCCGGAAGGCCGCTTTCCGTTCCTGCTACGACCGGCTGGATCACACGCTGGGCATGGTCTTGCGCGCTTGGATGACGAGGCATCCGTTCGTCAACTGCTGACGCAGTCCGCGGACGACGCCTTCACCCTCACTCAGTTCGTGGACTATCGCGGGGCGGATGGCTGGTTTCGGAAGTATCGCGTCGCCTTCGTCGCGGGGGCGCCGTTCATCTGTCACATGGCCGCATCGGACCATTGGATGGTGCACTATCTCAATGCCGGCATGGACGAAAGCCCGGCCAAGCGGGTGGCCGAGGCGGCAGCGCTGTGCGGGCACGATGGCTTCCTTGAACGGCACGCGGCCGCGTTGGCCGCTGTGGCGGACGCAATTGGTTTGGACTACTGCTCGATCGATTGCGGCGAGGCGCCAGATGGCCGGTTGCTGGTGTTCGAGGCCGACGTAGCCGCCATCATCCACTCCATGGACCCGCCCGACCGCTACCCCTACAAGCGCCCGGCGATGCAGCGTTGCTACGACGCCTTCGCCGCCATGGTGCACCGCCGGGCGGGCTTGGCGGCGCCGCACTAGCACCGCAAGCGACACCCGGTCCCCGGACCACGCCTGAGACCAGTCTTAGGCCACTCCGCCCGACGGCTGCGCATCC
>CAZZVB010000062.1:0-8977 GCA_964657445.1 uncultured Burkholderiaceae bacterium | reverse complement strand
TCGCGGCGGTATCCCCGAACGAGGCTGCAAACCCCCGGCATAGTCCAGTCAGCAGAGTATCAACGACCTGCGTAATCCGGCTGACCTAAGTCATTGCAACGTCCGATTGTGCGCATCCGCTCAACCTCTTCTTAAGAGTTGTTCGATAAAACCGCTCCAACACGCACGAGCCACGACATTCGTGATCGTTTCGTAATGGAGATTCAGTCATGACGACCCGCAAGTCTGTGACCGTGAACGGCGTAACTTGGTATTACAGCGGATCGCCGGCCGCTTGGCCGACAATGCACCCAAGCATTTCCGTGACCGGCAAGAGCGGGGTGAACACGCAGTTCTCAGGCGACGGCAACGACACGATGACCGGCGGCGGGGGCGGTAGCGACAACACCTTCTACGTCGATGGCAACGACAAAGCCGTCGCCGGCGCGAGTGACGGTATCGACACGATTATCGGCTACTGGGGCAGCCTGACCCTTCCGGCGGGCTTCTCGGTCGGGCAGACCAATGGCCCTTCGACGCTGACTGGCAACAACCTCAACGACATCCTCATCGCTGAAAGCGGCTACGCGCAAACCATCGTCGGCGGCAGCGGCGATGACCTGATGATCGGCTCCACAAGCGGGCGAGACCGCTTCGTCGTGGATCAGACAAACGGCGGCAGCGCTGCCATCGAGAATTTCGTCCACGGATCGGACGTGGTCCAGCTCAACAGTTTCAGCCAGTTCACCGGCGGTTTCACGGCCGTGAAGGCCGCAATGACGCAAACCGGCTCGGACGTCGTGCTCAATCTAGGCGGCAGCCAGTCCATTACCTTCGTCAACCAGACGATCGGGCAGTTCACCGCAGCCGACTTCGCGACGCCATTGGACATGTCCGGCTTCGGCAAGATGACGTTCGACGACGAGTTCAATACGCTGAGCGCGTCGGCGAACGGCGTTGGCACAAACTGGCAGTTCATGACGGGAACGCGCGCCAACAACCATGAAGCCGAAAACTACGGTCCGGCCGGCGGTTCGGTCAGCCCGTTCAGCACCAGCAATGGCGTTCTCGATATTACCGCAAGCCAGGTTTCGACCGCGCCCGGACTATCCTACACCTCCGGCGGCCTGACGACGCAGAAGAGCTTTAAGCAAACTTACGGATTGTTTGAGGTCAATGCAGAGATGCCGACCGGTGCCGGCATGTGGCCCGCGTTCTGGCTGTACAACCAGAGCGGCACCGCAAGCGAGATCGATGCGCCGGAAATCCTCGGCAACAATCCCTACGTTGCCTATCTCTCCACGCATGCGCCGAACGGGGCCGACACCACCGTGGCGGTGACTCTGCCGGTCAACACCTCCACCAGCTTCAACACCTATGGTGTGGACTGGGAACCCGACACCATCACGTACTACTTCAACGGCAACGCGATCGCGACGCTCCCCACGCCGGTCGGCTTGAACCAGCCGATGTATATGCTGCTGAATTTGGCCGTCGGATCGACGGGAAGCTGGCCGGGCAACAATGCCGGCGAGACGGGACAGATGCTGGTGAACTGGGTGCGGGCCTATGCGTCGCCCAACACCCCAACCGGAACCAGCACCAACGCGCCCCCGCTGATGCTGAACGGCTGGAACGGCACGGTGAAACAAGGCAACGGCAACTATACAGTCGCTGGCACCGGCTATAACGGCCACATAACCCTTGGGGATGGCAACCAGACGATCGCGCTGACTGTCACCCCGGGTTCATACAGCGGGTCGGCCGACAGCATCGTGGTCGGCAACGGCAACCAGACCATCTCGACGCAGGGCAGCTACAACTCGATCACCACCGGTGCAGGCACCAGTAACATCAACGCAGGCGTCAGCGATAACCACGTCACCGTCGGCGCCACCCCGGCGGGCACGGTTACGAAACTGACCGCGACAGGGTGGGGCAACAGTTTCACATCCACGGCTGCCGGAGATGTCTCGATCACCGGGACGACCGGCGGCAGCACGGTGACGCTCGGCGCCGGCAACCATTCGATCAACCTCAGCGGTTCGTACAACACCATCAAGGTCGGTGCCGGCAATTCGACCATCGTCGGCGGCATCGGGCAGGATTCAGTGACGACGGGCGCCGGAAACTCCACAATCACGGTCACCGGCTACAACAACATCCTGGATGCGGGGCCAGGGATCAACACGCTCAACGGCGGATCCGGCAAAGACGTCTTTATCCTGAACGGCTACGGCCAGGGCGAAGACACGATCACCGGGTTCAAGACCAATAATGGCGACCTTCTGGACTTCACCAGCGCGATGAACCAGTTGGGCAAGACGCCGACGGCAGCGCTGATCAACCAATATCTGACCTCGTCGGTGACCTCGGCCGGCACCGTCATCTCCATCGTTCCGCCAAGCGGGCCCACCCAGGCGATCGCCCTGCTCAGCGGCGTTTCAACCACCATCACAGCCTTGGTGAACAACCAAGACATCAGGCTCGGCAGCACGGTTTATTAACAAGTCTTCGGCCAACCCCTGTTTGACATCTTGAGATTCAGTGACCATCGGGCCTAAGGGTGTCTCATGCGCTGGGACCGGTGGGGATTGGATCGATGGGACATGAGCCGACCGTCAACGAGCTTCGCAGATTGCTGGCGGCCATCGTCCAGCTTGTCGATGATCCGGCGTTTCAGCTCTCGAAGCACCCCGTTGACCTGAACAAGGATTATGGCCCCGTGGCCGTGCTGTATGTGAACAGCGCATTGATGGCCGACGTACGGCAAGCGCTGGCCGGCCCCGGACCCGGCGACGCCCGAGACGTCACGCAGCCCGCGTGACGCGGGGCGGATGATACCCGCCTGTGCCGCCGGCACGGGGGACGCTGGAAGCGCGTTAACGCTGCTTTAAGTGCCAGCGTGCTGAAACTTGCTCGCCCGCCCTCGGGCCGGGAGGCAGGTGAACGCCAATGTGCAAGTAGCTGCCTCCCAACCCGATCAAAAGCTATGTTTTCGCCGGGGCCGGGATCACTTCAAACCGGTCCTTCAGCCGCCCGATGAGCGCTTCGACACGATCCTTGTTGGTGTTGTCGAGAACCGGGAAGATATCGTAGCGGCTCTGTGAGAAGATCACGGCCTTGCTGGTGGACGGGGTGGCCGCGACAGCTTGCACGACGACGACGTCCGGAAAGTTCATCACGAGGCTGCGCACGATAAACGAGGCCTGGTTCTGCTCGGGCGAGGACCCCATCAGCCAGGTGCGCGGCTGCCCCTGCATGATCTCCCGCATGGCGGCGAACAACTCCGGGGCGGCAGCCTTGAACACGGGGGTGGTGATGGATGGCGCCGGCGTCCACCCGGCCGGGCCGGCGAGAACGGTGTTGCCATCGATCTTTCCGAGATCCGCGTGCATGTCCACGGGACGATAGGGCGCTCCAACGGGCGGCCCGGACACGCCGCACCCGGCGAGCAGGCAAGCATAGACGAGCATGAACACGGATTTGTCGGCCATGCGCTTTCATCGCCTTCAGACCGCGGACTGGCAAGCTCACTGGCGCATGGTCACGCGGTCGCCGACCAGAACCGTGTCGTCAGGTGTTTCCTGGCCCTGCACCGCTTTGGCCAAATCCGCCATGATCCGGTCAGCGATCGGCACGCGGTAGTGCACGGGGTCCCAGTAACTGGCCGTGGTCTGCGTGATCGGGCTGGGGCGTAGGAAGTCAACGACCGTGGTGTTCGCCACCGACCGCGCGATGTCCGACACTTGCGCCTTGCAGGCCGACAGCATGGCGGCGAAGTCGCTGGCGGGGGCGCCCTGCAGCGACACGTGGCTCGGAGTGAGGAACACCAGCTTGCGCGTCCCTGGCGGCAAGGCATGAAGCGCATGGTCCAGCATCGGCAGGGCGGGTAGTTCATGAGACCGCCCGCGGTCAGGCTCATACGGCGGTACGCCCCAGCGGGCGAACGCCGCGGCGACGCGCGCCGGGTCATAGTCGGCTTCCGGCGGAACGAAGCTGGTGTATCCGTCCAGTCCATACCGCCGCGCCTTCAAACCCAACATCGTCCAGAGTTGGCTGCCGGCCTCCTGCACCGCATACAGGCTCAGCATGTGGGCATAACCTCGCCAGGGTGACCCGGCATACATCCAGTCCGGCACCAGCCGGCCGCTGCTACGGATTGGGACCTCACTACACCAGGCGCTGTCCAGCCCGATGATGACGGTGCGCGGCGCTGGATGGATGCGGGTGAACAGCGCGAGGATATCCGACTGCTCCCACGCAGTGGCCGCGTTCATCGATAGGTTGACGAACCGGCCGCCGAACAAGCGGTCCAGTTCCGCCGGGCGCAGCAGGCGGGAGGAGGAGGACCCTATCACCGCCGAGTCGAACGCAGCCGAACGCGCGAGTGCCGGCATGGTGAAACGTGCGTTGCTCGACACCGGCACGCGCGGCAGCGGCGGCGAGAGCGGCAGCACGTTCCACGGGTCGATGATGGCCACGAACAGGAACAGTCCGGCAAGCAGCGTGACCACCGACGCCGCAAACCAGGCGAGCATCCGCCGCCACGGATCAGAACTGGAAATAGATGAACTCATTCGGCACGCGGCCGCCGACCAGCAACAGCAGGAACACCAGCGCGGCCCCGGCCGGAAGTGCGAGCCATGGCGCCGGGCGCAGGCGTTCGAGGGCTAGGCGCTGGCTGGGCGGCGCCAGCAGCACGATCGCGATCGCGCCCACGACCACCGCAGCATTGTCGATCCGCACGTGTCCGGCGCCGTTTGCGCCCGCCATGCCCGCCAGCACGCGCGCAGCCGTGGCGAAGTCGGGCGAGCGGAACAGAACCCAGCATGCCACCACGAACACCGTCGTCAGCAACCAGCCGGCAATCCGAGGCATCCGCAGGCCCGCGCGGGCCCAGGCAGAATTGGCCGCCAGCGCCAACCCATGCAGCCCGCCCCACACAACGAACGTCCAAGCGGCGCCGTGCCACAGCCCGCCCAGCACCATCGTCGCGAGCACGTTCGCCGCTTGCCGCACAGCCCCGGCCCGGTTTCCGCCGAACGGGATATAGACGTAATCCCTGAGGAAACGGCTGAGCGTGATATGCCACCGCCGCCAGAACTCGCGCACCGAGCTGGACCTGTAAGGAGCTGCGAAGTTGAATGGCAGACGCAGCCCAAACATCAGGCCGAGCCCGATCGCCATATCGGAGTAGCCGGAAAAGTCGAAATAGATCTGCAACGTGTACGTGCCGGCGGCGGTCCACGCTTCCGCCAGGCCGAGCTGGCCACCCATCGCGGCCTTGGCAAACAGCGGGTCGCAGACCATGGCCACGGTGTCGGCGATGGCGACCTTCTTGGCCAGGCCGATCAGGAACAGGGCCACGCCCCGGCTTAGGTTTTCCCAAACCTCGTCCCGGCGCGGGGCTAAGTCGAATTGCGGAATAATCTCATTATGCCGGACCAGCGGGCCCGCGATCAGTTGCGGAAAGAAGGTGACGAACGCAGCGAATTCGACCAAGCCATAGACGTGCCGGTCACCGCGCCGGAGATCGACCAAGTAGCTGATCTTCTGGAAGGTGAAGAATGAAATGCCAAGCGGCAGGATGATGCCCAAAGGCTGGTGCGCCGTCCCGAGCAAGGCCGCGAGCGTGCCGGCCGCGAAGTCGGCGTATTTGCAGACGCCGAGCACGGCCAGGTTCATCACCACGCCCGCCACCAGCCAGGCATCGTGCCGCCGCCAAGCATACGCCCGCACGATCAGCCAGTTGGCGAGCGTCAGCCCCACCAGCAAAGGCACGAACCGCGCGTCCCACCAGCCGTAGAACACCAGGGAGGCCGCGACCAGGACCGCGAGCCGTAGCGTCCGGCGCTCCGCCGCCCAGTAATACAGGCCCAGCACGCACGGCAGAAACCCCAGGATGAAAAGCTGCGAGTTGAACAGCATCAGGCAGGGAAGCGTGTTCGCATCGTCATCGGTTGTTCCGCGGCAAGACGGCTAAGCAGCCTCGGACAGAACATACCTGCGCCGGCGGGCTGCCGCGAGCGGGAGGGCGGCATAAACATCCTTCACCGCCTCGTTGATCGTCAGGCCGGCCAGTTGCGGCACAAGGCGCCGGCCAGCCGTCTCGAACAGGCGGGCGCTGCGCAGCACGATGCGGCGGCTCGATGGCGGCAGATAAAGCACACTGTCCCGTCGTTCGACCCGGAACAGGCTGGCAGCCAGCAGCCGGCCGAGTTGCCCCGGCGAATAGGGCTGGCCCTGGCCGAACGGAGTGCTTTCGACATGCGCCCACAGGCCCATGCGGTTCGGCGCCACCACCATCAGCCGGCCATCGTCTTTCAGCACGCGCCAGACCTCACGCAGCATCCGGCGGGCGTTCTCCGCGTTCTCGAGCCCGTGCACCAGCAGCACGCGGTCCATGCTGAGGTCGGCGAACGGCAATGCGTCCTCCTCCACGGCACAGGACATGCTCGGGGCGCCCCCAGGCCATTCACAGGCTGGTGCGGGTGCCGGCGTCGCGGCGATGCAGCGGGCGGCACTCTCGCGCCAGGCGCGCAGATATGGTCCTGCATGCCCGAGGCCGAGAATGGCTTGCCCAGGCAACTCGGGCCAGAGTTGAGACAGACGCTCCCTCACCAGCCACAGCGCCACCGCGCCCCGGGCTGTGGAGTAGAATTCGGCTGCAGCCTGCGCGTCGCCTCCCATGCTCTGCGCTTAGCACATGGGCGGCGCTGCCGCATCGGCGTTCACCGAAGGCCCGCGCGCTAGTTCAGCCGCGTCCGCAACTCCTCCATCACCGAGCGGACCCGGAGGGCGGCGTCGCCCTCCGGCACGATGTCGAGAAAACGTTCGAAGCAGCGCAGCGCGGCGCTGACGTGGTCAAGCCGCTGGTTGAGCAGCGCCGCTTCCCGCCAGAGCGCCGCATGGTCGGGTGCGATCCGCAGCATGTCCTGCACGGCGGCCAGTCCGCCGGGAAGATCGCCGGCGTCAAGCCGGCGAAACTTGAGGTTGTTTTGCAGCCGCAGCAACACACCCCGCGCGCCCAAAGGCTGCAGCAACCCCGGGCGCAGCTCCGCCTTCGGCCCTTCCACACGCTTGATCAGGGAACGCAGCGCCCTTGCATCCATCGGCTGCCCGCCATCGAACACGTCGAGCACCAACTGGCTGCTGCCGCCGGGGAGCATGATCATGAAATGCCCGGGGAAATCGACGCCGAACGCCTCCCACCCGGCGGCGCGGGCGCAGTGCAGCCAGAGGATGCCAAGCGCCACCGGCAGACCGCGGCGGCGCTCAAGCACGTGGATCAGGTTGGCGTTTGCCGGGTTGTCGTAGGTCTCGGTGTCGCCGGCGAAGTGCCAGCGGCCGGCCACCAGCCCGGCTAGCGCCCCGGCCCGGACCGACGGATCGTCCTCGCGACGCTGGACTGCGATGGCCACCGCATCCCTCGCCAACTCCGACAAACGTTCCTGCGCCGCGCGCCAATCGGCATCCGGAGCGTCGATGCGCGCAAGCTGGAGGGCGGCGCCGGCGAGATCCAGCTCGTTATCCGGGATCTGGCCGATCGCCTCCAAGGCAAGCCGGGCTTGCTCCGGCCCGGTGCTCACTCTGCAGGAGTCTCCTCCAGGGATCGCGCGACGGGTTCGGGCACGTAGAGCGACGCGCCGCTATTGCGGAACTCGTCGCTTTTCTGCTCGAGGCCCGCCAGACGCTCCGCATCCGCACGAATGTCCTGACTGATCTTCATGGAGCAGAACTTCGGTCCGCACATTGAACAGAAATGTGCGACCTTGTGCGCCTCTTTGGGCAGGGTCTCGTCATGGAACTGCTTGGCGGTGTCCGGGTCGAGACCGATGTTGAACTGGTCCTGCCACCGGAACTCGAACCGGGCGCGACTGATTGCGTCATCCCGCATCTGGGCCGCGGGGTGCCCTTTGGCGAGGTCTGCCGCGTGGGCCGCGATTCGGTAGGTAATGACGCCCGTCTTGACGTCATCACGGTTCGGCAGGCCCAAATGCTCCTTAGGTGTGACGTAACAGAGCACGGACGTTCCGAACCAGCCGATCATGGCTGCACCGATGGCTGACGTGATGTGATCGTAGCCCGGCGCGATGTCGGTCGTAAGCGGCCCGAGCGTATAGAACGGCGCCTCGCCGCACGTGGCGAGCTGCTTCTCCATGTTAACTTTGATCTTGTGCATCGGCACATGGCCGGGGCCCTCGATCATCACCTGGCAGCCTTTCTCCCACGCGATCTTGGTCAGTTCTCCCAGCGTATCGAGTTCGGCAAATTGCGCCGCGTCATTGGCGTCTGCGATCGACCCGGGGCGCAGACCGTCGCCCAGCGAGAACGACACATCGTATTTGCGCATGATGTCGCAAATGTCGCCGAAATGTTCATACAGGAAGCTTTCCCGATGATGCGCGAGGCACCAGCGCGCCATGATGGAGCCGCCGCGGCTGACAATCCCCGTGGTACGGCGCGCCGTCAGCGGCACGTAGGCCAGCCGCACGCCGGCATGGATGGTGAAATAATCCACGCCCTGTTCCGCCTGCTCAATGAGGGTGTCGCGGAACACCTCCCAGTCGAGCTTGTCGGCGTCGCCGCCGACCTTTTCCAGCGCCTGATAGATCGGCACCGTCCCGATCGGCACAGGACTGTTGCGCATGATCCAGCCGCGGATGTTGTGGATGTTCCGGCCGGTGGACAGATCCATCACCGTGTCCGCACCCCAGCGTATCGCCCAGACGAGTTTCTCGACTTCGTCTGCTGCGGAGGAGGTAACGGCCGAGTTACCGATGTTGGCGTTGATCTTCACCAGGAAGTTCCGGCCGAGGATCGTCGGCTCGAGTTCCGGATGATTGATGTTGGCCGGAATGATCGCGCGGCCACGCGCGATCTCGTCGCGCACGAACTCGGGCGTGATGAAATTGGGGATCGACGCGCCAAAATCCTCACCTTGGGAGCGGCGCTCCTCGGCGCCGTCGGCCATCGCGGCGCGACCGAGATTCTC
>CAZZVB010000061.1:0-19679 GCA_964657445.1 uncultured Burkholderiaceae bacterium | reverse complement strand
GCGATTTACGGTGGACCGTCTCGACCACATCGTCATCAATTGCAAGGACGTGGAAATTACCGCGTCCTGGTACCAGCGCGTTTTGGGAATGGAACGGGAGGAGTTTGGGTCTGACAGCCGTACGGCGCTGAAGTTCGGCGGCCAGAAAATCAACCTGCGCCCCTTTGATGCCGATACGAGGTCCTGGGCGACCGGCGTCAACAAGATGCCGGGCGCCACCGACGCTTGCTTCATCACTGCAGTCGGGCCGGAGGATGTGGTCGAGCACCTGCATAGCTGCCGGGTCGCGATCGAGGCCGGGCCGGTTTCGAAGACAGGCGCGCTCGGCCCGATGGAATCGGTGTATTGCCGCGATCCCGATGGCAACCTCATCGAGATCAGTTCCTATCTGCCCCGCTGACGATCCCTACAGCTTCGATCTCCCGCCGGGCCTGATCGCGCAAGCGCCCGCCCGCCCGAGAGAGTCGGCGCGGCTGCTGCGCGTGGCGGACCGGATGAGCGACCATCATGTGGCCGACCTGCCGAACCTGCTGAACAGGGGCGACCTGCTGGTCGCGAACGACACCCGCGTCATCCCGGCCCAACTCACGGCGCATCGCGGAGCAGCGCGGATCGGCCTGACTTTGGACCGGCCGTTGGCCGACGGCATCTGGCACGCGCTTGCCCGCAACGCCCGCCGGCTCTCACAAGGCGACGTGCTCGATTTGGACGGAACAGCCATGCGCGCGGTCGTCGTCCGCCGGGAGGAAGGCAGCGTCACCTTGCGCTTCGACCGGGAGGGCGAAGCGTTCGCGGCCGCCTTGCGGGAGGCGGGCGCATTGGCGCTGCCGCCCTATATCGCCCGCCCCAGCGGTCCGACGGCTGAGGATGCGCAGGATTACCAAACCGTGTTCGCCCGGCAGGAAGGCGCGGTCGCTGCCCCCACCGGCGGGTTGCACTTCACGCCAGGTTTGCTGGCGGCGCTTGAGGCAGCGGGGATCCGCCGCACCCTGGTGACGCTGCATGTCGGCGCGGGCACCTTCCTGCCGATGCGCGACGGGCCGGAGTCGCATCGCATGCACGCGGAACGCGGAGAGATCACCGAGGCCGCCGCCGCCGCCATCCGCGCGGCCGATCGGGTGGTTGCGGTGGGCACGACGACCTTGCGCCTGCTGGAATCGGCTGCCACCGACGCGGGGGTTCAGCCTTTTGAAGGCGAGACGTCCCTCTTCATCCGACCCGGCTTCCGTTTTCGCGCGGTGCACCGGCTTATGACGAATTTCCATCTACCGCGCTCGACCTTGTTCATGCTGGTTTGCGCGTTCGCAGGCACCTCCCGTATGCGCGCCGCCTACGCCCACGCCATCGAGCGAGGTTACCGCTTCTATTCGTATGGCGATTCCAGTTTGCTGGACCTTGCGGGATGACGAATTTCTCCTGGACACAAGCCAGCACCGACGGTGCCGCCAGGGCTGGCATGCTGCATACCGCGCATGGCGACGTGCCAACCCCTGTGTTCATGCCGGTCGGCACGGCCGGCACGGTGAAAGCGATGACCGCCGATGCCGTGCGGGCGACGGGCGCGAAGCTCGTGCTCGGCAACACCTACCACCTGATGTTGCGACCCGGGGCAGACCGGGTGGCAGCGCTGGGCGGGCTGCATCGTTTCATGGACTGGCCTGGCCCGATCCTGACCGATTCCGGCGGCTTTCAGGTCATGTCGCTCGCCGGCCTGCGTAAAATGGACGAGGGCGGCGTAACCTTCCGGTCCCACCTCGACGGAACCTCCTATCGCCTCACCCCGGAAAGCTCCACCGCGATCCAAGACCAGCTCGACGCCACCATCACCATGGCGTTCGACGAATGTACCCCATTCCCTGCGACCGAGGCGCAGGTGCGGGACTCGATGCAGCTCTCGATGCGTTGGGCCGCGCGTTCCCGCGACGCGTTTCGCGCACGGCCCGGCTACGCGCAGTTCGGCATCGTGCAGGGCGGTGTGTTCCCCGATTTCCGCGCCCAGTCGGTGCAGGCGCTGGTCCCGCTCGGTTTCGAGGGCTACGCGATCGGCGGCTTGGCGGTGGGCGAAGGGCAGCCGACCATGTTTACCGTGCTGGATGCTACCGTCCCCCAGCTCCCGGCGGACCGGCCGCGCTACCTGATGGGCGTTGGCACGCCGGACGATCTGGTGGGGGCGGTGCAGCGGGGCGTGGATATGTTCGACTGCGTCATGCCGACCCGCGCGGGCCGCACCGCCCGTGCCTACACCAGCAGCGGCGTGCTCAACCTGCGCAACGCCCGCCATGCGGCCGATCCAGGGCCGCTCGACCCCACATGCGCCTGTCTCGCCTGCACCCGGCACAGCCGCGCCTACCTGCACCATCTGTTCCGAGCCGACGAGATCCTCGGGCCGATGCTGCTGACCGGGCACAACCTGACCTACTACCAAGGTCTGATGGACGGCATGCGCCAGGCAATTACCCTCGGCCGCCTCGCCGGACACGCAGCCAAAATCCGGGCGGGGTGGACGGATGGCCCCGTGCACCACACCTTGCCCGCATGAGCGAACCAATCGAGAAACCGTACGCCGGCCTGACGCAGCTCGGTCAATACACCAGCTTGCCGGCCTCTCCGGACGAGGCGAAGCTGGAGCGCGTGCCCGCCCCGCATCCAGGGCAGGACTACGTGGTGCGCTTCACCGCGCCGGAGTTCACCTCGTTGTGTCCGATGACCGGGCAGCCGGACTTCGCGCATTTCGTCATCGACTACATACCGGGCGAGTGGCTGGTGGAGAGCAAGTCGCTCAAGCTCTTCCTCGGCAGCTTCCGCAACCACGGCGCCTTCCATGAGGCGTGCACGATGATGGTGGCGGAGCGTCTGGTCGCACTACTGTCGCCGAAATGGCTGCGCATCGGCAGCTACTGGTACCCGCGTGGCGGCATTCCGATCGACGTGTTTTGGCAGACCGGCGCGCCCCCCGCTGGGGCCTGGCTGCCGGACCAGGGCGTTCCATCGTACCGTGGCCGGGGCTGACGGACCCGACGCGATCAAGGCGGCGATCCGCGATCAAGCGCTCAGCCTTGGTTTCGACGCCGTCGGTTTCGCCCCGGCCTCGCTCGGCCCAGAAGTGCGCGAACGGCTCGGCGCCTTTATCGCGGCCGGGCAGCATGGCGATATGGGTTGTCTCGCCGAACGAGCCGGACAACGCAGCCACCCGCAAGCGCTCTGGGCCGAGGCCCGCAGCGTCGTCGCCTTAGGCCTGAGCTACGCACCCGCCGACGATCCCATGGCGGCCGTCGGGCGGCGCGAGCGGGGCAACATCTCCGTCTATGCGCGCAACCGGGATTATCATGACGTGGTGAAGGGCATGCTGAAGCATCTTGCCCAGTTCATCGCATCCCGGTTCGGGCCGCTGGTGAAGGTGTTCGTGGACACCGCTCCCGTGATGGAAAAGCCGCTGGCCGCAGCTGCCGGACTGGGCTGGCAAGGCAAGCACACCAACCTGGTTTCGCGCGCGCATGGGTCCTGGCTGTTCCTGGGTGAGATCTATACGACCCTCGACCTGCCGCCGGACGTGCCGCATGCCGATCGCTGCGGACGCTGCAGCCGTTGCTTGGCGGCTTGCCCGACCGACGCGTTTCCCGCGCCGTACCGCCTGGATGCAACGCGCTGCATCTCGTATCTCACCATCGAACACCGCGGCGCTATCCCCGCCGAGCTGCGGCCCGCGATGGGCAACCGCATCTATGGCTGCGACGACTGCCTCGCCGTGTGCCCGTGGAATCGCTTCGCCCGGACCGCGCGCCACCAGAAGCTGCAGCCCCGGGCCGATCTGATGGCGCCTGACTTGGCGAGGCTGGCGGCGCTCGACGACGCCGGGTTCCGTGCGCTGTTCTCCGGCTCTCCGGTGAAGCGCATCGGCCGCGACCGCTTTGTCCGCAACGTCGCTATTGCCATCGGCAACTCTGCGGAACCAGCATTGCACGCGGCCGCGGCGCAGCTCGCCGCCGACCCAGACCCGGTTGTGGCCGAGGCAGGCGCGTGGGCCGTGGCACGCCTGCCGTGATCCTGGAAAAACGCAGCATCACCCTCGCGGGTCACCGTACGTCCGTCGCATTGGAAATGGAGTTCTGGGCCGCGCTCGAAACGCTTGCTGCGCATCGTGGCCAAACCCTCACCGGCCTGGTCGCCGAGATCGATGCGGCACGCGAACCCGGCCGCGCACTCGCGTCTGCGCTGCGGGTCTTCGCGCTGGGTGCTGCGCGTTAACCATCGGGCAATAGGACCCGCCTCATGGTTCGGTGCGGCCGGAAAAGGCCGTTCTGCCGAGCAATATAGGAGCGACGCGACATGCCAGCCTTGGAGCCTATCAAGCCACTGCCGATCACCCCGCTGATCCTTTCCGACCGCCTGCTTGCCCTGGCGCAGGAGGCAGAGCGCGCCGGCTACAGTACGTCCGCGACGCGGCTGGTGGGTCTGGCGCACACCGTGTTCGACGAGCGGCCGCGGCGTAACTAGATTTCGCTGCTCTGAGCGGACATCCGGCTGCCCAGCACGCCGACCGAAAGCGCGTAGAGGTCAGACGGATTATACAGCCGGATCACGGCGAAATTGGCATAGGTCATGAATGCCTCGCCGCCTGGTCCATCGGGCATGACCACGGCGCCGGTCATGTCCGGCCGTGAGAACGCCGTGCCGTCCGCGCGCGTGACCCCCAACTGCGTCCACACCGCCAGCGACCTACGGTCATCACGCCCGCTGGTCGTGAACCCGGTGGGAACGCGGATTGGCTGGCCCCAGGGCTCGCCGCGCCGCCATCCGGACTGCGCGAGATAGTTGCCGATCGACGCCAGAACGTCGCTCCGGTTGTCCCAAATGTCGCGCCGCCCATCGCCGTCGAAATCCACCGCGTATTGCAGGTAGGAACTCGGCATGAATTGCGGCTGGCCCATTGCGCCGGCATAGCTCCCCGTCATGCGCGGCAGGGCGATGTCGCCATGGTCCAGGATGCGTAGCGCGCTGATCAGTTCAGCCCGGAAGAAGCCGTCATGCCGCCCATCCGCGGCCAGCGTCGCCAACGCCTCGATCACTGGGAAGCCGCCGGTGAAGCCGCCGAAATCCGACTCCAACCCCCAGATCGCAACGATGATCCCGGGGTCGGCGCCGTATCGCCGCAGCACCTCCGTCAGCACCGCCGCGTTGGCCTGCATCGCTTGCCGCCCGGCGGCGACCCGGCGATCCGACACCCGGGTGGCACGGTAGTGCTCCCAGGTCTGGGTCACCTCAGGTTGGTGGCTGTCCAATTCCAGGACTTTGGGATTTTGCCGCAAACCGGCAAAGGCGCGGTCCACCGTGGCAGGAGCGATGCCGCTGCCGATCGCATCCGTCCGCACGCCGGCGAGGAACGCGGCGAAGGACGGATCGGCCCTGGCCGGCGCAGCGGCCAACAGGGGCAGGATCGCAGCGGTAAGGGAACGTCGGCTGATCATTCCGCATTGTGCCATCCGGCTGCCGGCGGCTGCAATCAGCGCCATCTCGACGCCGGCGCGGACCGCTGATAGCAGAACCCGGTGCGTGTCGAGCAGGCCAGCCCATGAGCGTCGAGACTGCCGCATCCCGCATGCTAGCGGCGGTGATCGGCCCGGTTGAGGAAGCGGTCGCTGGCCCCATCCCGGGGGCGGTGCTCGGCGTGGTGACCCAAACGGGTGAACGCGCCGTGCATGCGATGGGGCAGGCGCAGATCGACCCGTCGCCGGCTTCAATGCATCCTGGAACCTGGTTCGATCTCGCTTCGCTGACGAAGGTATTGTTCACCACGCCGGCCATCCTTCAACTCACCCGTCAACACCGCATCGGGTTGGACGACCCGCTGACCGCTGCGATCCCGGACCTGCGGCAATACGATCTGAACGCCGCCGAGCGCCGCCTGACCTTCCGGCAATGCCTGTCGCACCAGACCCATCTGCCCGCGGTCGAGCCGCTCTACACCTACGGCCAAGACCCGGCGACGTTGCGCGCCTTCGTGTTGCAGCGCGTCTGGCGGCAAGGGCCGCCGGTTTACTCGGACATCAACTTCATCCTGCTCGGCATCGCGATCGAGCGGCTGACGGGCCGTCCCTTGTCCGAGCAAGCATTGCGGCCCGGCCTGTCGTTCCGTCCCGATCCGGCGCAAAGCGCGGCTACCGAACGCTGCACCTGGCGCGGCCGGGTGATGCGCGGCGAGGTGCATGACGAGAATGCCTTTGCCCTGGGCGGCGTATCCGGCCATGCCGGTTTGTTTGGGACGATCGACGGCGTGCTCGACGCGGCGCATGACATGCTCGCAGGCGGCGCGGCTGAGGTCCGGCTCCGGCAATCTGCCACGCGCACGCTGGGGTGGGAGGCGCGGCATGAGGGCTGGTCGGGTGGCGATGCCTGCTCGGACGACACGATCGGTCATACCGGTTTCACCGGCACGGGGGTGTGGATCGACTTCGGGCGGGGCGTTGCGTGGTCCCTGCTGACCAACCGCGTCCATCCGACGCGGCATCGCGACACTGGCATCGTCGCCTTGCGCCGCCGGGTCGGCGGGCTGATTTCTGGCATACGATGAAGCTGCGCCGCACATGGGCAATCTTGCTGCTGCTGGGTTTCGCCGGCCCTGGCCATGCGGCCACGATGGACGACCTGATCCGCGCCTACCCGGACGCGCTGAGCGGGTTCGACGGCGTAAATCTGATCTGGCGCGACGGCACGCGCATGCCCGCCGGTGTGGGTCAGCCCCGTTTGACCGGCGAGGAGGCGTTGGCGCACGGCTCCATCCTGGACCAGCTTGCGCTTCGCTATCCGGCGGGTGCGCCGGCGCTGCCGCCGCAGGACGATCCCGGGCGCATCCGCAACCAGGCGTTCTTCGACAAGTTGTATGGCGATTGCCAGGCCGGGCAGGTCACCCCGAAGCTCGTGCGCGTGATTTGGCTGCCGAAGACATGGGGGCGTCCGGTGAGCATCACGTCGGTAAACGGCGTCGATCGCGCACTTGAAGCCGTGTCGCGTGAGCTGGATGAGCTTCCGCTGGAGGACAGGAAGTTCCTCATCCCGTTAGGAGGGACCTATAATTGCCGCCCGGTTGCGGGAACCGGCCGGACGAGCATGCATTCCTGGGGAGCGGCCATCGACATCAACACGGCGTATTCGGATTACTGGCGCTGGCGCGGCCCTGGTTCCGGCTACCGGAGCCGTATTCCGCCAGAGATCGTCGCGGCGTTCGAGCGCCATGGGTTTATTTGGGGCGGCCGCTGGGCGCATTTTGACACGATGCATTTTGAATACCGGCCGGAGCTGCTGAATCCAGCGGTACCGTAACGGTCTGGCAATACTTCGCTGGGCATGATCGTTCAAGATTGATCATGGACGCCTTGCATGCAGGTGCGATGGGTTCCCCGGCTGGGATTGTTCAGCCAGTTGCTTCTGCTTTTCGTGTTCGCCATCACGACTGGCGTAGCCGCCGTACAGGTCTGGACATCGCAGGTCAGCACCGCGGCGGTGGCGCAGCAGATGCAGCTCAATCTCGAAACCGACATGATGTTGCTGAAGGCTTATCTCTCGCCGCTCGGGTCTGAGTGGTCGAACGATGATAATGTGCTTCGGCTCGGCTACGCGCCGCTAGCGGGCCACAATGAAATCGTAGATGCGGTGGCCACCGCCAGCCATGGCGTCGCGACGATTTTCGCGGGGGACACGCGCATGGTCACCAGCGTGCGTGCGGCGGACGGTACGCGCGCGGTGGGAACCAAGCTGAACAATCCAGTCGTTCAGCAGGCCGTCCTCCAGGAGGGAAAGACCTACCGCGGTTCGGCCCTAATCCTGGGCCGGCGCTATTTGACGATCTACGAGCCGATCCGCGACTACAACGAGAAGATCGTCGGCATGTATTTCGTGGGTCTGCCGTCGGAGGCGCTTCGTGCCGTTGTTGACGATATCGTCGAGGACGCGGTTTTGGCCGGCGGGCTGGTGATTTTGGTGTTCGCCGTGCTGATGACGTTCGGCACGCGCTGGGCGTTGCGCCCGCTGGTCCAGTTGGCGGAAGCGACGCGGGCCATCGCGGGCGGCGATCTGTCCACACCGGTGCCGTCCATCATGAGGCGGGACCCGATCGGCCTCGTCGCGCGAGCGTTGGATGTCTTCAAAACGGAGGCGGTGGCGAAGCGTGACCTTGAGCAGCAGGCCGCCGATCAGCGTCGGCACCTGGATGCTGAGCGGGAGCGGAACGAAGCGGTGGTGGCTGAGGCGGCTTCGGCCCAGGCGGCCGTGGTGACCGGAATTGCTGCCGGTCTCGAACGGCTTGCAGCGGGTGACGTCTCGGTCAGGCTGGATCAGGCTTTCGGCGCGGAATACGAGCAGCTCCGGCTGAACTTCAACACGGCGGTGACGAGCCTTGAAGCCCTGGTGGAGGGCATCAGCGGCCGGTCCGAGGAAATCCGCTCCAGTGTCGAGGAGGTCACGCGCGCCGCGGACGATCTCAGCCGCCGTACCGAGCAGCAGGCTGCCACGCTGGAGCAGACGGCCGCTGCGCTGGACCAGATCACCACGACAGTCGGCAAGACGGCGGAGGGTGCCCGGAACGCCCACAGTATCGTCTCCCGCGTCCGCTCGGGCGCCGAGGAGTCGGGTGACGTGATCCGCCGGACGGTGGATGCAATGGGCGCCATCGAGAGGTCCGCGGCGCAGATCGTCCAGATCATCGGGGTCATTGATGAGATCGCGTTCCAGACCAACCTGCTGGCGCTGAATGCCGGGGTGGAAGCGGCGCGCGCCGGTGATGCCGGCCGCGGTTTCGCCGTCGTGGCCAGCGAGGTGCGCGCGCTCGCCCAACGGTCCGCCGGTGCTGCGAAAGAAATCAAGGCCCTGATTGCCGCCTCAAGCCAGCAGGTTGCAGTCGGCGCCAAGCTGGTCGATGCCTCCGGTCACGCGCTCCATGCCATGATCTCGCAGGTCGGCAGCGTGGATACCGTGGTGTCGGAGATCGCTGCCTCCGCCGCGGAACAGGCAACCGGATTGGCCGAGGTCAACCGTGCGGTCAACCAGATGGACCAAGTGACGCAGCAGAACGCGGCCATGGCCGAGCAAAGCACGGCCGCCAGCCACGATCTGGCCCGCGACGCCGGCGAATTGGTGCGGCTCACCGGCCAGTTCACCACCTCCGCCGTGTCTCAGCGAGCGGCGTGACGCCCTACTTTGTCTCCGGCCCGACTGCCTTCAGTTCGCCAATATGCCGTTCGACGATCCGGTGAGTTTCAGCCGCAAATGCGCGCAATTGCGGATTGGTGCCCGACTTCGCCTCGATTGCGAAAGCGGCGCCGTCCTTGGCATGGATGTCTTCCATATCATGGAGATACTTGTTGTCGAACGCAGTGCCGGAAAGCGCCTTGGCGTCGTCTAGTTCCTTTTGGAATTCCGCATTCAACGACGTGCCGAGCTGGATACCTGCGCCCGAGGCGATAGAGGCCAACTTGTCACCGACCAACTGATGGTCATGGGCTTCGGTTGAGCCAGAATCCTTGATGTCCTGCGCCGTTCCCTGGTCGGCCGCGAGTTGCCCGAGCTTCACTTCGAACATACCGCCTTGGCTCACCTTCGCCACGAATGCGCGATCGGCGGTCGAGACCGGATCGGCGGCCCTCGCAGATACGATTGCGAACGCTGCCGCACATACAGTTGCGGCGAACATGCTAGACTTGGTCATTCAAGCATCCTTCCAGTATGAGACCGGCTAACGCCCCACGGGCGAGTTGGTCGCCTTCGTAGATGAACGCGATCTTAGGCGTGACCTTGTTCCTCGAAGACCTTGCGGGCGATCGACAGTGCCGTCATGGACGGTGGCCATCCTGCGTAGAAGGCGAGATGCGTAATCGTCTCGATGATTTCCTCCTTGCTGACGCCGTTCTCGAGCGCCCGCTTCAGGTGAAACGGCAGCTCGTTCGTCCTGTAAAGCGAAATCAGGCTCGTGATCGTCACCAGGCTGCGGTCGCGTTTGGACAGGCCCGGACGTTCCCAGATCTCGCCAAAAAGCACCTTGTCAGTGATTTCAGCCAAGTGCGGGGCGATGTCGCCGAACGACTTGCGGGCGTTGGTCGGTACTTCGGGCATAATCCCTCCTAGTCTCGGTGCGTTGTCACAAACAAGGTCTGCCGAGGGCGTCAATCGAGGGCTGTGGCGCCGATCGAGGCCCTTGAGAGGGCATCTGCCGTGCGCCGTGTCCCCTTGCCTGGCGTGGTGTGTTATGGACTGCTGGTAACATTAGAACAGCCGACAGGTCTTTCCCGCCATGCACAGCTTTCCCGTCACGCGGACCATCCATCCCAAAGCCCGCGTGGCCGACGACGCGCTGCGGTTTGGCGAGGTGTTCACCGACCACATGTTCATGATGGAGTATCACGAAGGACGGGGCTGGCATGACGGGCGGATCGTTCCCTACGCCCCGTTCACCATCGACCCGGCATGCTGCGTGCTGCACTACGCCCAGGCCGTGTTCGACGGGTTGAAGGCCTTCCGCGGCAGCGATGGGCAGGTCCGCCTGTTCCGCGCCGACCAGCACGCCCAGCGGTTGAACCGGTCATGCGACCTGCTGTGTATCCCTCCGCTCGATCCGGCCCTGGTCGAAGCGTCCTTCCGGGCATTGGTCGGGGTCGATATCGACTGGGCGCCCTCGAAGCGCGGCACGGCGCTGTATGTGCGCCCGACCGTGATCGCGACGGACACCTTCCTCGGCGTGCACCCGTCGAACAGCTACTTGTACTACGTCATCCTCAGTCCGGTCGGCGCCTACTACAAGGAAGGGCTGAACCCGGTTCGCATCCTGGCGACCGACAAGCATGTGCGTGCGGTCCCTGGCGGGCTCGGCGCTGCCAAGACCGCCGGCAACTATGCCGCCAGCCTGTATGCCGCGCAGGACGCCGCCAAGCGCGGCTACGCCCAGGTGCTATGGCTCGACGGCCGGCAGCGCGAGTTCCTGGACGAAGTCGGCTCGATGAACATCATGCTGCGCATCGGCGATACGGTCATCACCCCGCCGCTCAGCACAGGCACCATCCTCGACGGCATCACCCGCCGGTCCGTCCTGCAATTGCTGCGGGATTGGGGCGTCGCGGTGGAGGAGCGTCCGGTGTCGATCCATGAGGTCATGGCTGCGCACAGCGATGGCACGCTGAAGGAGATGTGGGGCACCGGCACGGCCGTCGTCATCTCGCCCGTTGGCGAGTTGGGCTACGGCGAGGCCAACATGGTCATCAATGGCGGTGGCATCGGTGAGTTGACCCGCCGGCTCTACGACGCGATCACCGCGATCCATTATGGCGCCACCAACGATCCTCACGGTTGGATGACCCTGGCGGCCGCATAAACAAACGCTAAGGGCAGCACCGGGCCGCCCAAGGTCTTGAACCGCTAAGATGACCGGTCATATACGGCGGATGCACCAGGATACCCCATCGGTCCGGGAGCGCCTTCTGGAGGCTGGCGTCGCTGTTCTCAGCCGCGCCGGCTTCAATGGGTCCAGCGTGCAGGACATTACCGAGGCGGCCGGAGTGCCGAAGGGTTCGTTCTACAACCACTTCGACAGCAAGGAGGCTCTGGGCGCCGCCGCCGTCGAATACTTCTGGGGTCAGAAAGCAAGCCAGAGCCTCGCGATTCTGGATGATGAAACGCGTCCCCCGCTCGAAGGCCTGCGGACATATTTCGAGCGGATCATGGTGGAGATGGAGGCCAAGGGTTTCACCTGCGGCTGCTTCATCGGCAACATGACTGCGGAGCTGTCCGATCACAGCAGCGTCATCTCACACCAGCTTTCCACGATTTACCAGCGGTGGACCGGGCACGTGTCGGGCTGCATCGCGCGAGCGCAGAAGGCAGGCGCGATCCGCAGTGACGCCTCGCCCGACGTGCTTGCCGCGTTCACGCTGAACGCCTGGGAGGGTGCGATGCTGCGCGCCCGGGCGGAAAAGCGCCGGCTGCCGATGCAGCAATTCCTCGACACGCTGTTCAGCCAGCTTCTTCGCTGACTAGCGCCCTTTTTTTGACGGAGAGTAAGATGACCGGTCATTCAGAGCAGGTGGACCGCGTTGCGCCGTTTACGTCTCAGCGCTCCGGCAGCCGCACCGGGTCGTACGTGTCGATCGGCGTCCTCGTGCTGCTTGCTGCCGTTGGCGGAGGGTATTGGGCGAGCTACGGCCGCGATCGGGCCCCGGACCCTGCGGCAGCGCCCCCACCGCCGCCGGCCGTGACGGTCAGCGCGCCGGTGCAGCGCAACCTGGCGCAGGTCAGCGCTTTCACCGGGCAGTTCTCCGCGGTGGATCAGGTTCAGCTACAGGCGCAGGTCAGCGGCTACCTGACGGAAATCCATTTCACCGACGGCCAGATCGTGCACAAGGGCGACCTGCTGTTCGTCATCGACCCGCGGCCGTACCAAATCCAACTCCAGCAAGCGACGGCGCAGTATCAGACCGCTGCCGCCAGCCTGTCGCTTGCCGATAAGGAAGTGTCCCGCTCGACGGTCCTGCACCGTAGCGACTTCGAGTCGGCCGAAGTGCTGGACCAGCGCACCCAGGTGCAGCAGGCCGCGCAGGCGTCGATCGAGCAGGCAAAGGCGGCGATCCGCTCCGCGCAACTCAATCTCGACTTCACCCGCATCACCGCCCCGTTCACCGGCCGTATCGGCGCGCGGTTGGTGTCGCTCGGCAGCCTGATCGGCGGTGGGGCGGGCGCAACGGGGATCACGAACCTCGGCAGCCTGGTCTCGCTCGACCCGATCCATCTCGACTTCGACATGAGCGAGGCTGACGCGCTGACTTACCGCCGCTTCGTCGCGGGTAGCCCGCAAGGCGTGGACCGCTCCGTCAAGGTGAGCTTGACCGACGAGGATGGCTGGCAGCACCAGGGCCAGTTGGACTTCATCGACAACCAGGTCGATCGCGGCAGTGGAACCCTGCATGCCCGCGCAACCCTTGCCAATCCCGGCCTGCTGATCGCGCCGGGCCAGTTCGCCCGGCTGGAACTGCCGATGTCCGCGCCGCGGCCGGTGCTGCTGGTGCCGGATGCGGCGCTCGTCACCGATCAGTCGCGGAAGATGGTGATGACGGTGCTGCCGGACGGCACCGTGGTGCCCAAGCCCGTGACCATTGGTGAGCTGGACGGGGATCACCTGCGCGCCATCAACAAGGGCTTGGCGCCAACCGACCAGGTCGTGATCAACGGCCTGATGCGGCTACGGCCCGGCGCGAAAGTCGCCCCGCATCCCGGCAAGATCGACGTCGCAGCCGAATAAGGCGGACCCAAACCATGAGCCTCTCGCATTTCTTCATCAAGCATCCGATCTTCGCCGCGGTGCTGTCGCTGTTCATCACCATCGTGGGCGGCGTGGCGTATTTCACTCTGCCGGTTTCGCAGTATCCGACGATCGCCCCGCCGATCGTGCAGGTCACGGCGACCTATCCCGGCGCGTCTGCCGAGGTGCTGAGCCAGACTGTTGCCACGCCGATCGAACAGCAGATCAACGGCGTGGAGAACATGCTGTATCTCAGCAGCCAGGCAACCGGTGACGGCAAGCTCGTCATCTCGGTCACGTTCAAGCTGGGCACCAATCTCGACACCGCTCAGGTGCTGACGCAAAACCGCGTCGCAGTGGCGCTGCCGCGCCTGCCGGACGCCGTGCAGCGGCTCGGCGTCACCGTGATCAAGAGTTCGCCCGACCTGATGATGGTGATCCATCTCTCGTCGCCCGACCATTCGCGCGATCAGCTTTACATGTCCAACTATGCGACGCTCCATGTGAAGGACGCGCTCGCCCGTGTGGACGGCGTAGGCGACGTGCAGGTGTTCGGCGGACGCGACTATTCCATGCGCGTCTGGCTTGATCCCGATAAGGTCGCGGCCCACAACATGACGGCCGGTGAGGTCGTGGCGGCGCTGCAGGCGCAGAACGTGCAAGTCTCGTCAGGCGTACTCGGCCAGCCGCCGGTGCCGCAGCCCGGCGCCTTCCAGCTGAATGTGCAGACGCTCGGCCGCCTGGTGGACCCGTCGCAGTTCGCCAACGTCATCATCAAGTCGGACAGCGCCGGCCGGGTCACCCGGATCAACGATATCGGCCGGGTGGAGCTGGGGGCGCAGGATTACGGCTCCAACGGCTACCTCGACGTGCTCGATGCCGTGCCGCTGCTGATCTACCAGCAGCCCGGGTCCAACGCGTTGTCCACCGCGCAGCACGTCCACGCGACGATGGCGGACCTGTCGAAAGCGTTTCCCGACGGCCTGCGCTACGACATCGTGTACGACACGACCGGGTTCATCGCGCAGTCGGTGCATGAGGTGGTGGTCACCATCCTCGAGGCGGTGGCCCTCGTCGTGGTCGTGGTGATCCTGTTCCTGCAGACGTGGCGCGCCTCGGTCATCCCGATCGTGGCGATCCCGGTTTCGCTGATCGGCACGTTCGGGGTACTGGCCGCACTCGGCTTCTCGCTCAACAACCTTTCGCTGTTCGGCCTGGTGCTGGCCGTCGGCATCGTGGTCGATGACGCCATCGTCGTCGTGGAAAATGTGGAGCGCAATCTGCGGCTTGGCATGTCCCCGCACGAGGCGTCGCACAAGACGATGGACGAAGTCGGCGGTGCGCTGATTGCCATCGCGCTGACGCTCTGCGCCGTGTTCATCCCGTCCGCGTTCATTCCCGGCATTTCCGGCCAGTTCTTCCGCCAGTTCGCGGTGACGATCGCGGCCTCGACGGTGATCTCCTGCTTCGTGTCGCTGACGCTGAGCCCAGCCCTCTGCGCGATCTTGTTCCTCCCGCATGAGGCACATGATCAGGCGAAACGCCGGTCCCTGCTGGCGCGGCCGATCGCGGCGTTCTTCAATGGCTTCAACCGCGGCTTCGAATGGTTGTCGGAGCAGTTCGGCAGGCTCACGGCGCGTTTGATCCGGCTGACCGCGCTGATGCTCGTTGCCTATGCCGCGCTGATCGGCCTCACGGCGGTGCAGTTCAGCCGAGCCCCGACCGGGTTCATTCCGGAGCTAGACCAGGGATACCTTATCACCGTGCTGCAATTGCCGCCGGGTTCCTCCCTGGCGCGCACCGACGCGGTGGTGCGCGAGGCGACCAAGATCATCCTGGCGACGCCGGGTGTGGAGCACGCGGTTGCGTTCTCCGGCCTTGATGGCGCCACGCTCACCAATGCGCCGAATGCCGGTGCGATCTTCACGCCGATGAAGCCGTTCGCCGAGCGTGACGCGCAGGGGCTGACCGCCGACGTGATCCTTGCCTCATTGCGGCAGCGCCTTTCCTCGATCGAGGATGCGTTCATCATCACCATCGCCCCGCCGCCGGTGGCGGGCATCGGCAATGCCGGGGGGTTCAAGATGATGCTGCAGGACCAGCAAGGCCTGGGGCCGGTTGCCCTGCAATCGGCGGCACAGGCGTTGGCTGCGGCTGCGAACCGTACGCCGGGCCTGGCCGGGGTGTTCAGCCCGTTCAGCGCCGGCACGCCGACCGTGTTCGCCGATATCGACCGGGTGAAAGCGGAGAGACTCGGCGTCTCGCCGGACAAGGTATCGGAAGCGCTGCAGGTCTATTTAGGATCCGCCTACATCAACGACTTCAACTATCTCGGCCGCACCTACCAGGTGGTCGCGCAAGCCGACGGCAAGTTCCGCACGAGCACGGCCGACATTGCCCGGCTGAAGACCCGCAACGCCGCCGGATCGATGGTGCAGATCGGTTCGGTCGCCAGCTTCCGTGACGTGACCGGCCCATACCGCGTGCCGCGCTATGACCTCTACCCGGCGGCTGAAGTGCAGGGCGGAACGCTGCCTGGCGTGTCGTCCGGTTACGGCCTTGCCGCGATGGAGACGTTGGCGAAGGAGCACCTGCCGGCCGGCATGGGCTTCGAGTGGACGGACCTCGCGTTTCAGCAAAGCCAGACCGGCAACACGACGATCTATATCTTCGCCGCGTCCGTGTTGTTCGTGTTCATGGTGCTGGCCGCGCAATACGAAAGCTGGAGCCTGCCGCTCTCGGTGGTGCTGATCGTGCCGATGTGCCTGCTTGCCGCCGTGTCCGGGCTGCTGCTGCGTGGCATGAGCGTGGACATATTGGGGCAGATCGGCTTCGTCGTTCTTGTCGGCCTGGCCTCAAAGAACGCGATCCTGATCGTGGAATTCGCCAAGCAGTCGCAAGACGCCGGCGCCACCCCGGCCGATGCGGCGGTGCAAGCCGCGCGTACCCGCCTGCGCCCGATCCTGATGACCTCGTTCGCCTTCGTGCTCGGCGTGGTGCCGCTGGTCACCGCGACCGGCGCGGGCGCGGAACTGCGCCAGTCGCTGGGAACTGCCGTGTTCTTCGGTATGCTGGGCGTCACCGGGTTCGGTCTTCTGTTCACGCCGGTGTTCTATTCGGTGATCCAGCGGGCTTTCGGACGCAAGAGGCCGTTACGGGCTGAGCAGGCGTTGCATCCGGCCGCCTGAGGGAAAGCGGTCGTTCACGTTTGCCAGAAGCGCTTGCTTGTCGAAGGCGAAGGTGCGGGCGGCTGGTTCCAAAGATAGGCGGCCAGCTCGCTCACGAGCGCACCATGCGGCGGTGCCGCCGCTCCGCCGCATGCATCGCATGCGCAAACTGGCGGCCAGCGGCCGGCGAGGCAGTTCGGGGCCGTGCGTCCGCCAAGCCCGTGTCACACGTTTGCTTAGATCGCGGCCAGTGAGCACTTGCCATCCGCAAGCGGACGGAACGCCAGATCGGTCGGCGTTGTCTGCAGCACCTTCAGCAGGTCCCAGCCGCCGCGGCTCTCGGCTGGGGATTTCACCTGCAGCAGGAAGGCCGGATGGATGTGGCGGCCGTCAACGCGGATCATGCCCTTGCCGTAGGCATCGTCGTCCGTAGGAAAAGCCTTCATGGCGGCGACCGTGTCCACGCCTGACACCTTGGCGCGGGCGACCCCCATCTTGTTGACCGTCTTCAGGTAATGCACGGTGGCTGCGTAATCGCCGGCCTGGATCTGGTTCGGGTAGTTGTCCGGCGTCCTCGCCACCGCGCGTTTGGTGAAGGCGCGGGTGGCGTCGTTCAAGTCCCAATAGAAGCATTCCGTGTAGGTGAGGCCCTGCGCCGTCTCCAGCCCTAGCGCGTGGATGCTGTTGATGAACGCAGCGGTTCCTGCGAGCCGGATCGCCGGCGGCTTGATGCCGAACTCATGCCCTTGCTTGATGCAGTTGACGAAATCCCCGCCCGCGTTCAACAGCCCGATCACGTCCGCGCCCGACGTTTGCGCCTGCAACAGGAACGATGAGAAATCGGTCGTGCCGGGGAAGGGGTAGAGCACATGGCCGAGCACCTTGCCCCCCGCTTCGTTGACCCAACGCGTGAGGTCGACCTCCATCGCCTTGCCAAAGGCGTAGTCGGCGGTGATGAAGAACCATTTGGAACCGCCCGACTTCACGGTCGCGACGCCCGTGGAATGCGCGATCTCCCACGTGTCGTACGTCCAGTGGACCAGATTGGGGCTGCACGCGGACCCGGTCAGGTCCGCAGTCGCGGCGCCGGTGTTCAGGTGGATCTTGTTGCGGTCCTTGCATAGGCCGGAGATCGCCAGCGCGATGGCCGAGTTGTTGCAGTTGGTGATGACGTCCACGCCATCCTGATCCAGCCATTGGCGAGCGATGGTCAGTGCCAGGTCGGGCTTATTCTGGTGATCAGCCTTCACGACTTCGACCGTCAAACCCGGCGCGGCCGCGATCGCCTCGTCCACCGCGAGTTGCGTGCAGGCGACGCTGGTCGCACCGGCAGTGTCGGAATAGGTGCCCGACAAATCGGTCAGCACGCCGATCTTGATGGCCGGCTTGGCTTGTGCGCGCGCGCCAAACGGGACAGCGCCCGCAGCAAGAGCAGTCAACAACGTACGACGCTGGATAGTCATGATGAACGTTCCCCGGCCGCTTTTGAGGAATAGCAAACCATTGCGTTCACGCCATGGTCAAGCCAAGTTCACGTCCACGACCATCCGCCCGCGCACCGTCCCGTCCAGCAATGCGGCCGCTGTCTCTATCGCCTGCCCGAGCCCGATCGTCACGCTCATCGCATCCAAGCGGGCCGGGTCGAGGTCGCTGGCCAGGCGGCGCCAGGCCTCCAGCCGCTCCGGCATCGGGCACATCACCGACTCGATCCCGATCAGCGTTATGCCGCGCAGGATGAACGGCGCCACGCTGGCCGGCAGGTCCATGCCCTGCGCCAGCCCGCAGGCGGCCACGACGCCGCGGTAGCGCGTTGCCGCCAGCACGTTGGCCAGCGTGTGGCTGCCGACCGTGTCCACGGCGGCGATCCAGCGCTCGCGCCCGAGCGGCTTGCCGGGAGCGTTCAAGGCGGCGCGGTCCACGATCTCCGCCGCGCCTAGCCCTTTCAGATACTCCGTCTCCTGCGGGCGTCCCGTGCTGGCCAGTACGCGGTAGCCCAGCTTGGCCAGCAGGCTGACGGCCACGCTGCCCACGCCGCCGGCTGCCCCGGTGACCAGCACGTCGCCGCTGCCGGGCGTAATGCCGTGCCTTTCCAGCGCCATCACGCACAGCATGGCGGTATAGCCGGCGGTGCCGATCGCCATCGCCCGCTGCGGCGTGAAGGCATCCGGCAAGGCCATCAGCCACTCGCCCTTGACGCGGGCGCGCTGCGCCAGCCCGCCGGTGTGCGTCTCACCCACGCCCCAGCCGTTCAGCAACACGGCGTCACCTGGCCGGAACCCGGCGTGGCCGCTGCTGCGCACCGTGCCGGCGAAATCGATCCCCGGCACCATCGGGAACTTGCGCACGACCGGGCCGCGCCCCGTGATCGCCAGCCCGTCCTTGTAGTTGAGCGTGGAGGCGGCGACGTCCACCACGACGTCACCCTCCGAGAGCAGCGACTCCTCAATGTCGCGCAGCGTGGCCGTGGTGCCGGCCGCTGCCTTGTCGATCACGATGGCCTTGAACATCCGGACCCCCTTCCCGTCATGCGGCTGCGAGCACGCCTTCGAACGTCATCAGCACCGGGTTGTCGCCGTTGACCAGCCGCCCGGCGCCGATGCTGCCGCGGTAGTCCACCACGGCGATGTCCAGCTCCGTGGCACCGGAAGCGACCACGCCGCGCCGCACCAGCAACTCGGTCGCGAACCCTTCGATCGGGGGCGCGTCCATGAACCGTGCCTCGATGATGCTGGCGACGCCGCCATGCAGCATCGCCCGGCGAAATCCGGCCGTTGCAGCGGCTGCTTCCAGCGCGCCCGACAGCTCCTGGTTCGGGGCCAGCCGCAACGCCACGCCGCGGCCGGCGCCGGGCGGGATGGCGGTGCCGGTGGGGTGCGGCTTGAACAGGTTGAACCCGGTTTCAGGGTCCGGCTGCACCTCGAACCGCGCGCCCACGATCCCGACGCCGCTGGCCTCGATCGGCGCCGCGATGATGGTGTCGTCCGGGATCACGTGGCCGCAGCCGCGCCGCCCACCCGCTTCCGTCCAGAGCGCGTGGCAATGGAAGAACGGCTTGCCGTCGCGCCAGCCGACCGTGATGGCCGCGACGTCCAGCCGGGTCTCGCCGGGCGGGCGGACCGGCGCTGTGTAGAACGCCGCCTGCGAGCCATCCGGCGACAGGGCGGGCATCACGTAGCAGAACGGGCCGAGGGCGCCGCCGCGCAACGTCAAGCACGCGGACTCGACGCGCGCCTCCGCCA
>CAZZVB010000060.1:0-20171 GCA_964657445.1 uncultured Burkholderiaceae bacterium | reverse complement strand
GCCGGACGACGGCGGAGCCGATGAACCCGCATCCGCCAGTGACTAAAACGCGCATGTATTATCCCGTGACACAAAGCAGCCGTATGTCGTTCGGGCGGAATGTGCCAGCCATGCTGCCGTGCAGCAACCATCGCGGATCAGGAGGAACGGCGCGCGACCGACTGCTTGTAACGCAACTGCCGTTGCCGGAGGCCGCGATCCGCATCCAGCAACCGGGCGATGGCGGCGTGGACCCGGCCGATTTCAGTGACCTGGGCCGCGGTGCCGGCTCGTGCCGTGACGCTGCCGGCATGCCGCCGGTGGCGGTTCAGCGGCCGTGCGACATAGGCGACCTGGGCGCCCTCGCGGGACAGGATATCTGCATAGACGCGCCAGTCGCCCGCCAGGCGCAGCCCTTTCAGTTCGCCTTCGCAGCGGCGCAGTGCGGCCAGCAGCGCGTCCCTGCGCCACAGGACGGCGCTGACGTTCAGGATCAGGTTGCGCTCGGCCAAATGGGTCCTGATGAATCTGCCTCCTTCGAACACGGCGTCCGTATCGAGCATGGCCGGGCCGTAGTAGGCCTGGTAATCCGGCCAGATCGTCGCCCCGGCGGCGTCGATGGCCCGGCTGTCGCAGAAGGCGAATACCGGGTCGCGGGCGCGCCCGATCGCGTCCACCAGGGCGGCCAGCAAGCCGGGCTCGGCGGCGTCATCCGCCTCGGCGATCCATAGCCACTCGGCCGACGCTGCCTCGGCCGCCGTACGCCACTGGCCGAACACCGAGCCGGAGCGGCGGGGCTGCTCGCGGATGTCGATGCGCCGGTCCCACGCACTGGCGGTGCGCCGGGCGACCGCCACGCTGTCGTCGCTGGATGCATCGTCGAGCACGATCACCTCCCGCACGGGATGCGATTGCGCGAAGACGGAGGCCAGCCGCTCCTGCATGAAGTGGCCGAAATCGCAGCTCGGCACCACGACGGACACCGGAAGCAGCTCGGGCTTTGCCAGGGCGAGTAGGCCGGCTGTGTAGGCGTCGAAGCGGAATGCCTCGCCGCCACGCGCCGCCAAAGCCTGTCGCTGGACCGGCGATGCGGTGCCGGCCAGGCGGATGGCGGCCTTGGCCATGGCTGCCACTTCCCCGATCGGCACGCTGAGCCCGGCGTCCAACTTCGCCAGCAGCGCGGGCACGCCACCCGTCTCCTCGAAGGCGACGACCTGAGTGCCGGCGGCGACCGCTTCGAGGGCGACCGACGGCAGCGGATCTTCGCGCGATGTCAGCAGGAACACGTCAGCCGCGGCGAGCAGGGCTGCCGGGTCATCGCGCTGCCCGAGGAAGCGGAATGTCCCGGTGGCTTCAGCCGCTGCGATTTCCGGCCCGAGATGGATGCGTGCGGCCGGCTCGATCTCCCCCGCCCAAGCGAAACTCACGGCACGGCCACTCTCGCGTGCAGCCCGCCAAACCTGCAGGAACAGGTCGAACCCCTTCCGGAGATCGGCGTAGCCCATGCCGAGGGCGAGCATCGTGCCCGGCGGCGCGCGAAGCTCAGCCCGGACCGCGTCGCGCGCGCCGGCCGCCGCCGCCGCAAGCTCGATCCCCTGCGGCAGGATCACGACACGTGCGGGTTCTACGGCAAGCGCTTCGAGGCAGCGGTCACGCACCAGCGCGGCGGGGAACACCACGGCCTGCGCGGCGGTCACCGCCTCGCGCAGCGTGCCGAGCAGGTTTTTCTGCTGCAGGAGCTGCGGCATTTCGTGCACCAGCAGAGTGAAGGGCAGCCCCTGCCGGAGCAGGCTCGGGGCCGCGCCGGCACTGGCTGCGCTATTCACCAGTGCGCCAGTGCAACCGGCGTCCCGCGCCAGCCGCACCGCCCCGTCCAGCCCGGCATGGGCATCCACCACCGTGGTTGGCCCAATCTTGCGATACTCTGCTTCGAGCGGACCGCCGGCGAGCAGCAGGATGCTGACATCCACGCCGTGCACGGTGCGTAGCGCGCGTCCGATGCCCAGCAGCAGGCGCTGGGAGCCGTGGCGCAATGCGTCATGCCCCACCAGCAGCAGCCGCGTGCGCGAGGACGGTGCGGGCAGGCCGCTGACGGCCCGCCCTGTCGCGTTGAGGAATGCGCCGCCCCAGTGCAGGTCCGGCTCTAAAGTCGCACCTTCCGCCCACTCGTTCCAGGCGTTGATGCAGACGATGGCTTCGCCCTCGACCCGGTGGCGGCGGGCGTAGCGAATCATGTCTTCGAGCCAGGCCTGATACAGCGCTGGAGTCGCGCCGTGCAGCACCGTGCCCGCCCCTTCGCGACGCGGATCGTTATCCCAGCCCGGCGCTGCGGTCTTGATCAGCGGATAAGCCGGCGCGGGTTCGCCGGCGGAGATGCGGGCGATTGCGGCATAGTCGTACACCTCGGCATCGAACGCCGGGTCGAGCACCTGCAGCGTATCGTTGATCAGGGACACCTGGCCGGTAAGCTTGTGCGGCGGGAATTCGACGGCGGCGTCCATGCCGTATTGGCGCGGGTCGCGCTCGCCGAAGCTTTGCGCCATGACGAACAGCGGGTTCTCGCCGTGATTGGCCTGCAGCAGCCGCCGCCATCGCTGCACGCTGGCCGACACGTCGGGGATCAGCGAGGCGCGATAGATCATCAGCAAGGGCCGGCCGCCGAGCCGGATGTAGCGCGAGTCGGCAAAGTGGCGCGCCCACTCCGCCATGAGCGCCGCCTCATCGCGCACACGGTAATCCTGGCTGACCAGCACTCTTTCGTCCGAACCGTCCCACCGCCGGGTCCAGTTCTCGTTGGCCCACATGAGGCAGAACGGCATGGCCAGGCTCGGGTCCGCCAGCAGCACTTCCAGCGGCGCTTCCAATAGGCGGCGGCGGTTGAACCAGTAGAAGTAGAAGACGAAGCCGTGCAGCCCCGCCCCAAGCGCCATTGCGATCTGCCGGCGCAGCGTTTCGGGTGTATCGAGGCTGTAGTGGCCGAGGTCTCGCGGGATGCGCGGCTGGCAGTGTCCCACGAAGCGCGGCAAGGCCCGGCCGAGGTTGGTCCACTCGGTAAAGCCCTTGCCCCACCAGGCGTCGTTCTCCGCAAGGGTGTGAAACTGCGGCAGGTAGTAGGCGAGCAGCTTGGCCTTCCGCTCCAGGCCCGGCGGCAGCGGCCGGACATCCTCCGCCGCCGGGTTTGGCCGGGTGGCGCGCCGCACCTCCGCGGCGATGTTGGGCGCATCGCCGGCGAGCCCGGCTTGCTCCTTGCGCCGCAGCAGCGTCTGCAACGGATTCTGGTCGTGTCGCGGACCGCTCCATTTCCGGGGGTCAAAGCCGCGTGTGGGATGCCGGCCCTCCCGGGCGCCGGCGATCAGGTAGTGCTCCATCGGGTCCATCCCGGCGGCGGCGACGTCGGCGTTTACCTGCAGGTAGAACGCGCTGTCGAACTCCGGGATCGGGCTGAAACGCCCGGTGAAGCGATGGCGCAGGAAGTGCGCGAGGCAGTGCTCGGCGCCGTCGAGGCCGTAATGCCGGCGATACCAGGCCGGGTCGAAATACAAGGAAGGCCGCCGTCCGGCAGCTTCCCCGCCATCGATGTAGTGCAGCAGCGGATCGCCGGTGCAGTCCGGGTTGCGCTCCCGGTAGTAGCCGGTGTCGAAATAGGCGTTGGGCAGCCGGTTCTCCTGCCAGCCCTGCCGATGCCAGTGAATGAGGGCCGAATGGCTTTCCGCGGCAAGGTCGGGGTTACGTGCGGCAAACCAAGCGCCGTCGAACAGGCCGGAGCGCTGCAGGCGGATTAGCCGCGCTTGCTCCTCGGCATCGGACACGATCAGTGCCGACGCATCCGCGCTTTGTTTCATGCTCACCCGACGATTGCCACGATGAAGCCCAACGCGATCGTATGTCAATCCGCATAGTTATTCTCCAGAAGACCTCCCGACAAGGCCAAGATCGAGCGGAGACACCGACGAGGCCGGAAAGTCCCGTTCCAGCAATCAGCCTGACTTAGGCTACACCTTTGTCGCGGACTGTCCCTCCAACGCCGGTTGAGGTAAGGCCTACTCTCCGGTGGCCTGCCGTAACACGGCTTCGACCGCACCAGCCGGGACGTCCGAGGCGGTGAACGCTTCGCCGACGCCGCGCGCCAGCACGAAGTGCAACTGCCCGTCCCGCATCTTCTTGTCGCGGCGCATCCGGTCCAGCAGGCGCTCGGCGGAGAAGCGGCGGTTCAGCATGGACAGCTCCGAGGGCAGGCCGACGGCAGCCAAGTGGGCCTCGATCCGCTCCGCCACATCAAGGTCGCAATAGCCCAGCGCTGCCGACAGGCGCATCGCCAGGCCGAGGCCGATGGCCACTGCCTCGCCATGGAGCACCGCGCCATAGCCACATTCCGCCTCGATCGCGTGCCCGAATGTATGCCCCAGATTGAGGAGGGCGCGGCCGTCGTTCGGGCGCTCCTCGCGCTCGTCATCGCCGACCACGGCCGCCTTGAACGCGCTGGCGCGCAGCACCGCCTCGGCTTGGGCGGCACGGTCGTCACCCACCACGGCGGCACCATGCGCCTCACACCACTCGAAGAACGCTTCGTCCCCGATCAATCCCGCCTTGACGATCTCGGCATAGCCGGCGCGGAGTTCCCGCGGTGCCAGGGTTGCCAGGGTTGCGGTGTCGGCGATCACCATGCGCGGTTGGTGAAACGCGCCGAGCAGGTTCTTGCCGCGGCTGGTGTTGATCCCGGTCTTGCCGCCCACACCGGAATCCACCTGCGCCAGCAAGGTGGTCGGCACCTGTACGAAGGGCAGGCCGCGCAGCGTCGTTGCGGCGACGAACCCGGCGAGGTCGCCCACCACCCCGCCGCCGAGGGCCACAATGGCGGTCCGCCGCTCGACGCCCGTTGCCAGCACGCGTTCGGCCAATTCACTGTAGGTGGCGAGCGATTTGGAGGCTTCGCCAGGCGCCACGGTCAGCATTTCGGTCTGGAAACCGGTTGCGGCAAAGCCTTCCATCAATGCCGGGCCGTGCAGCGCCGCGACGGTGGTGTCGCTGATGACGACCACGCGCTTCTGCGGCAGCACCGGCGCCAGCAAAGCGCCGGCGCGCCGCAACAGACCATCGCCGACGACGACATCGTAGGAGGCGCTCCCGGTCCGCACTGTCAGGCGGTGCGGCGGCCGCCAGGCGGCGAAGGCGCTGGCAACCCGGTGCGTGGTCTGGTCAGGCGTATCGTCGCCGCAATCCACGACGATGTCCGCCTCGGCGTAGATCGGGCTTCGCACCTCCATCAGGTGCTTCAGCACGTCCGCCGGGTTATCGTTCGCCAGCAGCGGGCGGCTGCGGCGCAGCGCCACCCTGCGCAGCAGCACATGCATGGGCGCGCGCAGCCAGATCGATGTTCCGCGATGCCGGATCGCGGCGCGGGTGGACGGATCCATAAACGCCCCGCCGCCGGTCGCGAGCACGATCGGCGGCCCGTCCAGCAGGCGGCGCACTACCCGGCGTTCCCCGGCGCGGAAATGTGGCTCCCCGAACTGGCTGAACAACTCGGCAATCGAACGACCTGCCGCCGCCTCGATCTCCATATCGGAGTCGCGGAACGGCAGGCCCAGCCGGGCCGCGAGACGGCGGCCGATCGCCGACTTGCCTGCGCCCATCAGCCCGACCAGCACGATGCTGCGCCGGGGCGCCGCTGGGGCGGCGTCGGCCGGGCTTTTGGGTCCGTCCACTGCTGCCGCATCCGGCAAGTGACCGGCAAGCGCGCTGTTGCGTGTCATCACGCCGAACGCTAGCACACCCCGGTTGTTCACGGCCAAGGGTGGCGGATGCGTCAGATTGTCCTTCTCGTCGCTCTGGCGCTTCTGGTGCTCGCGGGCATCGGTGTCGTGCTGCTCGGCGTGTTCCCGCCACATCCTGCGTCGCAGCCCGTCGCGCACACCCTGCCGAACGACAGATTCCAGACGAAATAGCGGGATGGACCGCCACGGAGAGGCCTTTCTCGAGATGCTGGCGGCCGAGCGGGGAGCGGCTCGCAATACCGCCCTGGCCTACGCGGCCGATCTGTCTGACTTCGCCAGCTTCGCCGCGTTGCGGGGCGAGTCGCTGGCCGCGGCCTCTGCCGAGACGCTCCGCAGCTACATGGCAGGCCTGCACGCGACCGGACTATCCGCCCGGACGGCGGCACGGCGCCTGTCCTGCCTGCGCCAGTTCCACCGCTTTATCGTGCGTGAAGGGGTCCGCAAGGACGACCCGACCCATGCGATGGACACGCCTCGGCTGCCAAGGAGCTTGCCGAAATACTTGAGCGAGGCCGAACTGGGTGCGCTTCTCGCCGCGGCTGCCGCGACCCCCGGCCGCACCGGGGTCGTCGCGACGGCAGCGCTCGAATTGCTGTATGTCACCGGCCTGCGCGTGTCGGAACTGCTCAGCCTGCGGCGCGCCGCGCTGGCGACGGGGGCGCAAATGCTGGCCGTCCGCGGCAAGGGCGGACGAGAGCGGCTGGTGCCGCTCGGCGGCGCGGCCCGCAGCGCGGCCGCAGCGATGACCGCCGGGTCGGACAGCCCCTGGCTGTTTCCGGGGCGGGACAAATCCCGCGCGATGACCCGGCAAGGCTTTGCGTTGCTGCTGAAGCCGGTGGCGCTGGCGGCTGGCATCGACCCAGCCCGAGTGTCGCCGCACGTGCTGCGGCACTCCTTTGCGTCTCACATGCTGGCGCATGGCGCCGACCTGCGCAGCTTGCAGGCGCTGCTCGGCCATGCCGACATCGCCACCACACAGATTTACACCCACGTTCTGCCAGAACGGCTGCAACGCTTGGTCGAGGCCCACCATCCCCTCGCCAGCGCAGATATAAGCAAGGGAGACTGATCATGCTCGAGGTGCAAACGCCGGCTGAGATGGACGCCCATGTCGGGAAGGCGCTGGGCGCCGGGGAGTGGTGCGAAGTGTCGCAGGCGATGATCGACACCTTCGCTGCCGCGACCGGCGACCATCAATGGATTCACGTGGACCAGGAACGCGCCCGCGCCGAAATGCCCGGCGGTAAGACGATCGCGCACGGTTTTCTGACGCTTTCCCTAGTGCCGATGCTGGGGAGCACTGCCTACCGGATCGTAAAACGCTCGAAGGGCGTCAATTACGGCTCCAACAAGGTGCGGTTTACCAATCCCGTCCCGTCCGGCTCTCGGGTACGCGCCCACGTCAAATTATTGGCCAGTGAGCCCGTCGAGGGAGGGCGGCGGTTGATTACCGAGGTGAAGGTGGAGATTGAGGGGCAGGAGCGTCCCGCACTCGTCGCGGAAGTGATCAGCCTTGCCTACGCCTAGCAATTTGCACGCGACGGACTAGCGGCCGCCGCTGGCCTTCAGCATGCGGCCGATGACGGGCATGATGTCACGTGGGCCGTAGGGCTTGCGTATGAGTGCGTCCCGCGGACCTAAGGTGTTGACCGGCTTCATGCTTTCGGGCCGGCCCGTCACGTAGATCACTGGAGTGGTCTTGTCGAGTTCGCGCACGTGACGTCCGACGGCAAGGCCGTCTGCCTTCCCGGGCATTTGGACGTCGGTCACGACGAGGTCGAACTTAGGGGAATGGTCCAGCACCTCAATGGCCTCGTCGCCATTGCTGGCGGACACCGCAGTATAACCGCCATCCTCCAGGGTCTCGGCGAGGATCATCCGAATGATATCTTCGTCCTCCACGACCAGAATCCGTAAAGACTTCACTCTCAACTCCCCGAATGAATGTCACATTTACGATGCGCACCCACAGAAACTTGGCAACTGTGATTATAACGCCGCCTGCGTGCGCCTGGATTGCTTGCGTTGACCCAACTCTGCGTTACACCGCCAGGCGCGCGAGGGTGACGAGGCCTGCTCGTTGAGGTGTAAATCCGGGCCGCCGCCTGAACTTGGGCCGATCAGCCCGGTGCGTGGGCAGGGCGCCGGCTTAGGTCTGTCCATGGTGGCGGGTTCCGTGCCGCAATCCGGCGGCAGTGTCAGCATCGAGAGCACTCCGGACGACGGCACGCGCATGACGATATTGCTTCCAGCGCGGGGTTACGCCCGGCCGGATCGAGTGGCCACCGTGAAGAGCATCCGGCAGGCAACGGCCGCCACTGATTTGCCCTAAGCCGCCGCGTCCGGTTGTGCCGGTAGCTGGCGTTCGGCAGGCACGCTGCGGACTCGCACAACAGGACCGTCGCAATCTGTGATAAAGAGTTTCGCCATCGTGAAATCCGGACTGTTTGGTTTGACGAAAGCCCAGCGTGATAGCAGGTGCAGGTGGGGTCACGCGAACCCGGTGGAGTTCTTGGCAGGATGAATGATCAGCTCGAAGTACGGCCGCCGCCAGTCCGGCCGGATCAACGGCAGACCGTCTCGCCGCGCAGGCGCGCTCGTTGGGTCTCGCCCGTCATCGCCCTGATCGTGATCGGCGGCACGGGGCTGATCGCATGGCGTTTGCTCGATGGGCACAAGACCGCGGGACCAGCCGGCCGCGCCGCGGGCGGGGCGCCGCAATCGGTCGGCGCTACGACGATCGCGACCGGCGACCTCAATGTCGTGATGACCGGCCTTGGCGCCGTGACACCGCTCGCCACCGTCACTGTGGTGACCCAGATCAACGGCCAGCTGACGGATGTCGCGTTCACCGAGGGACAGGTCGTCCACAAGGGCGACTTCCTCGCCCAGATCGACCCGCGTCCTTACCAGGTGGCACTGGAACAGGCGCAAGGCACGCTGGCGCATGACCTGGGCCTGCTTGGGCAGGCCCGCGCGGACAATGCCCGCTACCAGACGCTGAACAAGCAGGACAGCATCTCCAAGCAGCAGGTCGAGGATCAGGTTTACCTCATCAAACAATACGAGGGAACGGTCATCTCGGACCAGGGCGCCGTGGATTCGGCGAAGCTCAACATCACCTATTGCCATATCACCTCGCCGATCGACGGCCGGGTCGGCATCCGCCTTGTCGACCCGGGCAACTACGTCCAGACCTCCAGCACCTCGGGCCTGTTCGTGCTCACGCAGGAACAGCCGATGTCGGTGATCTTCACCTTGCCGGAGGATGATGTCGGCGAGATCCAGAAGGAGATGCGGGCCGGCACGCTGCAGGTGACTGCCTATGACCGCACCAACACGAAGCTGATCGCGACGGGCACGCTGGCGACCACGGATAACCAAATCGACAACACGACTGGCACGGTCAAGCTGCGCGCGTTGTTTCCCAATACCGACTATGCATTGTTCCCGCAGCAATTCGTCAACGCGCGGCTGCGGGTCCGGACGATCACAGGCGCCATCGTGGCCCCAGCAGCGGCGATCCAGCACGGCGCGCCGGGTGACTTCGTGTATTTGGTGAAACCCGACAACACGGTCGGCATACAGGTCGTGAAGCTCGGTGTCACCGAAGGCGACCATGTGCAAATCCTCGAGGGATTGCGTGTTGGCGACAAGGTCGTGACCGATGGGCTGGACCGGCTGCGCGACGGCGCGAAGGTGAGCGTCGTGACGCCCGGTGCGGCCGAAACGCCAGGGCAGCAACGCGGCAACCGTGGCGGTGCAAAACCGCAGGGCGGGGCGCCGGCTGGAGCGGGCGGCGCCAGCGGCGGATGAGTCCCTCCCGGATATTCATCCTCCGCCCCGTCGGCACGACCCTGCTGATGGCGGCGATCCTGTTGGTCGGGATTATCGGCTACCAATTCCTGCCGATATCCGCCCTACCGGAGGTCGATTACCCGACTATCCAGGTGCAGACCTTCTATCCCGGCGCGAGCCCTGAGGTGATGACGACCGCCGTCACCGCCCCGCTGGAGCGGCAGTTTGGCCAAATGCCAGGACTTGGCCAGATGTCGTCCGTCTCATCCGGCGGCGCGTCGGTTATCACCCTGCAATTCGCGCTCAGCCTCAATTTGGACGTGGCGGAGCAGGAGGTGCAGGCGGCCATCAACGCGGCAACCAACCTGCTGCCGTCCGACCTGCCGGCGCCGCCGATCTATAACAAGGTGAACCCGGCGGACACACCTATCCTGACCCTGGCGCTGACCAGCAAGACCATGCCGCTGACCAAGGTGGAGGACCTCGCCGACGTAAGGCTGGCGCAGAAAATCAGCCAGCAGCCCGGCGTCGGCCTGGTGTCGATCACCGGCGGAAACCGCCCGGCCACCCGCATCGTGGTCAATCCGCGCGCGCTGTCGGCCTACGGGCTGGCGATTGACGACGTGCGCACGATCGTTGGCACGCAGAACACCGACACGCCGAAGGGTAATTTCGACGGCGCCGCCCAGAACAGCACGATCAATGACAACGACCAGCTCACCGATGCCAACGGCTATCGCGAGCTGATCATCGCCTACAAGAACGGCCGGCCGGTCCATCTGAAGGACATCGCCACCGTCATCGATGGCGCGGAGAACAACCAGCTTTCCGCCTGGGCCAACCGCACGCCGGCAGTGATCCTGAACATTCAGCGCCAGCCCGGCTCAAACGTCATCGCCGTGGTGGACAACATCAAGAAGCTGCTGCCGCGGTTGCAGTCCACCATGCCCGCCGCGGTGGACATCGCCGTGCTCAGCGACCGCACCACTACCATCCGTGCGTCGGTCAGTGACGTCGAGTTCGAGCTGGCGTTGGCGGTCGGGCTCGTCGTGCTGGTGATCTTTCTGTTCCTGCGTAACCTCCCTGCGACGCTGATCCCGTCCCTTTCGGTGCCGCTCTCGCTGATCGGCACGATGGCGGCGATGTATCTGCTGGGCTTCAGCCTGGATAACCTCTCGCTCATGGCGTTGACGATCTCGACGGGGTTCGTGGTGGACGACGCCATCGTCATGATCGAGAACATCGCCCGTCATGTGGAGGACGGCGAGGCGCCGCTCGAAGCCGCGCTGAATGGGTCGAGCGAGATCGGCTTCACCATCATCTCGCTGACCGTGTCGCTGATTGCGGTGCTGATCCCACTGTTGTTCATGGGCGATGTGGTTGGGCGGCTGTTCAACGAATTCGCCGTGACCCTGTCGGTCACCATCATCCTGTCCGCGGTCGTGTCGTTGACCCTGGTGCCGATGATGTGCGCGCTGCTGGTGCGTCACCGACCGGCGGAAAAGCGCAACCGGATTGACCTGATGTTTGAGCGCGGGTTCGACCGCATCGTCGCCGGATATGGGCGCTGGCTGAATTGGGTGCTGGACCGGCAGTTGCTGACCCTCCTGGTAGCGACGCTGACGGTCGGCATGACGGTGCTGATGTATGTTGTCATTCCAAAAGGCTTCTTTCCGGTGCAGGACACCAGCGCCATCCAGGGCATCTCGCAAGCTGCCCAGGACATCTCGTTTGGGGCCATGGCGTCGCGCCAGCAGGAACTCGCCGATGCGATCCTGCAGGATGATGCGGTGGACAGCCTGTCATCATTTATCGGAGTGGATGGCACCAACACGACGCTGAACGCCGGCCGCTTGCTGATCAACCTGAAGCCAAAAGCCGAACGCGACCTGAACGTGACACAAGTCATCGCGCGCATCCGCGATGAAATCCGCAAAGTGCCGGGCATCACTCTGTCGATGCAGCCGGTGCAAGACCTCACCATCGATTCGACGATTAGCCGGTCGCAATACCAGTTCTTCCTCGAAAACCCGGACAGCACCCAGTTCACCACCTGGGTTCCGAAGCTGCTCGAGCGTATGCAGCAGACTTCGATCTTCGACGCTGTCACCAGCGACATGAACATGAATGGCAAGGCGCTCGACATGGTGGTGGACCGCGCGACCGCGGCGCGCTTCGGCATCACCTCCGCCACGATCGACAACGCGCTGTACGACGCCTTCGGGCAACGGATCATCTCGACGCTTTACACGCAGTCCAACCAGTACCGCGTGATCCTGCAAGCCGACTTCACCGACAGCAAAAGCTTTGAGCAGGCGTTGAGCGCGATCTATTTGCCGTCGGCGACCGCCACGACGGGGCAGGTGCCGCTTACCTCGATCATTCACCTATCGACGCGCAACAGTCCGCTGCAGATCGAGCATCTCGGGCAATTCCCCGCGGTTTCAATCTCGTTCAATCTCGCGCCGGGCGTGTCGCTAGACGCCGCGACGGCCGACATTGTCGCCGCCGAGCACGACATCGGCCTGCCAGATAGCTTCACCACTTCCTATCAGGGCGCTCTGTCGGCGTTCCAGGCCTCGCTGTCCAACGAGTTGCTGCTCGTGCTCGCGGCGCTGGTTGCGGTGTATGTGGTTCTGGGTGTGCTGTACGAAAGCTTCATCCACCCGCTGACCATCCTGTCCACACTGCCGTCGGCCGGTGTCGGGGCGCTGCTGGCGCTGCAACTGGCTGGCGATGACCTCGATATCATCGGCATCATCGGCATTATCCTGCTGATCGGCATCGTGAAGAAAAATGCCATCATGATGATCGACTTCGCGCTGTCTGCGGAGCGCGAGCAAGGCAAGCCGCCGCGTGAGGCGATTTATCAGGCCTGCCTGCTGCGGTTCCGGCCGATCCTGATGACGACCATGGCGGCGCTGCTGGGCGCCTTGCCGCTGATGCTGGGCAGCGGCTCCGGGTCCGAATTGCGGCAGCCGCTCGGCATTGCGATCGTCGGTGGCTTGCTGGTGAGCCAGGTGCTGACCCTGTTCACCACACCTGTCATCTACCTGTTGTTCGATCGCATCGCGGTGCTGGTGACCGGACGCCTGCCGAACCGCAGCGCCGGCGATGCGGCGCCCGCCGAGTGAATATCTCCGCACCTTTCATTACGCGGCCGATCGCCACGACGCTGCTGACCTGCGCGATCCTGGCGGCCGGCATTCTCGCCTTCTTCAAGCTGCCTGTCGCGTCACTGCCGCAGGTGGATTTCCCGACCATTTCGGTCCAGGCGCAGCTGCCCGGCGCCGATCCGGAGACCGTCGCCACCAGCCTGGCCAGCCCGCTGGAACGTCACCTCGGCCAGATCGCGGACGTTACGGAGATCACGTCGCAAAGCCAGGTGGGCCAGGCGCGCATCAACCTGCAATTCGGGCTCGACCGTGACATCAACGGGGCTGCGCGCGACGTTCAGGCGGCGATCAATGCGGCGCAGGCCGATCTGCCGACCAACCTGCTTTCGACGCCGATCTACCGCAAGGTCAACCCAGCCGACGCACCGATCCTGATCGTCGCGCTGACGTCCGGAACGTTGACCCGCGGGCAGATCTACGACTCCGCGAGCACCATCTTGCAGCAGCAATTGTCGCAGATCACAGGCGTCGGCCAGGTGATCCTGGGCGGCGCGGCACTGCCCGCCGTGCGGGTCGAGCTGGACCCGCAGGCGCTGTTCAAATACGGCATCGGCCTGGAGGACGTTCGCGCGGCGTTGGCGTCAGCCAATGCGAACAGTCCCAAGGGTATCGTCGACATCGGTGCGCAGCGGCTGCAGATTTACACCAACGATCAGGCTTCGCACGCTGCCGACTACCGGCCACTAATCATCGCCTATCGCAACAACTCGCCGGTGCATCTGACGGATGTCGCGGAGGTGAGCGACAGCGTTCAGGACCTTCGCAACCTCGGGCTCAACAACGGCAAGCCGGCCGTGCTGGTCATCATCTTCAAGCAGCCTGGCGCCAACGTGATCGACACGGTGGACGCGATCAAGGCGGCGGTGCCGAAACTCAAGGCGGCGCTGCCAACCGACATCGGCATCGAGTTTGCCTTCGACACCACCGTCTCCATCCGCGCCTCGCTGACGGATACCGAAATGACGCTGCTGCTGGCTGTGGCGCTTGTCACGCTGGTGGTGTTCGCCTTCCTGCGCAATTTCCGGGCGACGCTGATCCCGCTCGTCGCCGTGCCCGTCTCGGTGATCGGCACGTTCGCAGTGATGTACCTGCTGGGTTACAGCCTGGACAATCTGTCGCTGATGGCGCTGACCATCTCCACGGGCTTTGTTGTGGATGACGCGATCGTCGTACTCGAAAACATCTCGCGCCATATGGAAGATGGCATGCCGCGTGTGCAAGCCGCGCTGAAGGGCGCGCAGGAAGTCGGCTTCACCATCGTCTCGATCACCCTCTCGCTGATCGCCGTGTTTCTTCCGATCCTCCTGCTCGGCGGCATCGTGGGCCGGCTTTTCCGCGAGTTCGCGGTGACGCTGACGGTGGCCATCGTCGTCTCCCTGATCATTTCGTTGACCACCACGCCGATGATGTGCGCGCTGTTCCTGCGCCCGACGGAACGGCCGGCGAGCTTCCTCAAACGCCGCAAAAGCCTTGGTCAGCACGTGCAGGAATTTTACGGCCGAACATTGGCATGGACGCTGGACCATAACGGTCTAATGCTGGTGGTACTGGCGGCGACGATCGTGATGAATGTCGTGCTGATCATCATCATTCCGAAGGGGTTCTTCCCGACCGAGGACACCAGCCGGCTCATCGGCAGCCTTCAGGCCGACCAGGCGACCTCGTTCCAGGCGATGAGCCAGAAGCTCACGCAAATGATGGCCATCGTCCAGCACGATCCGGCGGTCCGCAACGTCGTTGGCTCTACGGGGGCTGGCGGCGGCGGCGCGTCCTCCCAGACCAACACCGGGAACGTCTATGTCGCGCTGAAGGATAAGGGCGAGCGTGACGACCTCGACACCGTCATGACGCGGTTGCGACGGGCCTTGTCGCGTGTGCCCGGCGGTCGCCTGATCCTGGTCCCGGCGCAAGACATCCGCGTCGGCGGCCGTCAGTCCAATGCGGCGTATCAATACACGCTGCAGGCGGATAGCACGGCCGAGTTGTCGGAGTGGGCGGCGAAGCTTACCGCCGCGTTGCAGAAAGATCCGGTCTTGACGGACGTGAACTCCGACCAGCAGGAAGCCGGGCTGGAGACGCTGGTGACCATCGATCGTCCAACAGCATCGCGCCTGGGGCTGAATGTGAGCCAAATCGACAACACGCTTTACGATGCCTTCGGCCAGCGATCGGTTTCGACGATCTACAACGCGCTCAACCAGTATCATGTCGTCATGGAGGTCGCGCCACAGTATTGGCAGAACGCGGACATCCTGAACCAGATCTGGATCAGCACGTCGGGAGGCACCGCGAGCGGCACGTCCACGACGCAGCTTCCATCCGGTACCGTGACCGCGGCCAAGACGGCAACGAGCGCCGCGGCGTCAGCGAACGGCATCAACAACTCACAGCGTAACGCGGCGCAGAACGCGCTGGCTGCCAGCGGCCACAGCACGGCATCGTCAGGCGCGGCCGTCAGCACCGGGCAAGAGACCATGATCCCGCTGTCGGCAGTGGCTAAATTCGCGCCGGGCCACACGGCGCTGTCAGTCAACCACCAGAGCCAGTTCGTGGCGGCGACCATCTCGTTCAATCTGGCGCCTGGCAAAGCGCTGAGCGATGCGTCGGCCGCAATCGACAAGGCTGTGGCCGAGCTGCACATGCCGGCCGCGATCGTGGGTGGCTTTGCGGGCACTGCGCAGGCGTTTCAGCAATCCCTGAATGCCGAGGCCGTCCTGGTCGGTGCCGCCCTGCTTGCGGTCTATATCGTGCTCGGCGTGCTCTATGAGAGTTTCGTACACCCTCTGACGATTATTTCTACGCTTCCATCCGCTGGTGTGGGGGCGGTGCTGGCCTTGCTTGTGCTCAATACCGATCTCTCCATCATCGCTTTGATTGGATTGATCCTGCTGATAGGCATCGTAAAGAAGAACGCCATCCTGATGATCGACTTTGCCCTGAATGCCGAACGCGTCGATGGCTTGGACAGCCGGGAGGCGATCTTCCAGGCCTGTATGATGCGCCTACGTCCGATCATGATGACGACGGCAGCCGCCTTGCTCGGCGCGCTGCCGCTGATGCTCGCCTTCGGCAATGGGTCCGAGCTGCGGCGGCCCTTAGGCATTTCCATCGTCGGTGGGCTGATTCTCAGCCAGGTGCTGACGCTCTACACGACACCGGCTGTGTATCTGCTGCTCGACCGCCTGCGTTTCCCGCGTGCTGCCGCTTCTGCCTTGGGAGCTGCCGAGTGAGGCTTCCTGTCTTATTAAGTGCCATCGCACTTTGTTCCTGCACCGTTGGTCCCGACTACAAACGCCCAGTCGCCGCCGGCATCACCGCATCCTTCAAAGAGGCGCCGCCGGGCTGGACTATGGCGCAACCGCTTGACGACGCGCCGAAAGGCGAATGGTGGTCAATCTACAACGATCCTTTGCTCGACAAGCTCGAACGCCAGGTCGTCATCAACAATCAGACAGTCAAGGAATACGTGGCCCTGCTGGAGGAGGCGCAGGCCACGGTGGACATCGCCCGCTCCAGTCTGTTTCCCACCCTCAGCGTGACAGGGACAGGCACGCGATCCCACAACAGTTCGGGTGGCAGCACGACCAGCACCGGGACGACGTCCACCACCTCCACAACCGGCACCACCACCTCGGGCTTCTCCGGCTCGGCCTACGCCACCAACCGCTATTCGCTCGAAGGCGCCTTCAACTGGGACCTTGACGTGTGGGGCCGCATTCGGCGCCAGGTCGAAAGCGACGTCGCTGCCGCGCAGGTGAGTTCGGCCGACCTGACCAATGCCACGCTGACCGCCCAGGCGATGCTGGCCACAGACTATTTCGATCTGCGGAACCAGGATTCACTGGACCAGCTCTATAAAGATACCATCAAGGCATATGCCGATGCGCTGCGCATCACGCAGAACCAGTATAACGCGGGCACCGTCAGCCTCGCCAACGTCGCCGCCGCGCAAACACAGCTCGACAGCACGGTGGCGACCGAAATCAACGTGGGAGTCCTGCGATCGCAGTATGAACACGCCATCGCCGTGCTGACCGGCGTGTCGCCGGCCGAACTCAGCATTTTGCCCGGCAAGCTGGCGGCGGACGTGCCCGTGCCGCCCGTCGTCGTGCCGTCCTTGCTGCTGCAGCGCCGTCCCGACATAGCGTCTGCGGAACGTAAGATGGCGGAGCAGAACGCGCTGATCGGGGTGCAGATCGCTGCCTACTTCCCCGATATCAGCCTGTCCGCAATCTTCGGCTATTCCGGCACGCCGCTCGGCACGCTGATCTCCGCCAGCAACGAACTCTGGTCGCTCGGCGCCACCGCCACGCAGACGCTGTTCGAGGGCGGCCTGCGGAACTCCGAAGTCGCCGCGGCGCGCGCGGCCTACCGCAACGCCGTCGCTACGTACCGCCAGACCGTGCTGACCGCATTTCAGCAGGTCGAAGACGAACTATCCGCGCTGCGCATCCTCGAACGTCAGGCTGCCGCCGAGGACACGGCAGTACGGTCGGCACAGAAATCCCTGCAGGTGGCGCTGAACACCTATATCGCCGGCACCGTCCCCTACACCAGCGTCATCACCGAGCAGACGGCCTTGCTTTCCGCCCAGCAAAGCGCGCTCGCCGTGCAGCAGCAGCGTCTGGTTGCCAGCGTGGCTCTGGTGCAGGCGCTCGGCGGCGGCTTCAGCACACTCGATCTGCCATCGCGTGGCTCGTTCCAGCAAGGTCTGCCCTTCCTGAAATACTGACGCTACGATCACCCAATGCCCCACCATCCTTTGCTGCGCCTGCAACCCCGCCAGGATCGCCGCCTGAAGGCAGGCTATCCCTGGGCGTTCAGCAATGAGATCGCGATGACGCCAGACCACCGGGCCTGGCCGCGTGGCGGCGTTGTGCGACTGGAAAGTGCCGAGGGCTGGCGCTTCGGCACGTTCGCGTTCAATCCGCACAGCCTGATCGCCGCGCGCATGCTGGACCGTGACCCGGCGGCCAGCATCGACGCTGGCTGGGTCCGCGCGCGGATTGCCGCGGCTGCGTCGCTGCGAGCCAGAATCTGCGACACGCCGTATCACCGCCTGGTGCACGCAGAAGCCGACCAGCTTCCCGGCTTGGTGATCGACCGCTTCGGTGATGTCGCCGTGGTTCAGACCAACGCCGCCGGAATGGACCGGCTTCTGCCGGAGATCACTGCGGCGTTGCTGGACGTGCTGCCATTGCGCGCCGTGATCGCCCGCAACGACTCTGCGGCCCGCCTGCACGAAGGCCTGCCGCAAGAGGTGCGGCTTCTACACGGAGAGGCCGGCCAGGTGGAGGCGGTCGAGGGTGGCGTGCACTTCGCGGTGGACCCTCTGGAGGGCCAAAAAACTGGCTTTTTCTTCGATCAGCGCTCCAATCGCGACAGGGTCGCCGCACTGACGTCCGGGGCGCGCGTGCTGGACGTGTTTTGCCACACGGGTGCGTTCGGCTTGCGCGCGGCGGCCGCCGGCGCCGCTTCCGTGCTGCTGGTGGACGCATCTGCCCCGGCATTGGAGTTGGCGGCCAAAGCCGCGGAGCGAAACGGCTTGACCGCTCGGGTGAGCCAGCAACGAGGTGACGCGTTTGACGTGATGGCCGCGCTCGCTGCCACCGGGGAGCGCTACGACGTGGTGGTGTGTGACCCGCCCGCCTTTGCGAAATCCCGCAAGGACGCCGAAGCCGGGCTGCGCGCCTACAATCGGATGGCGCGCCTTGCCGCGCCCCTGGTGGCGCCCGGCGGGTTTTTGTTCGTCGCGTCCTGCAGCCATCACGCGCCCATCGACGCGTTTAGCGCACAGATTGCGACCGCGATGGTCAAGGCCCGACGCGACGCCAGGATTTTGTTCACCGCCGGCGCTGGGCCCGACCATCCGGTGCACCCGAACTTGCCGGAGAGCGCGTATCTGAAGGCACAGCTGCTGCAGTTGACATAGTACGGGTAAGCGCAACGCGACCCATCGAAGGCTCGTGCTAAGTGCCGAGCCAGTGCAATGCCATGCGGCCGAGCAGCGACCCCGCGGTGAGGGCAAGGCACTCGTCCCAGCCGTTCAGTGAGGCGGCGCCCGGCTGTTCCCTGTTGCGCGCGGTGACGATGAGGCGGATCAGCGCCGCGATCGAGCAATATGTGCCGAAAGCACCCGCCGCCTGGGACGCGGTGGATGCTGCGACTAGCCAGGGCAGGGCAGCGAGGAGTGCGAACCACGCAAAGAGCAAGCCGCATCGCACCAGCACCGTGCGAGACTGAACAAAAGCCGTGCGTGCAGTACCGCTCATCGTGTTGCGAGCCCGAAGCGGCCGTGCGGCGGGGCTGCGAAAGCCTGGCCGCAACCCGGCGTGCTTCGGATGCTGCAATTCGCCAGCGAGAACGGCCACATCGTGCCGACCGAGGTGGTGAGATCGGCGGTGATCGGCCGTACTACCAACGCGAGCGTCAGTGCCACCAGAACGCAGAACGCGGTCTGAACAGGGTCCCAGCCGAGGCGCAGCCCGATGCGCATTCGGTCAGGCGTATTTCAGGCTGCCAAGCAACGGCTGGTCGGCAACCAGGACGGTGCGGTCACGCAGCAGGAAGGACCGTCCTACGCTGAAGCCGTTCTCGATGAGGCAGCGCCGCACGTCGCGCACCAGCGGCACCGCCGCGTCTGCCATGAAGCGCAGGTAGAGGCTGTTGAGCGGCCGCACCGCCCTCCGCGCATGATTGATCGCGAGCGCCGCCGAGGCTTTGCACATTACGTTCGGCACGATCGTCAAATCCACGCTTTCCGGCCGGACCCAGCGATCGGCGCGCAGGTTGATCACCGCCGCCGCTCCGCGCTCGTTCAACCCGCACATCGTCTCCAGCGCGCCGGGCCCGATGACGAGGACATGCAATCCATCCACCGGGCCCACAAGGTCCAGCAGCGCGGCCGTCGGGTCCGACGGGCGGTAGGCTCCCCGTCTCGAGAGTTCGATGACGGGGTTTCCAGCTTGGAGAGGCATTGATCATTCCCTGGGGACGTCGAACACGCTGCACGCGTGATCGGGGCGCCGTTCGACGACGCGGCTGAACGATGCTCCCATGCCTCATAAAAAATCCATTCGAGCTGACGCGTTAACCTTGCGCTATCGTCTCCCCCACAGACTGCAGCCATGCAGAGACGATGCTCCACCACACGGGAACCGCGCATGACCTGGGCGCCATGCCTGGCTTTCGCCGCCGGGTCGCTGCTTGCGGTGGCAGGATGGTCGCCGCGGGTGTCGCCGGGCCGGCCGGTCGCAGCCCTGTTTCCTCCGTGGTGGAGTGCACCCAGGGCCTTGGCTGCGGCGTCCGCGGGCGGAATGCCTGTGCGGTTCGGCGCGGCTGGTTTCGTCGTCATCGTCATGCCCGACATCCCTGATGCCATGCAGCGGTTGCGTCAGGCCGGCGCTTGGCTCCTGCTTGATCCAGAGGTGCTTGGCGGATGCGT
>CAZZVB010000059.1:17979-20506 GCA_964657445.1 uncultured Burkholderiaceae bacterium | reverse complement strand
GCCTTCGGCCCATGACGTGCGCCCGGCCCACGACTTGCATTTGAGCATGGCGAGGGCGCACACAGGGCCGAGGGCGAAACTATGATGGTAGCATGACTGCATCGCCGATCGATCCGTTCGCCAGTTACGACCCCGGGCTGTATTTCTGTGAACTCACCGCCCGTGACGGTGACCGGGGCGCCATCGACCAGGTGCGCAGCCGGGTCTCCGCCATCGGCCTCGACGCATTGCGCGCTCGCGCCACGGGCGCCGAGAACGACCTGATCAACCTTGGCATTACATTCACCGTTTACTCCGAAGCGGCGGCGATCGACCGTATCCTGCCGTTCGACTGCCTGCCCCGGATCATCACGGCGGGGGAGTGGCGGCAGATCGAGGCGGGGGTCAAGCAGCGCGTCCGTGCGCTGAACAGCTTCCTGCATGACATCTACCATGACCGCCGCATCCTGCGGGAAGGCATCATCCCCTCCGCGCTGGTGCTTGGGAATGCGAACTACCGCCCGGAGATGGAAGGCTTCCCGATCCGCTTCGGGACCTATGTCCACATCTGCGGCATCGACATCGTGCGCGACCGTCACGGCACGTTCTGCGTGCTGGAGGACAATGCGCGAACGCCCTCCGGCGTGTCGTACGTGGTCGAGAACCGCCACCTCATGCGGCGCACCTTCCCCGATCTGATGGCGGGAATGCGGTTGCTGCCGGTGGACGATTACGGCCGGCGGCTGCGGGCGGCCATGGGTGACATCGCGCCGGAAAACGTCCTCGATCCGCAAGTGGTGCTGCTGTCGCCCGGCATTTTCAACTCCGCTTATTTTGAGCACGTGTTCCTCGCCCGCGAGATGGGCGTGCCGTTGGTCGAAGGCCCCGATCTGCTGGTGGACGCAGACCGTGTGTTCATGCGCACGACGGGCGGCCTGCGGCCGGTCCACACGATCTATCGCCGGATCAGCGACGATTTCCTCGACCCGACGGTATTCCGCTCCGACAGCCTGCTGGGCGTGCCGGGCCTGATCGGCGCGTGGCGGGCGGGCAACGTCACCCTGGCCAATGCGGTCGGAACGGGGGTCGCGGACGACAAGGCGGTGTATGCCTACATGCCGCGGATCATCAAATTCTACCTTGGGGAGGAGGCGATCCTGCCCAATGTCGAAACGCACATCTGCGGTGAGCCGGAAGGGCTGGCCTACACGCTTGCCCACCTGCAGGAACTGGTGATCAAGCCGGTCGGCGAATCCGGCGGCTACGGCATCACGATCGGGCCGCGGGCCTCGGCGGTCGAACTCGAAGCCGCGCGCGCCGCGCTGCTCGCCGACCCGGCGAACTGGATCAGCCAGCCTTTGATCGACCTGTCGGTCGCCCCCACGCTCACCTCGGGCGGCTTGCAGCCCCGCCACCTCGACTTGCGTCCGTTCGCGATCACAGGCCGCGACACCTGGGTGCTCCCTGGCGGCTTGTCGCGCGTCGCATTGAAAGAGGGCAGCTTGATCGTGAACTCCTCCCAGGGCGGCGGATCGAAGGACACGTGGGTGTTGGCCGACGAATGAGCGGGATCTCCAACGATACGGTGTTGCTCGCGCGCTACGCCGAGGGCCTGTTCTGGATGGCGCGCTACCTCGAGCGGGTCGAGAACCTCGCCCGGCTGATCGACGTCACACAGACCTTCGAAAGCCCGGGCCGGGAGGACGAGGCTTGGAGCGCCTTGTTGCGCATCAACGCCGACGAAGCCGCTTACCTCAAGAATGGCCGCTCGCTCGATCCGGAGGGCATCAAGCGATTTTACCTGCTCGACCGGACCAACCCGACGTCGATCCCCGCGGCCGCGGAGTCGGCGCGGACCAACGCCCGCACTCTGCGCCCGCTGATCAGCACCGAAATGTGGATGCAGCTCAACGTGTTCCATCGGGACGTGATGTCCATCAACCCCGAGGAACTGACGGGCGACCACCTGACCCGGCTTTGCGCGCGGCTGAAGGAAGGCGTGCAAGCGCATACCGGCATCACGGAGGGCACGTTCTTCCGCGACCAGGGCTGGAACTTCTACATGCTGGGCCGGCTGATCGAACGTGCCGATCAGACCACGCGCCTGCTCGACATCAAGTACCATCTGCTGCACCTCAACGGCGGCGAGGAACACCGGGTCACCGAGCTGACGCAGTGGAGCGGCGTGCTGCGGGCGGCGGCGGGGTACCATGCGTTCCGGCGCGTGGCCCCGGCGGGGTTCGACCCGACCGACGTCGTGACGTTCCTGCTGTCCGACCGGTCCTTCCCGCGCAGCGTGGCGCTGTGCGTGGCACAGGTCGAGTGGCACCTGATGCAGCTTCGCAGCCGCTACAATCTCCGCGGCACGGTCGCAGCGTTGGAGCGGATTGAGGAAGTGCGCGCCGCGCTGACGGCCAATTCGGCCGCGCAACTGGTCGTCGATGGCCTGCACGACTTCCTGGACGCCTTGCAGCGCGACTTGATCCTGCTTGCAGGTGAAATCGGCTACGCCTTCTTCCGGGACTGGCGGCCGGAGCCGCAGTCCCGG
>CAZZVB010000059.1:0-17969 GCA_964657445.1 uncultured Burkholderiaceae bacterium | reverse complement strand
GCCGTCCGCCCGGGCTGCACAAACGCAACGCCAGACGAGTGGCGTTGCGCCTTAGGCCCGTGGCGGCGGTTAAGCCTGGCGCTTGGCCGGCAGGCTCGCGGTACCGCTGACGGCCTCGAGCGCTTCGCTCATTGTGCTGAATTGGCCGATATCCCGGCCGTCCTGTGAGCGCCAGACGCTGATGTTGCCGCCCTTGCGCACGGCGCCCCACGCGGCCCAACGGCCGTTGGCCGGGTAGATGCTGGCAAACTCGCCGATCTCCGGCGGATCATCGTCGTGCCGGCGATGGATCTCGAGGCGGACGCCTTGGACCTTGGCTTCCCATTGCATGACGTCAATGCGGTCGGCCGTCGTGAAGCGGTTTTCAGTGACTTGGGGACGTGCTGTCCTTGGCACAAATCTCAATATTTCAGCACTGTGCAAGTCATGGTCAGCTTTCATCAACTGCTCCGCGATGGTCATCAAGCGTGGACAGTTTCTAAACGTAAATTCATCATCACTCAAACGTGAGCTATTCACGATTTTTGTGAGCAGTTCCTAACACCATCTTTTCAAACTCCGTTGCTTTCTTGTAACAATGGTTTGCCGGGGGAGTGGTCTCGCGTGAAGTTCGTTAATGCAGGGGCGCTCACCGTCGCATTCTCAGACAGCGGCCTACCCAGTGGACCGCCGGTCATCCTGTTGCACGGCTTCCCCCACGACGTGCACGCCTATGACGAGGTCACGCCGGCCCTCACGGCTGAAGGATGCAGGGTTATCGTTCCGTTCCTGCGGGGCTACGGCGCAACCCGGTTCAACGCTGCGGACACTCTGCGCTCGGGCCAGCAAGCGGCTCTGGGCGCCGATCTGCTCGATCTGATGAACGCCCTAGGCATCCCGAAAGCGACATTGGCCGGATACGACTGGGGCGGCCGTGCCGCTTGCATCGTCGCAGCGCTGTGGCCGGAGCGGGTGCAGGGGCTGCTGAGCGGCACGGGTTACAACATCCAGAACATCGCCGCGGCGGCCGAACCCGCGGCGCCGGAAGCGGAATACCTGCTGTGGTATCAATACTACTTCCATGGTGAGCGCGGCCGGGCAGGGCTGCAGCGGAACCGCGCCGAATATTGCCGCCTGCTGTGGCGGCTTTGGTCGCCGAGCTGGCGCTTCGATGATGCCGTCTATGCCCGGACCGCCGCATCCTTCGACAATCCGGACTTCGTGGACGTGGTCATCCACTCGTACCGGCATCGGTTCGGCCTCGTGCCGGGGGACCCGGCGGTCGAACCCCTGGAGCAGCGGCTCGCGGCGCAGCCCCCCATCCGCGTCCCCACCATCGTGCTGCACGGCGCCGATGATGGGGTATCGCCACTGAAGGAGTCCGATACCGCGGCACGCCACTTCACCGGCGGATACGAGCGCCACATCCTGCCCGGTGTCGGGCACAATATCCCGCAGGAGGCTCCGGCGGCGTTCGCCAGCGCAGTGCGACGGCTCGTGAACGGCGAGGTGGCGTAACCAGCCATCCCGCCCCGCGTTCAGCAGCGTGCAACAAGGGGCTTTGCCGCATGAACAAGCTGTCCGCCGCACTGCTCGCTGGCTCTACCATCGCCGTCGCCGCGCTCGCCGGCAAGCGTTACGCACCCAGTCCGGACCATCCCCGCACCGCGGCGTGGTATGCGCGGCTGAACAAGGCGCCGTTCAATCCGCCCGGCCCGGTCTTCGGCGGGGCCTGGGCTGTCCTCTATCCGCTGCTCGGCTGGGCCGGCTATCGGCTCATCGCGGCGCCGCCGAGCCCGCAGCGGACCGTGGCCGTTGCAGCCTGGGGCGCCAACGTGGCCGCGATCGGCGCCCACCCATACCTGCTGTTCGGCCGCAAAGACCTCGCCGGCTCGACAGTGTTGCTCAGCGCCGAAGTGGCCGCGGCGCTCGGCCTGGTCGCGGCGTCATCCAAGGTGGACAAGCTGGTCGCGTTCTCGCAGGTGCCGCTGACGCTATGGACCGCGTTTGCCGACCTGCTGAACGAAGAAGTCTGGCGGCGAAATTAACGCCGCCGCCCAACCCTCTCCCGCAACGGGAGGGGGTTTCTCTCAGCCCTTTCGAAACGTGTAGCTATATCCGTTCAACGCCGGGGCGCCGCCCAGATGGGCGTAGAGCACCTTCGATCCCTTGGGAAAAAATCCGGTCTGCACCAGGTCGATCATGCCCTGCATGGATTTGCCCTCGTAAACCGGATCCGTGATCATGCCTTCCAGCCGGGCCGATAGGCGGATGGCGTCCACCGTCTCCTTCGACGGCACGCCGTACACGGGATAAGCATACTCCTCCCGCAGTATGATATCGGCGGCGGTGATCGGCCTGACCCCGACGAGGTCCGCCGTGTTCTGCGCGATCTCCAGCACCTGCGCCTTGGTCTGCGCCGGCGTGCAGGATGCGTCGATCCCGATCACCTGCTGCGCCCGGCCATCCGCGGCAAACCCGACCACCATCCCGGCATGGGTCGATCCGGTGACGGTGCAGACGATCACGTAGTCGAACCGCAGACCCATCTGCTCTTCCTGCGCCCGCACCTCCTCCGCGAAACCGACGTAGCCGAGGCCGCCGAACTTGTGCACCGACGCGCCGGCCGGGATGGCGTAGGGCTTGCCGCCCCGCGCACGCACTTCGTCGAGCGCCTTCGTCCAGCTCTCGCGGATGCCGATGTCGAAGCCCTCGTCCACCAGTTGCGTCTCAGCGCCCATGATGCGGGAGAGCAGGATGTTGCCGACGCGGTCATACACGGCGTCCTCGTGCGGGACCCAGCTTTCCTGGATCAGCAGGCACTTCATGCCGATCTTGGCCGCGACCGCCGCGACCATGCGGGTGTGGTTGGACTGCACTCCACCGATCGACACCAGCGTATCGGCGTTGCTCGCGATCGCGTCGGGCACGATGTACTCGAGCTTGCGCAGCTTGTTGCCGCCGAATGCCAGGCCGGAGTTGCAGTCGTCCCGCTTGGCGTAGATCTCCACATCGCCGCCGAGATGCGCGGTCAGCCGCGAAAGCTTCTCGATCGGGGTCGGCCCGAAGGTCAGCGGATACCGCTCGAACCGCGCCAGCATCGGCGTCACTCGAGTTCCTCGTACCAGGTGCGGCCATCCCGCTCGATCAGCGCGATCGCCGAAGTGGGGCCCCAGCTTCCGGCCGGATACAGGCGCGGCGGCTCGCGCGTCTCGTCCCAGGCTTCGATGATCGGCTCGACCCAGCTCCACGCCGCCTCCACTTCGTCGCGCCGCATGAACAGGGTCGGGTTGCCGCGCACGCTGTCCATCAGCAGCCGCTCGTAGGCGTCGGGGTAACGGGTGGCGAACGCCTTCTCGAAGCTGATGTCGAGCTTGGTCGGGCTGAGGTGCAGGCCGCCGGGTTCGGGGCTTTTGGTCATCAGCTCCAGCTTCATGCCTTCGTGCGGCTGTAGCCGGATGATCAGCTTGTTCGGCGACAGCATGTCGTCGGCGGCCTCGCGCTGGAACACGTTGAACGGCGCACCGCGAAACTGCACGACGATCTCGCTGACCTTCTGCGGCAGGCGTTTGCCGCTGCGCAGGTAGAACGGCACGCCGACCCAGCGCCAGTTCTGGATCTCGGCCTTGATGGCGACGAACGTCTCGGTGCGGCTGGTGCGGCCCTCGCCGAGATCGGCCAGGTAACCCGGCACCGACTTGCCCTCCACCGCGCCGTGCGAATATTGGCCGCGCACCGTGACCTGCCCGACCTGGTAGCGCGGGATCGGCTTGAGCGCGCGGAGCACCTTCATCTTCTCGTCGCGCACGGCGTCGGCGCCCAGGCTGGTCGGCGGCTCCATCGCGAGCAGGCAGAGCAACTGCATCAGGTGGTTCTGCACCATGTCGCGCAGCGCGCCGGAGTTGTCGTAGTAGTCGCCACGGCCCTCGACCCCCACGGTCTCGCCGACCGTGATCTGCACGTGATCGATGACGTCGGCATTCCAGATGCGCTCGAACACCACGTTGGCGAAGCGCAGGGCGAGAAGGTTCTGCACCGTCTCCTTGCCCAGATAATGGTCGATGCGGAACGTCTGGTCTTCGCTGAACACGGCGCCCACGACATCATTGATCTGCCGGGCAGAGGCGAGGTCGTGGCCGATCGGCTTTTCCAGCACGACCCGGCTGTGCTCGGTCACGAGCCCGGCGGCTTTCAGGTTATCGCAGATCGGGCCGTATAAATCGGGCGATGTCGCGAGATAGAACACACGGATGCGGTCGGGATGTTCGGCCAGCAGCGCCGTCAGCGCGTCCAGCCCGCCCTCCTTGCCGGCGTCGCCGCGGGCATAATGCACGTGCTGGGCGAAGCGATCGGCGACCGCCTTGTCCTGGTCCGGCTTGGCGACGTGCTTGCCCAGCGCGTCCAGCGTGCGGCTGCGGAAGCTGTCGTCATTATAATCGGATCTGGCGGCCCCGATGATGCGCGCCGACTCCGGAATCTGACCGTCACGGTAGCGGTTGTAGAGCGCCGGCAACAGCTTTCGCAGCGTCAGGTCGCCGGTCGCGCCAAACACGATGCAGTCGAACGGCTCGACGGTGTTTACGGCCATCCATAGTCTCCCCGGCTGGTGCTGCAGCGCAATGTGGGCCGCCCGCGCCGGTCCGTCTATTGGGGCTTTGGCCAACGGGGCGGTCAGTCCTATGCTGCGCTGCGAAGTAACTGTTCACCGTAGCGTCAGGCGGAACGATGATCGAAGCAACCTTGATTGCGGGCGACGGCATTGGCCCGGAAGTGGTGGATGCGACCGTGGCCGTGCTGGATGCGCTCGGCGCGCCGTTCGCCTGGGACCGCCAGGCCGGCGGAATGGCGGCGGTGGCGGATTCCGGGGACCCGCTGCCAACGGCGACCTTGGACAGTATCCGGCGCACGCGATTGGCGTTGAAAGGCCCGCTCACCACGCCGGTCGGCGGCGGGTTCCGGTCCGTCAACGTGCGGCTGAGGGAGGAATTCCACCTCTATGCCAACGTTCGCCCGGCGCGCACCCTGATCCCCGGCGGCCGGTATGACGACATCGACCTGGTGATCATCCGGGAGAACCTGGAAGGGTTCTACGTCGCCTACGAGCATTTCATCCCCGTCGGCGATGACCCGCACGGAGTCGCAATTTCCTCCGGCGTGAACACGCGGGCCGGCGCGCAGCGGATCCTTCGCTATGCGTTCGAATACGCGCTGCGCAACGGCCGCAAGAAGGTCACGGCGGTGCACAAGGCGAATGTGCTGAAGGCACTGACCGGGCTGTTCCTGGACGAAGCCCGCGTCATGGCGAAGGAGTATGAGGGCCGGGTCGCGCTGGATGACCGCATCGTCGATGCGTGCGCGATGCAGCTGGTGCTGAACCCGTGGCAGTTCGACGTGATCGTCACGACCAATTTGTTCGGCGACATCCTGTCGGACGAGGCGGCCGGGCTGGTGGGCGGCCTCGGCATGGCGCCGGGTGCGAACATCGGCACGTCGGCGGCGATTTTCGAGGCGGTGCACGGTTCGGCGCCCGATATCGCCGGGAAGGGGATCGCCAACCCGACCTCGCTTCTGCTGGCCGCGTCACTGATGCTGGATCACGCGGGGCTAGGTGCTGAGAAACGGCGGCTGGATGCGGCCATCGCGGCGGTGCTGAACCAGGACGGCATCCGCACCGGTGACCTCGGCGGCACGGCGACGACCAAGGGCTTCACCGAAGCGGTGGTGCGGCGGCTCAGCTGACGCGACGCGTCACCGCGGGCTGCTGCGGCTCAACCGGGACACGCCTGCCGGATTGACTGGCTCGGGACAACGGAAGTCAGAACGCTTCGGCCAGGAAATCCTCGATGATCTGGATGACCCGGGTTTGCATCACGCCGCGGGACAGGGTGTGGTCGATCCCGCGTTCGATCCTGACCTCGGCGCCGCGCATGGCTGCCAAGGCACGGCCCTTCCGGCCAAAATTGGCTTCCAGCGGTGCGACGCCCGGGTCATCGAAGCCGAACACCATCAGCACGTGAACGCCGCGTCCGAGCATCGATTGCAGTATGCGCCGCGGCTTGTTGAGGCTGGTCTGCACCCCCGCCGCCGCCAGCAGATTGGCGCCGCCCCGCGTCACCCGGCTCACCAGCCGGCTGCACAGCGTTTTCGCCACGTGCCGTAGATCGACGCCGCCGTTCAGCACGCGCCTCCACGTCCTGAACTTCCAGGCGAGCTCCTTATAGTGGCCGTTGGAATGGCCGAGCGCCCGCTGCGCCACCTCCAGCACATCGCCGGGCCGCCAGGCGAAGGTGACGAGGTTGATCAGCACCATGGTATCGAGCCGCCATTGCTGAACGGCTGCGTGCAGCAGGTGGTAGGCGCCCGTGCACAGGCCGATGCCGCCAAGCCGGCGGTAGCCATAGTGTTCGAGTTGATCGAGCGCCGCTGCGATGTCGGCGGCCCGGCTTGTCTCATAGAGGTGGCTGTCATCGTCGCCGGGTAGCCGGCTGTCGCCCAGCCCGGCAAAATCGAACCGGAGCGACGCCACGCCGCAGGCCGCCAAGCTGCGCGCCAGCGCCACGGAAAACCGGCCGATGCCGCCGCGCGGATCGCCCCCGGTATTGACGATCAGCACCGCGCGGCCGCCCGCGCTCGGGCCGGCGGGTTCACACAGCACCCCGGCGAGCCGGCGCTCCGGCCCGAAGATCAGGGGCGTTTCGTTGCAGTCGGCCTGCCGAAGCAGCGCCGCCACCGGGAGAGTTCGGCCAAACGTCTGCGACCCGGGGATGAACGTGTCGGGCAGGCTGCCGAACCACGTCACCACGCTGTCCAGGGCTGCATGCGGCACCTGGTTCGACGTCGCGACGCGCATCAGGCGATCGTAGCCGGGGAAGGGCGCGCGCTGGACGTCTGCACCCAGCGCCAGCATCCTGCCGGCATAGGTCCCGCCGCGCTCGCTTTCATCGAGGAGCAACATTGATGGAGCGGGCGCCTGGGTGGCGCGGTTGAGGTCGATCTTGCCGATGTCCAGCAGCGTGGCTTCGGGCAGCGCCGTGCCGTCGAGCTCGATGCCCTGTTCCGGTGCCGCGTCGCCCTCACCGCCGATCGCCGCCAGGCGCAGTTCGCGGACATAGCCGCGCCCCGACACGACGGGCCCGAGCAGAGCAATCGCGGCGACATCGTCGCGGCTGGCTGCCACGTCGGCCGCCAGCAGGGCGCCGAAGCGCAAGCCGGCGAACGCAACCCGCTGCAGCCCGGTTTGCGCCCGCAGCCAATCCGCGGCGGCATGGACGCTGTCGCGCCACGCGGCGAGCGGCTGTTCCCAAGGCGGCACGTCCGCGGAATCGCCAGTGCCGGGATACTCGAAGCGCAAGGCCGGCAGCCCGGCCGCCGCAAGCCGGTCGGCAAGCTGGCGCATGGCGCGATAGGTCCAGCGCGCCTCCCGGCCAAGCGCCGGGCACAACACGACGCCGAAGCTGGCATCCATCCGCGACGGCCGGTGCAGCCATCCCAGGGATCCGTTGATGTACACCGGATGCATCGCCAACGCGTCGGCCGCGGTTTGGCTGGCCGAATGGACAAGGTCCTGGCCGCGATCGACTAGGGCCAAAGCACGGTCCTCACGCGCTCCGGCCACTGACCCGGCCGCAAGCCGTGATGACGGAACAGCGCCAGGGTCAGCCGTTCGACGCCGAAGCCGATGCAGGCCGTGTGGGCCTTGCTGTCGTCCGGCATGCGAAGCTCCCAAACCTGGGAGAAGTGGTCCATGTGGTAGTTGAAGCTGGTGCACGCCGTCAGGCTTTCGGTGCTGTTGACGGGGATCATCAGCTCAAACTTCAGCGCCTGCTGCCGCTGGCTTTCCGCCAGCACCTTGCCCGCCCGCCCGAAGAACGGATCATTGGCGACGTCGATCTGGTGCGGCATGCCCAGGCTTGCGGCAACCTTGGTCATCCGCTCCAGCCATTCCCCGCGGAACTCCAGGACTTGCGTGGGCGTGCCGATCCGCACGTATTCACGCATGCGGAACATCTGCTGCCGGGTGGGTTCGAGCGACGGTTCATGCCGGAAGCAGAAGGACGCCACGTCGATCAGCGCGCCGCCTGCGGGCAAGCGGCCGCGCGATGCGAGCACGGGATAGATCGGGTAACAGGCCGCCGGGGTGAGCACGATGTCCGACATCGATTGCCCAGCCGACCAGTCTTCCCCGGCATCGACGCAGCGCAGCAGCTCGCGATGCGCGCCCTCGTTGCCGCAGAAGCAGTGGACCGTCCCGGCCAGATGCGGAAAGCCTTTCAGGTAGCCGCTTTGCTCGAACTGGGTGCGGGGAAGGCCGGGTGGAAACCGCATGATTTCCGCCCGGGCGCCGGCTCCAAGGCGGGTGATCAGGTGTTCGACCGCCTCGACGACGAGTTCATAGGTGCCCGAGCGGCCGTAGAGCCCGTCCACGCCGGTGGGGATCAGGAGGCCTGCCTCGAAGAGCTGGTCGCGGAACGGCGTCTCGGCATCCATGGCTCCGCTCCTACGCAATGCCGAGCGATGGAGCCTGCATGATCAGCAAGCGGGCCGTGTTGTCGCGAACCCGGTCGTTGTGGATCATCAGCCTTGCCGAATGCATGTCGCGCAGATGGCGGGACAGGCTGCACGGCCCGGTGTTGCTATAGCCGGCAAAGCCGCACACCAGCATGGCATCCTCGACCACCGAGAGGCACGCATCGGAGACCGACGTCTTGAGCATGTTCATCGCAGCCGATTCGGCAAAGGATTGTCCTTGCCCCTCCGACTCGAAGTCGATCAGGGCCAGCCTCACGCGGGCTTCGATGGACAGAAGCTGTTCGACCGCCCGCACCAGGCGTCCGGCGCCATCGGGCAGATGGCCCTTGCTGGCGCGCATCTTGCCGCGCACGAAGGCGCGCGCGCGCGTCACGGCGTCTGCCGCGATGCCGCACCATAGGCTGGCCCAAAGCAGGTGCGACACGGGCACCATCGTTTCTGCGGCGATTTGCGCGAACGGCGCGGGTACGATCTGGTCCGTGGTGCCGGACACGCTGACCGTGAACGGCTCGCTGCGCGTCCCCCGCATGCCCATGGTATCCCAGCCGCCCATGCGCTTGAGCACGCCGGGTTCCACGGGTGCGACAACCAGCACCTGGTCACCGCTGTCCGCGCCTGGATGCGCGCGGGCGGTGATGACGAGCGCATCCGCATAGCCGCCGTAGGAGACGGTGCTCGCCTGCTTGACGAGTTTGAACCGGCCCGGCTCGGCTGGCTGCACCGCGCAGAGGCTCGTCCGCATGTTGCCGCCCACGCCGATCTCGGATGTCACCGACGCGAGCAGCAGGCCTTCGTCACCGACCCGAGTCAGGAAACGCCTTAGCCAAACCGTCTCGCCTGCATGATTGACCAGGCTGGCGACCTGGATGTGGTGCATCGCCAGGATCATCGCCGACGATGAACAGCATCGTCCCAGCGCATAGCAGGTGGCGGCCACTTCGCGCACGGTGGCACCCTGGCCGCCGAACTTCTTGGGCAGCAGAGCGCCCAGCAAGCCTGCATCGCGCAGCGCCGAAATCGTCTCGGCCGGGAAGCGGCCCTCCCGGTCCACCGCTTCGGCGTTTTCACGCGCGACGCTGCAGACCCGCGCGAGGGCATCGCCGGCCGGCGATTGGCTGGCCGCTGGTTTGGCCGCTTCGATGCGGCGGGCCATCGTCATCATGCCGCGACCGAGCGCAATGCGCCCTCCAGGGCGGAGATGCTCGCGAATGAGCGCCGGTTCAGCATGGCGTCCGGCAGTTCGAGGCCGAAGCGTTCCTCGATGCTGAGCATCACGTTGACGACGGCGAGGCTGTCCATTCCCGCGGCGAACAGATCGGCATCGTCGCCGAGCTGGTCGATCGGTGTTGAAAGTTTACCGTGCGCAGCGATGATTTCTCGCAATTCGTCCCGCATCGAAACCTGCCTAACATGTCGGTAATCTAGCCTACGGCAGTCACGACGCTTGGATGACCCGGTAACGTGGGTTAGTCGTGACCTAGGCCAGACGGCATATCGCGCGCGGGCGTGCGCAGATGCTTGCCAACGTCGCGCTATTTCACGGTCGTGACCCGCAGGGCATTGGTCGTCCCAGCCTGGCCGAACGGCACGCCCGCCGCGACCACCACGTGGTCCCCGTGCGCAGCAAAGCCCTCCGTGCGCGCAATGCGTCCGGCGCGGTTGACCGTCTCCGTCATCGTGTGCGTCTCACCGGTGACCAGGGCATGCACGCCCCACACCACCGCCATCCGGCGCGCGGTCTGCTGCACCGTGGTCAGGCCGAGCACCGGGCTCGCGGGGCGCGTGCGGGCGATGCGCAGCGCGGTCGAACCCGACATGGTGTAGGCGGCGATGGCGCTGGCGCCGATCGTCTTGCCGATCTGGCGCGCGGCGTCGGCGATCGCGTCGGCCACGGTGTTTTCCGGCGCGGGCCGGCCGGTTTCGCAAAGCTCCCTCCAGCCCGGGTCCTGCTCCACGCGGTCGATGATGCGATCCATCATGTTGACGGCTTCGTAAGGATACTGGCCGGCCGCGGTTTCCGCCGACAGCATGACGGCGTCCGCGCCATCGAACACCGCGGTCGCGACGTCGGACGCTTCGGCCCGCGTCGGGGCAGGGGCGCTGATCATGCTCTCCAGCATCTGGGTCGCCACGACGACGGGCAGCCCGAGCTGCCGGGCGGCGCGCACGATGCGCTTCTGCGCCAGCGGCACTTCTTCCGGTGGCAGCTCCACGCCGAGATCCCCACGGGCGACCATCACGCAGTCGGACAGCGCCAGGATGCCGTCGAGATTGTCCAGCGCCTGCGGCTTTTCCAGCTTGGTCATGATCCAGGCCCGGCCGTTTGCGATGGCGCGCGCCTCGGCCACATCCTCAGGCCGCTGGACGAAGGACAATCCTATGTAGTCCACCCCGTGTTCCAGGGCGAAGTTGAGATCTTCATGGTCCTTCCTGGTCAGTGCCGGAATCGGCAGCACCACGTCCGGGACGTTGACGCCCTTTCGGTCGGAGAGCGGGCCGCCGGTGACGATCTCGCATTCCAGGTGATCCTCGCGCTTGCGCGAGACGCGCAGCCGCAGCTTGCCGTCATCCAGCAGCAGCGTGGTTCCGATGCCGGCGGCGGCCATGATCTCGGGGTGCGGCAGTTGCACGCGGCGGGTGTCGCCGGGCACGGGCGACAGATCGAGCCGGAAGCTTTGCCCCGTCTGCAATGACACGCGGCCGGCCTGGAAGCGGCCGACGCGCAATTTCGGCCCCTGCACGTCGGCCAGGATGCCGATCGGCCGTCCCATCTCCTCCTCCAGCGCGCGGATCATCGTGATCCGCTCCAGATGGTCCTCGTGCGAGCCGTGACTGAAGTTGAGCCGGAACACGTCGGCGCCGCCGCGGAACAGCCGGCCCAGCATCTCGTAGGAACTGCTGGCTGGGCCGAGCGTGGCGACGATCTTCGTGCGGCGGCGGCGGCGCAGCTTGGACTGGGCCATGGGCAAGCTCCGATCTTGTGCTTTGGAAAGGCCAGGCCGCCTACGCGACCAGGATGGCCCTCAGGTCGTTGACATTGGTCAGCGTCGGGCCGGTCCGGATCAGGTCTCCCAGCCGGTCGAACAGCGTGTAGCTATCGTGGCTGCGCAGCACGCCCTGCGGATCGAGCCCGTGCGCCATGGCCCGTTCCAGCGTGGTCGGCGTCACCAGGGCGCCCGCCGCGTCCTCCGTGCCGTCGATGCCGTCGGTGTCGCCGGCCGCGGCCCAGATACCAGGCGTGCCGCGCAGCGCGACCGCCAGCCCGAGCAGGAATTCGGTGTTGCGTCCGCCGCGCCCGGCGCGTCCGCCCGTGATCGTCACGGTGGTTTCGCCGCCGGACAGCAGCACGCAGGGCGCGGGCAGGGGGTGGCCGTGGGTCTGCACGCTGCGCGCGATCCCCGCCATCACGGTGCCCAGCTCACGGCTCTCGCCTTCCAGCGCGTCACCCAGGATCATTGGGGTGATGCCGGCCCGGCGCGCGGTCTCGGCGGCGGCGGCGAGCGCCATGGCCGGTGTCGCGATCATGCGGAAGTCGATGGCGGCGGCAGGCGGCGGCAGGTTGTCCTCGCTCGCCAGCAGCGCCGCCGCGGCGGGCGGCAGCACCACGCCGTAATCGGCCACCATCGCCCGCACCGCCGCGCGGGAGGGTGCGCCGGGCACGGTCAGCCCGCTGGCGATCACGCCCGGGTCGTCGCCGGGCACGTCCGATATCGCCAGGGTGATGACGGCGGCCGGCGCCGCTGCCGCCGCAAGCCGCCCGGCCTTGATGCCGGACAGGTGCTTGCGGACGGCGTTCATCACCCCGATCGGCGCGCCCGACGACAGCAGGGCCGCATTGACCGCCTGCTTGTCCGCCAGCGTCAGACCCGGTCCTGGCAGCGCCGCCAGCGCCGAGCCGCCGCCGGAGATCAGCGCCAGCACCAGATCGTCAGCGCCGAGCCCGGCCACTTCCGCCATCAGCGCCCGCGCCCCGGCCTCGCTGCCGGCATCCGGCACGGGGTGGGAGGCTTGCAGCACCCGGATGCGGGCCGTCGGAACGGCATGGCCGTAGCGGGTGACCACGACGCCGCGCAGATCGACGTCCGGCCAGGCAGCCTCGAGTGCCGCGGCCATGGTGGCGGCGGACTTGCCGGCGCCCACGACGATGCAGCGTCCCCTCGGCTTCGGCGGCAAATGGGCGGCCAGCACGGCCGCGGGATCGGCGGCCTTCACGCCCGCGTCGAACAGCGCCCGCAACAGGCTTCGCGCGGCCTCGTCATTCCATCCCATGCTAGGAGTATGGCGAACGCGACCGCCCGCCGCCATATGCCGGGCAGGAGGAGTTTGCATGACACCGATCGAGCCCGCGACCCGCACCGAACTCGAGGCCGCCGCATTCCGCCGCCTGGTGGAGCATCTTCGCGAGCGGACCGACGTGCAGAACATCGACCTGATGAATCTGGCCGGGTTTTGCCGCAACTGCCTCAGCCGTTGGTACCGCGAAGCCGCCGAGTCCCGCGACGTCATCCTGACCGACCCCGAAGCGCGGGAGATCGTGTACGGCATGCCCTACAAGGAGTGGCAGGCCAAGCACCAGGCGCCTGCCTCGCCGGAGCAACAGGCGGCGTTCAAGGGCGCATCGCACGGCTAGGCAGCCCTGCCGTAACTGCTTGTATCCAGCTGGGAACGGCGCGTTAGGCTGACGCCATGAGCCCTTCCGAGACGATGCCGTGGCGCACGGTCCTGGCTGGCATGTCGGCGACCTTGGTGGGCATTGGCCTGGCCCGCTTTGCCTACTCGCCGCTTTTGCCGGTGTTGATTGCGCAGGGATGGTTTTCACCGGGTGCCGCGGCCTACCTGGGCGCCGCCAATCTGCTCGGCTATCTCGGCGGCGCGCTGGCAGCACGTCACACGGCGCGGCGGACCGGCACGGTTCCGTTGCTGCGCGCCTCGATGCTGGCAGCCACGCTGTCGCTGGCGGCGTGTTGCGTCCCGATGCCGTTCGCCTGGTTCTTCGCGTGGCGGCTGGTCTCCGGCATCGCCGGCGGATTTCTCATGATCCTCGGTCCGTCTTCGGTCCTCGCCCATGTTCCGGTCGCCCGCCGCGGCTTTGCCAGCGGCCTGATCCTGACCGGCGTCGGGCTCGGCGTCGCCGCGTCCGGCACGCTGGTGCCGCTGCTGCTGGAATGGGGGCTGACCGAGGCGTGGCTGGGCCTTGCCTTCGCGTGCCTCGTCCTCTCGGCCGTATCGTGGAATTTCTGGCCCGACATGTCCCCGCCGGCCATCGTTGCCGAAGCGTCCCCGACGGTCCGGTTCGCCGCCGTCAGCGTCAGTTACGGGCTCTGCGCGGTGTCGATGGTTCCGCACATGGTGTTTCTGGTGGATTTCGTGGCGCGCGGACTCGGGCGCGGCCTCGCCGCCGGGGCAGGGATCTGGGTGCTGTTCGGCGCCGGCGCCCTGGTCGGGCCGATCGTGGCCGGACGCCTGGCGGACCGCATCGGCGCAGCCGCCACCATGCGGTTGATGATGCTCACGACCGCTCTCTGCCTCCTGCTCTTGCTCGGGCTATCGGGCAGTTGGCTTGCCGTTGCGATCTCAGCCGTGGTGGGCGGCATGCTGACCCCCGGCATCACCGCGATGATGCTGGGCCGCATCGTGCATATGGCTGGCGTTGACCCGGCGTCGCGGCAGCGCGGATGGACATTTGCGACCATCGCCTGGGGCCTGGGACAAGCGGCCGGCGCTTACGGCATGGCGTGGCTCTACAATGCCACCGGCGGCTACGCCTCGGTGTTCCGCCTGGCCCTGCTGGCGCTGGCTATCTCTGCTGCGATTGAGACCGTGCTGGCCGTGCAACCCCGTCACAGGATGGCGACATGACGTCTCCCCGCGTTCGCGCCGAAGCATTTTGCGGCCGGTTCGGGCTGCGCGTGCCGATCCTGATGGCGCCGATGGCCAGCGCGTGCCCGCCGGGTCTCGCGGCGGCGGTTGCGAGTGCAGGCGGCATGGGCGGCTGCGGCGCACTGACGATGGACCCGGCGGCCATCGCGGATTGGGTGCGGCGCTTCCGTTCCGCCAGCAACGGAGCGTTCCAGCTCAACCTTTGGATTCCCGACCCGCCGCCGGTGCGTGACCTGGCGATCGAAACGAACGTCCGCAGCTTCCTCGGCCACTGGGGACCGCCCGTTCCGGCCGAGGCTGGCGACGCCCAGCCGCCGGATTTCGCGTCGCAGTGCGACGCGGTGCTGGCTGCCGGGCCCGCAGTCGTCTCCTCGATCATGGGGGTGTACCCTCAGGCGTTCGTGGCGCAACTCAAGCAGCGCGACATCGCGTGGTTCGCCTGCGTGACAACCCGGGACGAGGCCTTCGAAGCCGCCGAGGCGGGGGCGGACGCGCTGGTGGTGCAGGGTGTGGAGGCCGGCGGGCATCGCGGCAGCTTCGACCAGGCTGCGGCCGAGCGGCAGGCGGACACCCTGTTCACGCTGCTTCCTCGCATCGCCGACGCGCTGCCGTTGCCGCTGATCGCCACGGGCGGCATCACCGATGGGCGCGGTATTGCGGCCGCGCTGACGTTGGGCGCGAGCGCCGTGCAGATCGGCACCGGGTTCCTGCGCGCGCCGGAAGCCGAACTGCCGTCCGCCTATGCCGACGCGCTCGCCGACCCGGACATGCCGACCGTGCAGACCCGCGCCTTCAGCGGCCGCCTGGCCCGCAGCCTGGCGACGGATTACGTGCGCGCGGCTGCGGCGATACCGCCCGCGCCCTATCCGGTGCAGCGCGCCTTGACAGCCCCGATGCGTGCGGCCGCCACCCGGGCGAACGACGTGCACCGGATGCAGGCATGGGCCGGGCAAGCCGCGGCGCTCGCCCGCGCCGAACCCGCCGGCGACATCGTCCGGCAGATCTGGGCCGAGGCGGAGGCACTGCTCGGTTAGGGCGTTGCCGTGGGCGCGCGATGCGCCATGATGCCGACCACCACACAGGAGACACCGCAATGGACGTGCGTGCAGCGGTCGCGTTCGAAGCAGGCAAGCCGCTCAGTGTCGAGACGGTGCAGTTGGATGGCCCGCGCGAGGGCGAGGTCCTGGTCGAGATCAAGGCCACGGGCATCTGCCACACCGACAAGTACACGCTCTCCGGCGCCGATCCGGAAGGCCTGTTTCCCGCGATCCTGGGCCACGAGGGCGCGGGCATCGTGGTCGATGTCGGGCCCGGCGTGCACTCCCTGAAAAAGGGCGACCACGTCATCCCGCTCTACACGCCGGAATGCCGCGAGTGCGAATACTGCCTCAGCCGCAAGACCAACCTGTGCCAGAAGATCCGCGTGACCCAGGGCCGCGGCCTGATGCCGGACGGCACCAGCCGGTTCTCGTTCCAAGGCAAGCCGCTGCTGCACTACATGGGCACCAGCACCTTCGCCAACTTCACCGTCCTGCCGGAGATCGCGCTGGCCAAGGTCCGGCCGGACGCGCCGTTCGACAAGATCTGCTACATCGGCTGCGGCGTCACGACGGGCATCGGCGCCGTGATCTTCACGGCCAAGGTCCAACCCGGCGACAACGTGGTGGTATTCGGCCTTGGCGGCATTGGCCTCAATGTCATTCAGGGCGCGCGTCTGGCCGGCGCGGACATGATCATCGGCGTGGACCTGAACCCGGCGCGCGAGGAATTGGCGCGCAAGTTCGGCCTGACGCATTTCGTCAATCCGAAGGACGTGGCCGGCGACCTCGTGCCGCACCTGGTGGAGCTGACGAAGGGCGGTGCGGACCACAGCTTCGAGTGTGTGGGGAACACCACGCTGATGCGCCAGGCGCTGGAGTGCGCGCATAAGGGCTGGGGCAAATCCACCATCATCGGCGTGGCGGCGGCGGGGCAGGAAATCAGCACCCGGCCGTTCCAGCTCGTCACCGGCCGCGTGTGGCAGGGCAGCGCCTTCGGCGGCGCGCGAGGCCGCACGGACGTGCCCAAGATCGTGGACTGGTACATGGAGGGAAAGATCAACATCGACGACCTGATCACGCACATCCTGCCGCTGGACCAGATCAACGAAGGGTTTGATCTGATGACCCGCGGTGAGAGTATCCGCAGCGTGGTGGTGTACTGAGCAGGCCCGCCGGCCGTCGCTACGAAATGGCGCCGTTATGGTCACCGTGAACACGGCGCTTACCTGCGCCGCTTCGCCAGCAAGCCAAAGCAATGCCGCCGTGTTTGCCCAAATCGATGGACCGAATACCATGTCCAGCTTGTCGGCAGGCTCCGCCGCGCCACCCGCCGCGGTATCGTTACGAGATACGGTCAGTGTTCCTGCTATCGGCACAAGATGAGCCGACTGCGACGCATCCGCGCCCATAAGGTCCAGGCTAAGCGCCTCAACCGGCTGCGCCGCCGCCGACGGCTGGCAAACGATCGCGCTCCTCAAACCCCATCAGCGTGACGGCAGCAACGTCAACAGAAAACTAAACCCGATTGCCGACAATATGATGGGCCAGAACCAATAGGATCCCACCGCGGCAAGGGCCGCCGTCCGCTGCGGCTCCGCCGTGTCATAGAGCACGCGAACCGGGTCGCCCTTGCCGTACCCGAAGATCAGCCCGTTGGCGTCGAACTCGAACGCGGTCCCGTTTTCCGCCTGGAACCGTATCGTCGGGTGGCTTCCGCCGGCACGCAAAGCAACCACCACGCCGTCGGCCCGCGCCGCCCGGTTGCGGAACACCGCTGCGTCATAGGCAAACACGCCAGCCGCGACCAACAACACCAGGCCCACAAGCCCGAACAACGCCTTCGTCAGCACGGACGCACACCGAACCCGCACGGCCCGTCTGGCACCTGATCGATCAGGACCAGTGGGGCCAGATACGCCGAACGCAAAGGTCCACTCCTTGAACGCCGCATGATCCGGTAACGTTGGCAATCCGTGCCGGTTCGCACAATCTGGCGGCAAGGTCAGGGCGGGAGGCGGGTCAGCGGGCGCTTTAGCGGCCTCCTGTCTCCTGCCCGTGCAGTAGGCCCGCGAGTTTATCGAACTCCGCGATCGTCAGCGTCTCGGCCCGCCGCTCGGGTGCGATCCCTGCACGCGTGAGCAAGGCTTCTCCGCCGATGCCCCGCAATGCGCCGCGCAGCATCTTCCGGCGCTGACCGAACGCCGCCGCCGTCAGGCGCTCCATCGTCGCGAACAGCGCCGGGGATGGCTGCTGAGGGTGCGGAACGAAGCCGATCACGGCGGACACGACCTTGGGTGGCGGCCAGAAGGCCGAAGCGGGGATGCGCGTCAGCACGGATGCGGTGCCGGTCCATTGCGCCAGCACGGCCAGCCGCCCGTACGCCTCGCTGCCCGGCGGCGCGCAGATCCGTTCCGCGACTTCGAGCTGGAACATCAGCGTCAGCCGTTCCCACTGCGCCGCCTGGCGCAGCCAGCCGATGAATAGGGGCGTGGCAATGTTGTAGGGCAAATTCGCCACGACGACTCGTGGGCCGGCAGTCAG
>CAZZVB010000058.1:711-20813 GCA_964657445.1 uncultured Burkholderiaceae bacterium | reverse complement strand
GTTTTCTGTGGCACTTTCCCTAGGGTCGCCCCCGCCGGCCGTTAGCCGGCACCGTTTTCCCGTGGAGCCCGGACTTTCCTCCACCCCCCGCTGCCAAAACGGCGCAGACAGGAAGCAGCGGCCGTCCAGCCGCCTGACCCGGCGGTGTGTGCGCGCGGGGTGCTGGGGCGTCAAGCGGAAGCGGTGAAATCCAGCCCCTCGTAGAGTTCGTCGAGCGGTATTTCTATGCCGGCTTCGGGGATCGCCAGCGTTGAACCCGCACCTTGGATCCGGCCAGCCCAGTCGTTGCCGTTTCGGGTGAAAACTTCGGCGGCAATGGCATGGTGCTGGGTTTCACCCGTCATCGCGACAGGGCGCTCGCCATCGAACTCGTAACGCAGCTCCTGGCGTTCTTCCCAATGCAGGAAGTCCGTGATCGTCATGCCGACCCGAAGCGCGACGTTCATGCCCGATCTCGCGTCACGACGGCTTTTACCACCGCTACAATCCCCGCTCGCGCTTGATCCGGTCCCATGCCGCGTTGATGCCGGCGACTTTGTCGGTGGCGCTGGCGATGAACTCCTTCGGAACTCCGCGGGAGGCGAGGCTGTCAGGATGGTTCAAGCGCACCAGCGCTTTCCAAGCCGCCCGCACCTCATCATCCGTCGCCGTGCGGGCGACGCCCAGCACCGCATACGCGTCGTCGGTCGGCTCCGGCCGGAAGCGCGGGGTGGCGCCGCTGGCACGCTCCCAGGACTGCTGCCCCAGCCCGAACCGCGCATGCACACGCCGCAGGAAATCCGTCTCGCGAACCCCGATCGGCTTGTCCGCGCGGGCAATGGCGAACAGCGCCGCCAGCACATCCTCCAGCACGCCGGGCGCATCGGCGAACGCGTCGCCAAGCTGGGCCGCATACGGCTCGAACCCCTCCGAACTGTCGCGCTGCGCGTCGAACATGCGGCCGACATCGCGCACGGACTCCGGCGGGATGCGGAACTGCCGCTTGAACGCGTCGATCTCCTCCCGCACCACCGTCCCGTCGCATTTCGCCAGCTTGGCCGACAAGGTCACCACGCCGACGGCGAAGATCTGGTCGCGGCCGCCCAGCATGGCGGCGACGCGCGCCGGGTTGATGCCGAACGCACTGGGCAGGCGGAAGCGGAACCCGGTCGAGCCCTGGTCTGCGGCATGGCCCAGCGCCGCGCCCATCATCGCCCCGAACGGCCCGCCCATCACCAGCCCGGCGGCGCCGCCGATGATCTTGCCCCAATATCCCATGCCGCGAACCGTATCATGCGCCGCAGCCGGGCTGTAGCCTTCTGTCACAGCCGGAACACCGGCCCCCGCCGCAGCAAGCCCTTGCGTCCAGACAGGCGCTGTGTGTGATTTCACGCATATTCGGAGGGCATCGATGTCGGGCTGGCAGTTTTGGATCGATCGCGGCGGCACCTTCACCGATTTGGTGGCGCGCGATCCCCAAGGCACGCTGTCCGCACACAAGCTGTTGAGTGAAAACCCGGAGCGTTACCGGGACGCCGCGGTCGCCGGCATCCGGGCCGTGCTCGGCCTGCCGGACGGCGCGGCGATCCCGCCCGGCACCATCGACGCAGTGAAGATGGGCACCACCGTCGCCACCAACGCGCTGCTCGAACGGCGCGGCGAACGCACGCTGCTGGTGGTCGGCCGCGGCTTCGCCGACGCGCTGCGCATCGGCAACCAGGCCCGGCCGCGCCTGTTCGACCTGAATGTGCAACTGCCGTCGCTGCTGCATGAACGGGTCGCCGAGATCGGCGGCCGCGTCGGCATCGATGGCAATGAAGTCGAACCGCTGGACGAAGCCGCGGCGCGCGATGCGTTCGGCTCGGCCGTGTCCGACGGCATCCGCGCCTGCGCCATCGTGCTGATGCATGCCTGGAAATACCCGGCCCATGAGCAGCGGTTGGCCGAGCTGGCGCGCCAGGCCGGGTTCGCCCAGGTTTCCGCCAGCCACGCCACCTCGCCTCTGCTGCGGCTGGTGCCGCGCGGCGACACCACCGTGGTGGACGCCTATCTCTCCCCGATCCTGCGCCGCTACGTGGACCAGGTGGCGTCCGAACTGCCCGGCGTGAAGCTGTACTTCATGCAGTCCAACGGCGGCCTGGCCGACGCCGCGGCCTTCGGCGGCAAGGACGCGATCCTGTCCGGCCCGGCCGGCGGCATCGTCGGCGCGGCACGCACCGCGGAAGCCGCCGGGATCGGCAGCATCATCGGCTTCGACATGGGCGGCACCTCGACCGATGTGGCCCTGTATGACGGCGCGTTCGAGCGCGCGTTTGAGACCGCCGTCGCCGGCGTGCGCATCCGCGCCCCGATGATGGCGATCAACACCGTCGCGGCCGGCGGCGGATCGATCCTGCACAACGAAGGCGCGCGCTACCGCGTCGGCCCCGATAGCGCCGGCGCCGTGCCCGGCCCGGCCTGCTACCGCCGTGGCGGTCCGCTGACCGTGACCGACGCCAACGTCATGGTCGGCAAGATCCAGCCGGAGCATTTCCCCGCCATCTTCGGCCCCGACGGAGACCAGCCGCTCGACGCCGCCGTGGTGCGGGAGAAGTTCGCCGCCCTGGTGCCCGGCGAGGACGGCCGCGCGGTCGCCGAGGGGTTCCTGCGCATCGCCGTGGCCAACATGGCCAACGCCATCAAGCAGGTTTCGCTGGAGAAGGGCCACGACGCCTCCCGCTTCGCCCTGCAATGCTTCGGCGGCGCCGGCGGCCAGCACGCCTGCCTGGTCGCCGACGAACTCGGCATGGACACGGTGTTCATCCACCCGTTCGCCGGCGTGCTGTCGGCCTATGGCATGGGCCTCGCCGACCAGGCCGTGCTGCGCGAGCAAGCCGTCGAGACCGAACTGACCGATGATCTGTCAGCGCTGGACGCCCAAGCGGACGAGCTTGCGGCCGACGCATCCGCCGCACTCGTGCAGCAAGGCGCAGACCCCGCCGGCATCCGCGTCGAACGCCGGGTGCACCTGCGCTACGCCGGAACGCAGGCCGCGCTCGAAGTGCCGCTCGGGCCCGGGCTGCGCGACGCGTTCACCGCGATCCACCGCACCCGCTTCGGCTTCGCCACCCCCGAGCGCGCGCTGATCGTCGAAGCCGTCGCAGTCGAGGCGATCGCACCCGGCGAGCGCGTGACCGAAGCCGGGCTCGAACCCCGGCTTGAAGCACAGCCCAGGCCGGTGGACACCGTCGCGATCTGGACCGGCGGCGCCGAACACCACGCTCCCGTCTTCGACCGCACCGGCTTGCTGGCCGGCGACCAGCTGACCGGCCCCGTGCTGATCCGCGAAGCCAATGCGACCACGGTGGTCGAACCCGGCTGGACCGCCGAAGTCACGCCGCTGAACCATCTGCTGCTGCGCCGCTCCGCACCGCGCGCCACCGAGCATGCCGACGCCGCCGGGCGCCCCGATCCGGTGCTGCTGGAGCTGTTCAACAACCTGTTCACCAACGTCGCCGAGCAGACCGGCGTGGTGCTGGCCAACACCTCCCTCTCGGTGAACATCAAGGAGCGGCTGGACTTCTCATGCGCCATCTTCGACGCCGAAGGCCGCCTGGTCGCCAACGCGCCGCACGTCCCGGTGCACCTGGGCGCGATGGGCGAGAGCGTGAGGACCGTCCTAAGCCACCGCGGCACGACCTTGCGGCCCGGCGACGTGGTGGCGCTGAACAACCCCTATAACGGCGGCACTCATCTGCCCGACGTCACCGTCATCACCCCGGTGTTCGACGCGGCAGGCACGTCCATCCGCTTCTTCGTCGGCTCCCGCGGGCACCATGCCGACATCGGCGGCATCACGCCGGGTTCGACCCCGCCGGCCTCCCACACGCTGGAGGAAGAGGGCGTCGTGATCGACGACTTCCTGCTGGTGGACCAGGGCCGCTTCCGCGAGACGGAGTTCCGCGCCCTGCTCACGGGCGCGCGCTACCCCGCCCGCGCGCCCGACGTGAACGTGGCCGACATCAAGGCGCAGATCGCCGCCAATGAGCGCGGCGTGCAGGAACTCGCCCGCGTGGTGGACCGCTACGGGTGGGAGACGGTTGCGGCCTACATGCGTCACGTCATGGACAATGCGGAGGAAAGCGTACGCCGCGTGCTGGCCAAGCTGCCGAGCGGATCATTCGCCTACACCATGGATGACGGGTCGCCCTTGCGCGTCGCGATCACCGTCGATGCCGCGAGCCGCAGCGCCACGGTGGATTTCACCGGCACCGGGCCGCAGCGCGGGGACAATTTCAACGCCCCGCCCGCAGTGACGCGCGCGGCGGTGCTGTACAGCTTCCGGTGCCTGGTCGGCGTGGACATCCCGCTGAACGACGGGTGCCTCGTGCCACTACAGATCATCATCCCGAAAGGCACCTTCCTCTCGCCCGAACCGGGTGCAGCCGTGGTCGCGGGCAACACCGAAGTCAGCCAAGCGGTGTGCAACACGCTGCTGGGCGCGTTGGACGCGCTGGCATGCAGCCAGGCGACGATGAACAACTTCCTGTTCGGCAACGCGGCCACCCAATACTACGAGACGATCTGCGGCGGCGTCGGCGCCGGTCCGGGCTGGGGCGGCGCATCGGCCGTGCAGACCCACATGACCAACACCCGCATGACCGACCCCGAGGTGCTGGAGCTGCGCTACCCCGTCCGGCTGGAGGAGTTCAGCATCCGCCGCGGCTCCGGCGGCGCCGGCCAGTGGCAGGGTGGCGACGGGTCGTTCCGGCGCATCCGCTTTCTCGAACCGATGCAGGCCGTCATCGTCGCATCCCGCCGCAGCGAAGGCCCGTTCGGGTTGCACGGCGGCCTCCCTGGCCTGCCTGGCGAACAGTGGGTGGAGCGTGCCGATGGCTCTCGCGAGGTGCTGACGGGCACGGACAGCACCGACATGCGCGCGGGCGACGTGTTCGTGGTGGCGACACCCGGCGGCGGTGGATGGGGTCCGCCATCCGCACCATAGTCCTGCCGCGCTGATGCGCGCCCTGCGCGTCGTTCTGGCCGCCCTGATCGCCCTGGTGGCGGCCGCAGCGCTTTCGGCCTGGCTGGTGCCGCAATTCCTCGATTGGGACCATTTCCGCGGCACCGTCGAACGGGTGGCGTCCACCCAGCTCGGCCGCCCGGTCCGCATCGAAGGGCCGATCCGCCTGGCTTTGCTGCCGCAGGTGATCCTGACCGCCGATCACGTGACGCTGGCCGACACTGGCGACGGCGCCAGCGCCACGGCGGCACAGATCCGGCTGCGGCTGGCGCTCGGCGCCCTCGTGGCCGGCCGTATCGAACCGCAGGATCTGGTGCTGGACAGGCCGTCCATGCACCTGCCCTGGCCGCTCACCACGCTACAGTTCCGGACAGGGTCCGCGCCGGCCAGCCTGCACGCCCGCATCGAGGACGGCGCGCTGTGGATCGGCGGCCTCGGCGTGAGCGGCATAGAGGGTGAGTTCGGCATCGACCCCGCGACCGGCACGCTCTCGGCGAGCGGGCTGGGCGATACCCTCGGTCACCCATGGCGCATGACCGCGCGGCTTGGACGCTCCGGCTCGGACGGATCGTCCCCGCTTCAGGTCAGCGTGGACGGGCAAGGCCCCGGCATCGGCACCGGCGGAGCACTGTCCGGCCAGATCGCGCCGGACGGCAACTTGGCCGGGCGCATCTCCGGCCGCGGCCCCGATCTGTCGCTGCTACTGCCGGCGCCAGCCTTGCCTTGGCGCGCGGATGGCCGGATCGTCGCCGGCAGCGGGCTGCTGGTGGCGGACGACCTCGAACTCGACATTGCGAACGCACCGGCCCGCGGCGCCGTGGCGCTGCGCCTGCTGCCCGAAATCCGGCTCGATGCCGCTTTGGCGACCAGCCGGCTCGACCTGGACGCGTGGCTCAAGCCGCTGCTCCAAGGCGTACGCACCGCCGTGCCGACCGGCATCGACCTGTCTGCAGAGGCCGCGACCCTGGCCGGCGGCACGCTGCGGCGCGTCCGCGCCGGGTTCGAGTTGACCGCGACCGGCGCCCAGGTGCGGGAGCTTGAGGCAGTGCTGCCCGGTGACGCCGCACTCGCCGTTTCGGGCGCGCTGGCAGGCGGCCGCTTCTCCGGCGCTGCACGGCTTGACGCTGCGGACGTGGCGCCAACGCTGGCGTGGCTGCGCCCGGCCCTGCCCGGCCTGCTCGCGCCGTTGCCGCAACGGGCGCTCCACGCGGTCAGCCTCTCGGCGTCCGTCACGGCAGACGGAACCGGTCTGTCGCTCGGATCGGTGCGGGGGAAGGCGGACGGCGTCGCCATCGAAGGCGACCTCGCCCTGCATGCCGGGACACGCCCGGCCATCACGGCGAAGCTTCAGCTCACCGGGCCGGCCTTGGAAGGCTGGTTGCCGCCGCCATCGGGGTTGCGGGATGGTTCGATCCAACTCGAGATCATGCGCTCCACATTCGCCGGCTTCGACGCAGACGTGGCGGTGAAGGCGACCAACCCGCTCTGGCGCGGACAGGTCCTGACCGGGTTGGATCTGAGCCTGCTTGCCAAAGACGGCACGGTCGAGGTGCCGCACGCATCGCTCACCGGGCCGGGCTTGTCGCTGACGGTGTCAGGCAGCCTCGCGCCGGGCGGGCGTATTGGCGACGGGCGGATCAACGTGTCGCTCGCGCAGACCGAGCCGCTCGGCGCCAGCCTTCCTGCCCAATGGCAGTTCGCCGCCGGCCTGTTCCACGGCCCCGGCAAGCTGGCCGCCACCGCATCCGGTCCGCCTGGCAAGCTAGCCCTCAATCTCATGGCCGAGCTGTCGGACGCGCGTGCGCAAGCCACGGGCCTATTTGATCTACCGGCACAACGATGGACGGGCGCCGCTTCGCTCCATCACCCTGGCGCGCCGAGGCTGCTGCAGGCGCTAGCGCCGCAAGGCATCGCCGACCCGGCCTCATGGCTCGGGGATGGCTCGCTCTCGATCCAGACCGATGTCAAAGCAGCCCCGGACCGGGTCGCGCTGACCAATTTGGGTGTTTCGGCCGGGCTACTGCACATGTCGGGCGATTTGGCTCTCACCCATTCGGGCGACGGCCGCCCCATGCTCACGGGCAGTCTGGACGCCGACACGTTGCCGGTGCCACTTCCGTCGCCACGCTCCTCCACCCCTTGGTCACTGTCGCCGCTTGAAGGTTTCGACGCCCAGGTGACGGTGCACGCGGCCCATCTGCTCTGGGCCTTGGCGCCGGTGGGCGATGCCGCCGGCGCCAAGGTCAGCCTCTCCGGCGGCAAGCTGCATGTGGACGATTTCACCGGGCAGGTGGGCGGCGGGCATTTTTCCGGCCGGCTGGCACTTGATGCGGCCACGCCGCCGGCAGCCACCGTGTCCGGCACGCTGACGGGCGCCGTGCTCGACGGCCCGCTTTTCAACTCGCCGCTGGACCTGGTGGCAGGCAGCGCGGACGTTGCGGTCGATCTGTCGGGACAGGGCTACAGCCCCGCAGGCTTGCTCGCGAAGCTGGCTGGTTCGGTCAGCATGACGGTGCGGGATGGCGCACTGGCGGGGATCGACGGCGGCCGGCTGCTCGCGGTGTTGCAAGCCGGGCAAACGGCCGCCCCATCGGCAAGCCAGGCGTCGGTTCAGGCAGATATGCGGGCTGCCCTCCTCAATGGGGCCACGCCATTCCGCAGCCTGCAGATCACCGCCCAGGTCTTGGATGGCATCGCCGGATTGCGGCTGGGTGAGCTGACCGCGCCGTCAGGGCCGATATCGGTCGGCGGCAGCATCGACCTGCCCGGCGACGCGGTCGATCTCACGTTGCTGGTGCACCCCGCTGTGGAAAGCACCGGTCCGCCGCCCTCGATCGGGCTGCGCGTCATCGGCCCGGTCGTCACAGCCAGCCGCACCCCCGAACTCGCATCCGTTACCCAGTGGATGGCGGGGCGGTAGAACGGCCGTCAGAACCGGTCCGGCCGGTATGGCGCCGGGTCCACGAAGGGCGCCTCCCCGGTCATCATCTCCGCGATCAGGCGCCCGGTTGTCGGGCCAAGCGTCAGCCCCTGATGAGCGTGTCCGAAAGCGCACCAGACACTAGGCTCGCCGGGCATCGGTCCGAGCACCGGCAGCATGTCCGGCATGCAGGGCCGCACGCCCATCCAAGGCACGCCATCGACCCGGTCCGCCAGCGGCAGGATCGTCCGCGCGACCGGCTCGGCGCGTTCGAGCTGGATGGGCGTCTTCGGCGCGTCCGGGCGCGCGAACTCGGCGCCCGTGGTCAGGCGCACCCCGTAGCGCATCGGCCCGAGCAGGAAGCCGCTGTCCCCGTCGATGATCGGACGGTTCAGCACCGCATTGCCGCGCAGGCCGTAATGCATGTGGTAGCCGCGCTTGCCGAACAGCGGCGGGTTGTAGCCGAGCTTCTTGGTGATCCGGGTGGACCCGGCGCCCAACGCCACCACCACATTGGCCGCCTCGGCAGGCCCGGCTTCGGTCTGCATCCGCCAGCCATGCGCCGCCCGCTCCAGCGTCGCGGCATCGCCCAGCGCCACCGTGCCGCCGAGGGCTTGGAACAACCGGGCATAGGCATTGGTCAGGCCGTGCGGGTCGCTGACCGAGAGCGGATCCTTCCAGTGGATCGCGCCAGCCCGCTCCACCAGCAGGGACGGTTCGGCCTCGGCCAGCTCCCGCGAGGTCAGCGCGGCGTAGTTCACGCCAAACTGCTGCCGGGCGAGCTCGGCCTCTTTCAACGCCGCATCCAGGCCAGCAGCCTTGCCGAACAGCCGCATATAGCCGATCGGCCGCAGCAGCGCCGTCGCCTCTGCCTCGCGGGCCTGCGCCGTATGTTCGTCGATGCAGGTCGCGATCAGCGCGGAATGGCCGGCGATCGCCCGCACGTAGCGGTCGGGATGCGAGTTGCGCCAGTAGCTCAGGAGCGGCGTCATCAGCCCAGGGAGCGCCGCCGGGTTATACACTGCGTCGATGGAGCGGTTGCGGCCGATGCGGCGTAGTTCGGAGAAGGCGCGGGGGAACTTGGTCGGAAACACCGCCTCGCGCTGGATCAGGCCGGCGTTCCCAAACGACGCCCCTTCGCCCGGCGCCTGCCGGTCCACCAGCAGTACGTCGCGACCGCGGCGGCGCAGATGCAGCGCCACGGAGACGCCGACCATTCCTGCGCCAAGCACGATGACAGTTTGCGGCACTGGCCCACGGCTCCGCTTAATGGGTCGGGTAGATTTTGGGGTAGGTGATCTCACTGGCCGGACCCGGCGCGATCGGCTGGGCCTTGCGGCCGCACGCCGCGAGAACCAGCGCCAAGACCAGCAGAACCGTGACCCTCATGCCAGCAGGGCCTGCCAGCGCGCCGCTTCCCGCGCGACGTTGGCCGGCGCGGTGCCGCCATAGCTGGTGCGCGACGCGACGGACGCATCGACCGTCAGCACATCGAACAGGTCGGCCGTGATCCCCGGCTCCTCCGCCTGCATCTCCGCCAGCGTCAGCCCGGCCAGGTCGGTGCCCTTCGCCTCCGCCCGCGCGACCAGACGTCCCGTGACGTGGTGGGCGGTGCGGAACGGCAGGTGCAGGACGCGGACCAGCCAGTCCGCGAGGTCAGTCGCTGTGGCGAAGCCGCTGCCTGCCATGGCGCGCATGCGGGCGGTGTCGGGCTGCAGGTCACGCACCATGCCGGCGATTGCCGCCAGACTGAGCGCGAGCGCATCCGACGCATCGAACACCGGCTCCTTATCTTCCTGCGTATCCTTGGCGTAGGCGAGCGGGAGACCTTTCATGACCGTCAGCAACGCCACCAATGCGCCGACAATGCGGCCGGTCTTGGCCCGAGCCAGCTCCGCCGCATCCGGGTTGCGCTTCTGCGGCATGATGGATGACCCGGTGGTGAAAGCGTCCGACAGCCGCACGAAGCCGAACGGGGCGGAACACCAGATCACGATCTCCTCCGCCAGGCGCGACAGGTGCACCGCGCAGATCGCCGCGGCGGACAGGAACTCCAGCGCGAAATCCCGGTCGGACACCGCATCCAGCGAGTTGGCCGTGGGCCGGTCGAACCCGAGCGCCGCAGCCGTCGCGTTCCGGTCGATCGGGAACGACGTGCCGGCGAGGGCGGCGGACCCGAGCGGACATTCGTTCAACCGCCGCCGCGCGTCGGCCAGCCGTCCACGGTCCCGGTGCAGCATCTCCACGTAGGCCAGCAGATGATGGCCGAAGGTGACGGGCTGGGCCGTTTGCAGGTGGGTGAAGCCGGGCATCGGGTCGGCGGCATGCTCGGCGGCGCGGCTGGCAAGCTCGCGCATCAGCGCCGCCATCTGGCCGTCCAGCCCGTCGATCGCGTCGCGCACCCACAGCCGGAAGTCGGTTGCCACCTGGTCGTTGCGGCTGCGCGCGGTGTGGAGCCGCTTGCCGGCCTCGCCGATGCGCTCGGTCAGCCGCGCCTCGATATTCATGTGGATGTCCTCGAGCCCGGCGTCGAAGCTGAACCGCCCCGCTTCGATCTCCGCCCCGATCGCCGCCAGCCCCTCGCGGATCGCCGCCTCGTCGGACGGCGCGATGATGCCGGCGCGCGCCAGCATCGCGGCATGCGCGAGCGATCCGCGGATGTCCTGCCGCCACAGCTTGCGGTCGAAGCCGATGGAAGCGTTGATCTCCGCCATGATCACCGAGGGACCCGCCGCGAAACGCCCGCCCCATTGCGCGTTGGCTGTTGCGTTCCGACGTGACTGCTCGCCGTTTGCTGACAAGGACCTATCCTGATGACCGTGATGACTCGCCGCGCCTTGGTTGCGGCCGCCGGGACCCTAGCGGCGGTCACCCCGCTCCGCAAACCGCGGGCGCAAACGCTGCAGGGAATCGATTCGCTGCATGCGCTGCCGAGCCCGCGCAAGCTCGACCTGCATTTCACCATGGCCGACGGCTCGGCAGGCTCGCTGGCGGACTACCCCGGCAAAGCGGTCGTGCTGAACCTGTGGGCGACCTGGTGCGTGCCGTGCGTGCGGGAGATGCCGGCGCTCGACGAATTGGCCAAGGCGGTGGCCGCCAGCGGGGTGGTGGTGCTGCCCGTCTCCTCCGACCGCGGCGGGGCGGCCGTGGTGCAGCGCTTCTACACGGAGCACGGCATCGCAAACCTGCCCGTGCTGCTGGATCCCATGGGCGCCATGGCCCGCGGCCTGAACGTGCGCGGCATCCCCACCACGCTGCTGATCGACAAGCAAGGGCAGGAAGTCGCCTGGCTGGAAGGCTCCGCCGACTGGTCGTCGCCAGACGCGATCACCGTCGTGAAGAAGGTGGCAAGCGTCTAGGCTTCACGCGACGACCCCAAGCGTCATCGTCCGCACGCGTGAAGCGAGTTCGGGCCACGGATCACCCACGGCCTTTCGCAGCATGATCCGGCTTCGCCATAGTTGGTTTGCGCAGGAAGGTTCGACGCCGCAATAAAAAGCGTGCGCTGCGAGTTGGCGGTGGTTAGCATCCCGCAACGCGTGAAGCGGCGAGGGCGAACACCGTGTCGAATATTGCCGGCAAGGCATATGGGATGAACGTGATCACGCCGATGCCGCCAATGCTGACAGGCGTGCAGCGGCTGCTTTTCATGGTGGCACGCGCGGTGCCGAGCACGCTGGGCGGCCTGTTGGGGCTGCGGCTGATCCATTTCGCCCGCTGGGTGACCATTAGGCGGGACCAATGGCCGGATCTCGGCCAAGGCAAGCAAACGCTTAATTACGACTACATGCTGTTTTGCAGCAACTTCAATGGCACGTGGGACCAGTATATCGATGCGTTCTCGGACGGCATTCCGAGCGGGCTCGATACGTTCTGGTATAGCAGCGTTAAATATCCGCACTCCATTCCGATCTCATCGTTCAAAAATTACATCACGTACAATCAAATCGACACGACCTATTATTACAACGCGACGCCGGGTGCCTCGCAGCGCGATATCAAGTCGGCGCTGACCGTTCTGGGTGAGATGTGCACGCTGGAACGCCTGCACGCGACAAGCACGCCGGCCGAGTTCGCCAAGGCGTATCGGGCCGCGTTGCTGAAGCTGCAGAATTGCATGGGATCACAGGGCATCGCGCCGGCCGCCAGCCTCGACACCGAAAACGCCGAACGCAACCTGCAAAATTATGAACACGCAGCCATTAGGGCCCACGCAGCCGAATAGACGGAGGCAAACATGCCGAATTATGATGCCGGCCATTATTTCCTGACCATTCTCGCACCGATCCGGCCGGAACCAGACATCAGCAACGGCATCAGCCGTTCGCGCCGCAATCTGATCCAGAAGGTGCTCACCTTCATGCCCAGCGGCGAACGCACGGGCACGTCACTGGGAAACGCCGCACCGGCACCATTCGCCCGCTCGACGCGGACCCATTTCGCACGCTTCGTGGTGCTGGACGACACGGTGTTCAACGGGCGCGTGTCGAGCAACAACCCGGTATCGCTCGTCACCGCCAATCCGCTGATCCCGCAAAAAGTCGATCGCCTCACCACGCCCTACCTGATCTTCGTCGCCGATTTCGATGCGGAAAGCGGCGATGACGCAGTGCTGAAGAGCTATGCCGCCGGCCTCTGGGAGACAATGGCTGACGAGCTGACGTCGGTCTTTCAGCACTGCATCGGCTTCGACGGGATCGAGACCGGCGAGCAATTCTTCAAATATCTCAAGCGCTGCCAGGTCGAAACGACCATGCCGTTCAACGATTACTGGTCGGTCGCGCCGGCGCTGCCGGTATTCAACTACTGGCCCTACGTCATCGCCGCGGCGGCAGCGGCGATCATGCTCGCTTTGGCCGCCTTCGCCTGGAAGATCTACGCGACGGCGATTGTGCTTGCGGTGGCGATCGTCGTGGCGCTGCTGGTGGCCGGCATCAGGAATGTTTTTGAAGCGGGCGCCAAACCGTTCCCGAAGTCACCGCCGCCTGCGCCCGCCTCCACCCTGCCCAGCGTCCTGAAGGCACTCTACCTTCAAGGCCGCTTTGCCGAGTTCGCGATCGCCGCGCAGGGCTGGGGTGATGCGAAGCTGCATGCCGAATTCGGCAAGTTCCTGTCGAAGACGAAGCCGGGCGACCTCGATGGTCCAACCCAGAAGCCGGGCATCATCGGCGTCGATGCCAAGGGAGCCTTGGTATGAAACGCACTCTGGACCTGGCCGACATCCAGGGGAACATCGTGCGTCCCTACGGCCGCTTCGGCTTTCCGATCACGCGGCATCTGTTCTTCAACATCGGCAAGCCAGAGGCCGGGCGGCGTTTCGTCGATGCCGTCCGCGAGCGGGTGACGAGCTCAGAACGTTGGATCGGCTTTGACGAAGATCCCAGCCCGTCATGCGTGCGCCGCCCGAAGGTCACGCTCAACATCGGCTTTTCCTTCCGCGGCTTCCTGGCGCTCGACCTGCCCACACGCACGCTGAGCGGGCTGCCGGAGGAGTTCATTGACGGCATGGCGAGCCGCTGGAGCATCCTGGGTGATTTCGACGAGAGCGGCCGGGAGAATTGGGACCCGATCTGGAAGAATGCCGGCCGTACGCCGAAGACACAGGTTCACGTCTGGATTTCCCTCAACGCGCAGGCCGATGCCGAAGGCGCCCCAGTTCCCGAGCTTGAGGCGCAGACGCAATGGCTGAAGCAACAGGCTTTTGAGTCGGGCGGCGTGACGCTGCTCACCGGCCATCGCGGCGGCAATGGCGAATATCAGGACTCCAGCGCCATCATGGTCCAGCAGCCGGACGGCACGAAAGTGCCGACTGCAAAGGAACATTTCGGCTTCACCGATGGCATCGGCGATCCGACCTTCGAGGGCCAATACGAGCAGAACGTGGAGACATACGCGGTCCTTGGCAGCGGCAAGATCGACGAGACCAGCCATGAATGGGAGCCGCTCGCCGCTGGGGAGTTCATCCTCGGCCATGCCAGCGAGGCGCAGGAATTGCCGCCGGCCTCACCGCCCTGGTCGTTCACGAGGAACGGCTCGTTCCTTGCCTACCGCAAGCTGCACCAGAACGTCGGGTCGTTCGGCGCCTACTTGGATAAGCAGGCGGAACTCCTGCAGAGCCTCGGCGGCGCTTCGGACGTGGAGGAGGCGCGCGAGGCCATCGGGGCAAAAATGGTCGGGCGATGGCGCAACGGCATCCCGCTGGCGGTGGCGCCGACCTACAAAGACGCGCAGCGGATTGCGTCGGAGTGGACGGACATTCCGGCGATCCAGGCGAAGGGGTCGCACGACCGGACGCCGGAGGATAGCAAACGGCTGGTGGCTTACGAGACGCTCCTGACGAATTTCCGGTATGCCGGGGACGAAGCGGGCGCCAGATGCCCGGTCGCGGCCCATATCCGCCGAGCCAATCCACGCGACGCTCTCGATCCCTTATTCGGCACCGAGGGCGCCACGCCAAACTCTGCCCTGATCAACCGGCGGCGGATGATGCGCCGCGGCGCTCCTTACGGCGACGACAAGGCAAAGGATGACACGAGCGAACACGGCGTGATCTTCATGGCGATTTGCGGCAGCCTGTTTCGCCAGTTCGAGTTCGTGCAGCAGCAATGGATGCACTACGGATCGAGTTTCAACGTTGGCAACGATACCGATCCGGTCGTCGGCCTGCGGCGAAAGGGCGCAAAGTTCGTCGTCAATGCGGATCCGAAAGGGGACGTGCCGCCCTTCATCTGCGGTGACATGCCGCAATTCGTCGCAACGCGCGGTGGCGAGTATTTCTTCCTCCCCAGCCTGACGGCGCTGCGAGCGATCGCGATCGGGGTCGTCGATCCAACATGATGACGTTCAAGCACTGCGCGAGTACGGGAGTTTCCACCTTCTAGAGCCGATCCTGCCGCACCCAGCGGAACAACTCTTCCATCCGCTTCTGCCGCAACGCGTCCTGCTCGGCAGGGCTTTTCCCCCGCACTCCCGACGCGTCCAACGCATCGAGCGCCACCGGCGGCAATGGGCTGCAATCCAGCTCGGGCTGCAGGGACTTTGCGAATGCCACCATCGTTCCGAGCCCGGCAAGGTCGGCAGATTCCAGCGGCCCGGTTATAGCCAGCCGGCGCCCGAGACTATTGCGCACCACGGCATCAATCGCCTGTGCCGAGGCGGCTCCGCTCGCCCACAGTGCCCAGGCCTCCCGCAGCATGGCGAACTGGATGCGGTTGCCGATGAAGCCGGCGATTTCCCGATTGATCACCACCGGTTCCTTCCCCACGCCGCGTATCGCAGCACAGGCGCGGCCGACCACATCTGGATCACACAGCGGCCCGCCACAAACCTCGACGAGCGGGATCAACTGCGGCGGATACCAGAAATGGGTCGCGATAACGCGCTCGCGATGCTGCACCTGCTCGATCAACTGGCTGGGCGGCTGACCCGACGACGACGCAAGGATAGTGTCACTGGGACATATTCGGTCTAGCCGTCCGAACAGGTCGCGCTTTAGCCGCAAATCCTCAGTGACCGCCTCAATCACCATGCCCGTCTCGGCAGCGTCCTCCAGCACCAGAGACGGCGTGATCCTGGCAAGCACGGCATCGGCCGGTTCGCTAGCCAGGCCATGCCGGGCGAAATCGTCCAGACTGCAGCGGATCAGCCCGCGGGCGCGATCCAGACTCGCCGCGGACCGGCCAATCATCACCACCTGATGGCCGGCCGTCGCGAAAATCTGTGCGATCCCGTGGCCAATGATCCCGTTGCCCAGCACGGTGACTGGGATCAAACGCTGTCCTCCCTGAGGAGGCCCTGGGTGCCCGTCATCAAGGCCCGCGCCCGCGAAAACCGGGTTAGGCGTCGAATTCCTTCGCCGACCGCACGACCCGGCTGACAAGCCCGTAGGCGATCGCCTCGTCGGCGCCCATCCAGTAGTTGCGGTCGGTATCGCGGGCGACCTTCGCGTATTCCTGCCCGGTTTCCGCCGCGAACATGCGGTTCAGCCGCTCACGCATCTTGATGATCTCGCGCGCTTCGATATCGATATCGGTCGCCGGGCCGCGCACGCCGCCCATCGGCTGGTGCAGCAGGAAGCGCGTGTTGGGGAAGCAAAGCCGGTTTTCCTTGCGCCCGGCGATATAGATCAGCGCCCCCGCGCTCGCCACCCAGCCGGTGCCGATCACCCGCACCTTCACGTCCGCATCCACGAAGCGGATCATGTCGTGGATCGTGTCGCCGCTCTCCACATGGCCGCCGGGCGAATTGATGTACACATCGATCGGCGCGCTGCTGTCGCTCGCCAGCGCGAGCAGGCGGCCGGTGACGTCACGAGCCACCTTGTCGTTGATCGCGCCGAACACCAGCACCTTGCGCTGCTTGAGCAGCCGGCTTTCGAGCTCGTTGATCGGGGAGTTGAGCGTCTTGTTGTCGCCCGGCTCTTTCGGTTCCGGCCCCATCGGCTCCGGCACGTCAGGCTGGTCGGGGGTCTCGGGGTCCTCGTCGTCGAAGCGGATCATGGTGTCTCCTGCGGGCCGGTTAGCCGGAATGTGGGAAGGCGTGGGCGAAATTTCACCTAGGCTGCCGGCACGCCCTTGCTGGTGGAATATTCGAAGTGCAGCGCCTCACCGGGATGCACGATTGGGTGGATGGCGTGCGCCGCCATGGCCGCCTCGCTGAACCCCTGCAGGATCAGCTTCAGCTTGCCGGGATAGGTCACTACGTCGCCGATTGCGAACACGCCGGGCACGCTGGTTTCGCAGGTCGCGGGAGCCACTTGCACGTGGTGGCGCTCCAGATCCAGCCCCCAGCCGGCGATCGGGCCCAGATCCATCGACAGGCCGAAGAACGGCAGCAGCCGGTCGGCCTCCAGCATGCGCGTGGAGCCGTCCATGTGCGCCACCTCCACGCCATGCAGCGCTCCACCGCTGCCGTGCAGGCCGTGCAACTGATAGGGAATGACCAGCTCCAGCTCCCCCCGCGCCGCCGCCTCATCCAGTTGCGCTGCGGTTTCCGGGGCGGCGCGGAACTTGGGGCGGCGATGCACCACGTAAACCTTGTCGGCGACACCCTTCAGGCTGAGCGCCCAATCCACCGCGCTATCGCCGCCACCCGCGATCACGACGCGCTTGCCTGCGAAATCATCCCGGCGCTTGACCAGGTATTGCACGGCGCCCGTGGCTTCGAACGCGTCCAGGCCCTCCAGCGGCGGGCGGTTGGGGCCGAACGCCCCGGCGCCGGCCGCCAGCAGCACGGCGCGGGCATGCACTTCGTCGCCGCGGTCCGTGCCCAAGCGGAACGCGCCCAAGGCGCCCTCCAGACGGTCCACCCGGCGCCCCAGCAGGCGCGGCGGCGCGAATGGGGCAATCTGCTGCTCGAGTTGCGAGATCAGATGGCCAGCCGCGATCGCCGGGTGCGCCGGGATGTCGTAGATCGGCTTCTCCGGATACAACGCCGAGCATTGGCCGCCGACTTCGGTCAGCGCGTCGATCAGCGTCGTCCGCAGCTTCAGCATCCCGCATTCGAACGCCGCGAACAGCCCCGCCGGACCGGCGCCGACGATCGCTACGTCCGTTTCGATGATCTCACCCATGGCCCTGAACCTAGCGCCGACTGCCGGGTTCGCAAGCGCGGCGGGTGGCGGCGGCCTGGAAGCTTGCTAAAAGGCAGGCATGGTCCCGACCGCAACGACGGTGCGCATGCACCTTCCCGATCTCGGCGCAACGGAGGCGCTGGGGCAACGCATCGCCGGCATGATCCGCCCCGGGGATGCCGTGCTGCTGGAAGGGCCGCTCGGCGCCGGCAAGTCCGCCCTGGCGCGCGCCCTGATCCGCTCCGCGGTCGCCGACCCGGCGCTCGACGTGCCCAGCCCGAGCTACACGCTGGTCCAGCAATACGACACGCAGGCAGGCCCGCTGCACCATTTCGACCTGTGGCGGCTGGACGGCCCGGCCGGGCTGCTCGAACTCGGCTGGGATGACGCCCGGCAAGGCATCGTCGTGGTGGAATGGCCGGACCGGTTGGGTGGATTGCGGCCGGCGGATGCGCTGTCGATCACCCTGACGCCGGATGAGGGCGACGCGCGCACCGCCGTCATCACCGGCTGGCCGGAAGCATGATCCAGCAAGCCATGCTGCTGGCTGCCGGGTTGGGCATGCGCATGCGCCCGCTGACCGAGCATACCGCCAAGCCGCTGTTGCCGCTGGGCGGCCGCGCCTTGCTGGACCACGCGCTGGACCGGCTGGCGCTGGCGGGCGTCACGCGCGTGGTGGTCAATACCCACTGGCAGTCGGCGCTGGTGCAGTCGCATTTGGCGCGCCGGTCCGGCGGACCCGAGGTCATCCTGCAGCCGGAGCGGACGCTGCTCGACACGGGCGGCGCCGTCGCGGTGGCGCTCGCGGCCGGGGCGCTGCGCCAAGCGCCGTTCTTCGTCATCAACGGCGACAGCTTCTGGCTGGACGGCCCATCGCCAGCGCTGGAACGGATGGCCACCGCGTTCGACCCGGCGACCCTGGACGGCCTGCTGCTGGTGCACCGCTCATTCCAGGTGCATGGCGACATCGGGCGCGGCGATTTCGCGGTGGACCCATGGGGTGTCCTGCGCCGCCGGCGGGAGCGGGAGCTGGCGCCGTACATCTACGCGGGCGTGCAACTTGCCATCCCGGCGCTCTACGCGGACCCGCCAGCCCCGCCGTTCAGCGCCAATATCGTGTGGGACCGGGCGATCGAAGCGGGACGACTCCGGGCCGTGGTGCATGATGGGCTGTGGTTCCATCTATCCAGTCCGCGGGATTTGTCCGACGCCGAAGTGGCGCTGCACGACAACGAGACCGGCGAGACGCGATAGACCGTGGGGGAGCCGTCCGGTGAACCTCTTTACCATCGCTCCGCACGAACCATTCCTCGACGCCATCGCCGCTGACTGGCTACGCGTCGCCGGCCCCGATCCGCTGGCGGTGTCGAACGGGCTGATCCTGTTGCCGACCCGGCGTGCTGCGCGTGCCCTTGCCGAGGCGTTCCTGGCGCGCACCGAAGGCCGGCCCCTGCTGCTGCCGCGCATCACCGCGGTCGGCGCACTGGACGAAGCACCCATGGCCCTGTCCGGCAGCCTGACCCTGCCGCCCGAAGTGCCGGAGCCGATGCGGCTGGCGCAGCTTACCCGGCTGGTCATGGCGCTGAACGGCCGCTTCGGCGCGCCGGTGACCGCCGATCAGGCCTGGCTGCTGGCCATCGAACTGGCTGCGCTGATGGACGAGGCGGAACGCGCCGAGGTGGACCTCGCTGCCGCGCTGCCCGGGTTGGTGGCGGAGGACTACGCCCGGCACTGGGGCATCACGCTCGAATTCCTCCAGATCGTCACCCGCGCCTGGCCGGAATGGCTGTCTGACAATGGCCGGATGAACCCGGCGGCACGCCAGGTGGCGCTGCTGGACGCGCAAGCGGCTGAGTGGGCCGCCCGCCCGCCCGCCATGCAGATCCTCGCGGCAGGCAGCACCGGCGGAATCCCCGCCGTCGCACGCCTCCTGCGCGTGGTCGCAGGCCTACCCACCGGGCGGGTGGTGCTTCCTGGCTTGGATACCGAACTGTCGGACGCGGCCTGGGACGCCACCGGCGACACTCATCCTCAATCGGAGCTGCGCCGCTTGCTCAATGGGCTTGGTGCGCAACGCGGCGATGTGCGGCCATTTCCGCTGCCCGAGCAAAGCCAGCCGCCCGCACCGGCCGGCCGGCCAACGCTGCTCAACCGGGCGCTGCTGCCTGCGCCGGCGCTCGTGGCTTGGCGCGACGGCGCGCAGAGCGACACCGCCGGACTCTGGCGCCTCGCCCCGGCCGACCAGCAGGAGGAGGCGGTCGCGATCGCCTTGCTGCTGCGCGGAGCGCTCGAAACCCCGGAGCGGCGTGCGGCGCTGGTCACGCCGGACCGCGATCTGGCGGGGCGGGTCGCTTTGGAACTCGGGCGGTTCGGCATCATCGCCGATGACAGCGCTGGTGAAAACCTTCGCGACACGCCGCCTGCAGTGTTCCTCCGGCTGCTTGCCGAGGCCGTGGCGGAGTCGCTGCGCCCGGTGCCGTTGCTGGCCTTGCTGAAGCATCCGCTGGCTGCCGCCGGGCTTACACCGGGCGCATGCCGCGCGGCGGCCCGCCATTTGGAGAAGCGGACGCTGCGCGGTCCGGCGCCGCGGGCGGGAATGGCCGGATTGCGCGCTCTGGACCATGCGCCGC
>CAZZVB010000058.1:0-701 GCA_964657445.1 uncultured Burkholderiaceae bacterium | reverse complement strand
ATAGGCTGGAAGCCTGCATCGGGCCGTTGCTGGAGCTCGCCGGACTGGACGAGTCGCGGCCGGCCGATGCGCTCAGCGCGCTGTTGCGCGGGGCAGAGGCGCTCGCCGCCACGCCGGATGCGCCGGGCGCCAGCCGGCTATGGTCCGGCGAGGACGGGCAAGCGCTGGCAGCCCTGCTGTCGGAGCTGCTGCCCGCCATCGAGGTACTGCCGCCGCAATCGGTTGCGACCTTGCCGGGGCTGCTGGACGCTACCTTGTCCGGTGCCGTGGTCCGTAGCCGCCGTGCCCTGCGGGGCCGGGCGTCCGGCGGCGGGCAGGAACATCCGCGGGTATTCATCTGGGGCCTGCTGGAAGCGCGGCTGCAACGCGCCGACCTGCTGGTCCTGGGCGGCTTGGCCGAGGGCGTCTGGCCCGCCGCCGCCGATCCCGGCCCGTGGATGAGCCGGCCGATGCGCAACGCGGCCGGGCTGCCCTCGCCGGAGGAAGCCGTCGGGCGGATGGCGCATGACTGGGTGATGACCGCCTGCGCTGCGCCGGAGGTGGTGTTCTCCTGCTCGATGCGGCGGGACGGCGCCCCCGCGGTCCCGGCGCGCTGGCTGCAGCGGCTGGACGCGATGCTCGGCACCCGCGGTCTGCCCCACCACTCCGCTTCAGTGTGGGCATGCCAGCTCGATCAGCCCGCCGCCGCCCCGCCGCGGCGG
>CAZZVB010000057.1:0-20896 GCA_964657445.1 uncultured Burkholderiaceae bacterium | reverse complement strand
CCGGCCGAACAGACCAAGCAGATCATCGAACAGCGCGGCGGCAAGGCGGCCATCAGCACGGACAGCGTGGCCGAATGGGAGTCCGCCCAGCGCATCGTGCAATGCGCGATGGACTCGTTCGGCCGCGTGGACATCGTGGTGAACAACGCCGGCATCCTGCGGGACGTGATCTTCCACAAGATGTCGCCGAAGGACTGGCTGGACGTGATCGGCGTCCACCTCAACGGCTCGTTCTTCGTCAGCCGCGCCGCCGCCGACCAGTTCCGCGCGCAGCAATCCGGCGCCTACGTTCACATGACCAGCACATCCGGCCTGGTGGGCAATTTCGGCCAGGCGAACTACTCCGCCGCCAAGCTCGGCATCACGGCCCTATCGAAGTCCATCGCGCTGGACATGCAGCGCTACAACGTGCGCTCCAACTGCATCGCGCCGTTCGCGTGGAGCCGCATGACCAGCTCGATCCCTGCCGAAACGCCGGAGCAGAAGGCTCGCGTCGCCAAGCTGCAGCAGATGACGCCGGACAAGAACGCGCCGCTCGCGGTGTTCCTGGCCTCGGACGCAGCCAGCGGCGTCACCGGCCAGATCTTCGCCACGCGCTACAACGAAATCTTCCTCATGAGCCAGAGCCGCCCCATCCGCTCGGTCCACAGAGGCGAAGGCTGGACGCCGGAGACGATCGCGGAGCACGGCGCCCCGGCGCTGCGCGGCAGTCTGATCCCGCTCGACCGCAGCCAGGACGTCTTCGCATGGGACCCCATCTAAGCGCCAAGGAGGAACCCCGATGGACCACGCCCTGATCCAACGCGACGACCACGCCGAAATCCGCGAGGAAGTGCGCAAGCTCTGCAGCCGCTTCCCCGGCGAATACTGGCGCAAGCTCGACGAAGTGCGCGGCTACCCGACCGAATTCGTGCAGGCGCTGACCGAAGCCGGCTACCTGTCCGTGCTGATCCCCGAGGAATACGGCGGCTCCGGCCTCGGCATCACGGCCGCCGCCGCGATCCTCGAGACGGTGCAGGCCGAGGGCTGCAACGGCGCCGCCTGCCACGCGCAGATGTATATCATGGGCACTATCCTGCGGCACGGGTCGGAGGCGCAGAAGCGCCAATATCTGCCCAAGATCGCGACCGGTGAACTCCGCCTGCAAGCCTTCGGCGTCACCGAGCCGACCAGCGGCACCGACACAACCAGCCTGCGCACCTTCGCAAAGCGCGAAGGCGATGCCTACGTCGTGAACGGCCAGAAAGTATGGACCAGCCGGTCGGAGCATTCCGACCTCATGCTGCTGCTCGCCCGTACCACGCCGCGCGACCAGGTGGCGAAGAAGACCGACGGGCTATCCACCTTCATCGTGGACATGAAGCACACCGATGGCCTGACAATCCGCCCCATCCGCACGATGATGAACCACAACTCGTGCGAGGTGTTCTTCGACAACATGCGCGTGCCCGCCGAGAACCTCGTCGGCGAAGAAGGCCGCGGCTTCCGCTACATCCTGGACGGCATGAACGCGGAGCGGCTGCTGATCGCGGCCGAATGCATCGGCGACGCCAAATGGTTCACCGCCCGCTCCGTCGCCTATGCCGGCGAGCGCAAAGTGTTCGGCCGCGCCATCGGCCAGAACCAGGGCGTCGCCTTCCCGATCGCCAAGGCCTACGCCCAGATGCGCGCCGCCGAGTTGCTGGTGCGCGAAGGCCTGGAACGGTTTGAGGCCGGGCTGCCCTGCGGCGAACAGGCCAACATGGCCAAGATGCTGGCCGCCGAAGCATCCTGGGCCGCCGGCGAGGCCTGCATCCAGACCCATGGCGGCTACGGCTTCGCCGAGGAATACGACATCGAGCGCAAGTTCCGCGAAACCCGGCTGTATCAGGTCGCCCCGATTAGTACGAACCTAATCCTGTCCTATGTTGCGGAGCATGTGCTCGGCCTGCCGCGCTCCTACTGATGGGTCCGCTCGACGGATTGCTGGTGCTGTCTCTGGAGCAGGCGGTGGCCGCACCCTACTGCTCCTGCAAGCTGGCGGATGCCGGTGCGCGGGTCATCAAGATTGAGCGTGCCGAAGGCGATTTCGCGCGCGGTTACGATAGTTCGGTCAACGGGCTGGCCAGCTACTTCGTCTGGCTGAACCGCGGCAAGCAGAGCCTGGTGGCCGACATCAAGCAGCCCGGCGACGCGGCGCTGCTGCACGGCATCCTGGCGAAGGCGGACGTGTTCATCCAGAACCTCGCACCGGGTGCCGCGGCGCGGGCCGGCTTCGGGTCCGACGCGCTGCGCGAGCGCTATCCCCGGCTGATCACCGTCGATATCAGCGGCTACGGCGAAGGCCACGACTATGCCGACATGAAGGCCTACGACCTGCTGGTGCAGGCGGAAAGCGGGCTGGCCGGCATCACCGGGCACCCGGCGGGCCCCGGCCGCGTCGGCGTGTCCGCCTGCGACATCGCCTGCGGCATGGCGGCCCATGCCGGCATCCTGGAGGCGCTGATCGCCCGCGGCATCACCGGGCAGGGGCGGGGCCTGAAGGTCAGCCTGTTCGACGGCATGGCCGATTGGATGAACGTCCCCCTGCTGTATTTCGAGGGCACGGGGAAGGCGCCGGCACGGGTCGGCTTGGCGCACCCCTCGATCTGCCCTTACGGCGCGTTCGAGACACGGGACGGCGCGCTGGTGCTGATCAGCATCCAGAACGAGAGGGAATGGCAGTTGTTCTGCACCCATTTCCTCGGCGAACCCGGGCTGCCGCGCCAGCCCGGCTACGAGACCAACAACGCCCGCGTCACCAACCGCCCGGCCGTGGACGCCCGCGTCGCGACCGGCTTCGCCAGCCTGACCCGTGACGAGGCGGCGGCGAAATTGCGCGCGGCCGGCACCGCCTACGGCTTCGTCAACGACATGGCCGCTTTCGCCAAGCATCCCGCGCTGCGCCGGGTCGCGGTGCAGACGCCCAACGGCCCGGCGCTGGTCGCCGCACCCCCCGTCATCGACAGCACCGGCCTGCGTGAGCTGGGGCCGATCCCGGCCATCGGTGAGCACTCGGCGGCCATCCGGATGGAATTCGCATGACGAGCATCTATACCGGCCCCGTGTTCGAGATGGCGCGCACCCAGTTCGGCATCATCGCCGATCACCTGGAAATCCCCATCGATGAGCGTGACCGGCTGCTCTATCCGAAGCGCTCGATCACCGTCTCGGTGCCCATCCACATGGATGACGGCCGCACCGTGGTGTTCCAGGGCTACCGGGTGCAGCACCATTTGACGCTCGGCCCGACCAAGGGCGGCACGCGGTTCTCCTCCAACCTCGATGTCGGCGAAGTGGCTGCGCTGGCGATCTGGATGAGTTGGAAATGCGCGCTGGCAGGTCTGCCGTATGGCGGCGCCAAGGGCGGCGTGGCCTGCGATCCACCATCCTTGTCGCGGCGGGAGCTGGAGGCGGTGTCGCGCCGCTACATGCAGGAGATGATCCCCTTCGTCAGCCCGCAGACCGACGTCATGGCGCCGGACATGGGCACGAACGAGCAGGTGATGGCCTGGTTCATGGACACCTACTCCATGCACGAAGGTCATGCGGTGAGTGAGATCGTCACCGGCAAGCCCGTCAGCCTCGGCGGCACCGAGGGCCGCCGGGAAGCCACCGGCCGCGGTGTGGCGCACCTGGTGCACCGCGCGTGCGAGGCGATCGGCATGACGCCGCAGGGCGCCACGGCGATCGTGCAGGGATTCGGCAATGTCGGCAGCGTATCCGCCTACACCCTGGCCCGGCGCTACGGCATGCGCGTCACCGGCATCAGCGACCACACCGCCGCGCTGTTCGACCCGGCGGGCCTGCCGCTGGACGCCATCGAGAAGCACATGGCGGCACACGGCGTGCTGGCCGGCTTCACCAACCAGATGACCATCAGCGGCGCCGCCCTGCTGGAACAGCCCTGCGACGTGCTGGCGCCATGCGCGCTGGAACGCGTGATCACTGCGGAGAACGCGCCGCGGCTGAAATGCCGCATCCTTGCCGAGGGCGCCAACGGCCCGACCACGCCCGACGCCGACGCCCTGCTGGATGAGCGGCGGGACGAGGTGTTCGTCATCCCCGACATCCTGTGCAACTCCGGCGGCGTGATCGTCAGCTATTTCGAGTGGGTGCAGGACTTGCAGCGGCTGTTCTGGACCGAGGCGGAGGTGAACAAACGGCTGGAGCAGTTGCTGGACGGCGCATTCGCGCAGGTCCGGACCCGCGCCGTGGAGCGAAACGTATCCAACCGCACGGCTGCGATGGCGATCGGGGTGGAAAAGGTGCGCGCCGGCAAACGGCTGCGCGGGCTGTTCCCGTAGGACGGTCCTTGCCGGGTGCGGCAGATTTTGCCGGGTGACGTTTGGGCGAAAAAGGCGGAAATCTGCCGTTTTTGGCATGGCACGCCGAATGCGACGCGTGGCGCAGCAATTTTGAGAGGCTGCCGTGAGCGCAATAATCAGCAACCCTTCGTCCAATCCCGCCACCCAATGGCAGGGGCACCATCACCACCGCGTCGAATCCGGTTCGTCGCAGACCGATTTGCTGGATGCCACGAGCACCGGCGCGACCGGCGCCACCACGGCGACCACGGGCACGGCTTCCACACCGGCGACAACGTCTGCGGCCAATGGCATCCAGTCCTTCGCCGATGCGCTGCAATCCATCCTGGTCAGCGCCCAGGCGGGTAGCACCGCCGCGTCCGGTCCGGCTGGCGTCGTCGGCCACCTGGCGGAGCGGCTGCAGCAACTGCTCGGCGGCAACGCGGACACCACCACGACGGCACCGGCCACGACCGCCTCGGCCACGACAAGCACGTCCGACCCGGACAGCTTGCAGTCCATTCTGAACAAGCTGCAACAGACGCTGCAGACCACGCTGCAATCCTACCAGGCGGCGGATGCGGCGCAGACGAACACACTGCTGACGGCTTAGGCCGGCCCTTTCCCGTCATTGCGAGGAGCGCTTGGCGGCGAAGCAATCCAGGGCGCGGCGCCACCTGTGCGTTCGCCCTGGTTTGCCGCACCGCCAAGCGGCGGCTCGCAGTGACGAACTCAGGCCACCTTCGCCATCTCGTTCCTGCACCGCATGAGCGGCATGATGCGCGTGCCGAAGTTCTCCATGCCGCCCACGAACTCGTCGAACGTCATCATCACGCCTTGCACGCCGGGCACCGCGGCCATTTCGTCCAGCATCGCCGCCACCTTGGCGTAGCTGCCGACCAGGACGCCCTGGTTGGTGGGCAGCTTCTCACCGTCCTCGATCTTGCGGCGGTTCGGCTGCGCATACGGGTCGGTGCTCGGATCGTCCTTCGCCTGCGCGTCACGCCAGGCCAGCGCCTCATAGTCGGTGCCGGACTTGTACAGCTCCCACTTGGCTTCGGCAGCAGCGTCCGTCTCGTCGGCGATGATCATCACCAGGATCAGCGCGCCGCATTTGCGCCCCGACTGCTTCGTCGCCTCGACCAGCCGGGCTACGCTGCTGGCCATCGCGGTCGGCTTGTTGATGCCGAACGCGGCACAGAAATTGTAATCGGCATGGGTCGCCGCATACTTCGTCCCGGCGTCGCTCTGTGCCGCGCAGATGATCGGGATCGGCCGCGACGGCAGCGGGCTGCAGCGGCAATCGTCCATCTGGAAGAAGTCACCCTTGAAGTCGGACTTCCCGGTGGACCAAAGCTCCTTCATGATCGTCACGTATTCGCTGCAGTAATCGTAGCGGCGGCGGTAATGCTCCGCACCCGGCCAGATACCCATCTGCGTGTACTCGGCACGCTGCCAGCCGGAGATGATGTTCACCCCGAAGCGGCCCGGCGCGATGCTGTCGATCGTCATCGCCATGCGGGCCGCGATCGGCGGCGGCATGGTCAGCACCGCGCAGGTCGCGAACAACTGGATCTTCGTCGTTACCGCGGCCAGCCCGGCCATCAGCGTGAACGATTCCAGGTTGTGGTCCCAGAACTGCGAAGGCCCGCCGAACCCGTGCAGCTTGATCATCGACAGCGCGAAATCGAAGCCGAACCGCTCCGCCTTTTCCACGATCGTCTTGTTCAGGTCGAAGCTGGGCATGTATTGCGGCGAGGTGGTGGAAATCAGCCAGCCATTATTGCCGATGGGAATGAAGACGCCGAGTTGCATGGCGGGCTCTACCTCTCTGGATGGAAGGTGTTGGAAGGCTCCTGGCTGAACGGCCGCGGCGTGCGCAACCGGCCAACCATCGCCTCGACATACGGTGCGGCGGCGCACACCATCTCGAACTGCCGCTCGCTCAGTGTCAGGCCGGCCCTACGCACTGCCTCCGCGGCCGATGCGCGCTGGGCCGCGGTGCAGTCACTGACCGGGTCGGGCGGTGGCGGCAGCGCCGGCGCCGTGTCGCCTGCTGTCAGCGCCGGGCGGCGGCTGCGCCAGTCCGTCGCTTGCTCGTAGGCGTAGGCGACGCGCAGGACGGTCGCGTCGTCAAACGGCCGGCCGGCAACCTGCAGCGCCAGCGGCAGCCCGGCGGCGCTGAACCCCATGCACTGCGACAGCGCCGGCCCGCCGGACACGTTCCACGGCGTGGTGAAGGACGCCTTGGCCCAGAAGTTCACCGTTCGCCACTGGCCGAAGGCCGGCGCCGGGGCGGGCGCGGCGGGCGTCACGATGGCATGGCAGCGCGACCAGACCGGCTTCAGCTCCATCAGCATCTGCCGCCGTTCGCGTTGCGCGTCCATGTAGTCCGACCCGCTGATCATCACCGCGCCGAGCGCGCGGCCCAGGAAATCCTCGCCGAATTCACTGGCGCGGGTGCGCAGCGCCGTGGCGTGCACGTTGAACAGCTCGCTCTCCGCAATGGCGACCTTCACGTCGCTGTATTGCTTGGCCGGGCGCAGCCGCACATCCTCGATGACTGCGCCCAATGACCGCAGAACCACCAATGCTTGCTCGAACGCGGCAACCACCTCTGGGTCGGTGTCGATATCCACCTCATGAAAGTGGCGCACCACGCCGATGCGCAGCCCGGTCAGATCCTTCGCGAGTGCGGCCGGGTAATCCACTGTCGGTGCATCGGCGCTGCCAGGGTCCTGCGGGTCATGCCCGGCGATCACCGACAGCAGCGCCGCGCAATCCGCAACCGTCCAGGTCATCGGCCCGGCATGGTCGTAGGTGAAGGAGTTGGGATAGACCCCGCGCCGGCTCACCAGCCCGTAGGTCGGCTTCAGCCCGACGATCCCGCACAGTGCCGCAGGCAGGCGGATCGAACCGCCGGTGTCGGTGCCGAGCGCCATCGGCGCCAGGGCCGCGGCCACCGCCGCCCCCGAACCGCTCGACGAACCGCCTGTGAAGTGGCCGGTGTTCCACGGATTGCGCGCCGGCGGCCAAGCCAGGTCGAAGGACGGTCCGCCATGCGCGAACTCATGCGTCGCCAGCTTGCCGAGCAGCACCGCGCCGGCGTCGTACAGCTTGGTGACGCTGGCTGCATCCTCGGTGGGCACGGCGTCGGCGCAAATGCGCGAATGCCCGGTCGTCCTGATCCCGGCCGTGCTGAAGATGTCCTTCAGCCCGAACGGCACCCCGTGCAGTGGCCCGCGCCGCTGGCCGGCCATGATCTCCGCCTCTGCCGTCCGCGCCTGCGCCAGCGCGTGATCCGCCGTCACCAGCAGGAACGCATTGAGCTGCGGGTCCAACGCTTCGATCCGCGCCAGATACGCCTGCGTCAGTTCGACCGGGGAAATCTCCCGGTCCGCGATCATGCGCCCGGCGTCGGCGGCGGAGAGCAGATGGAGGTCGTTGGTCATTGCACTGTCACCCTAGAAGAATCGCCGAACCGGCTGTGCGCCGCCACTAAACCCACCTGCCGCATGTCGAGCCGGTGCGCGTTGGCCGTGCGGTCATCGGTCAGGGCCGCGGCATTGATGGTTCGCCAGGCGTGACTCGCGATGTCGCACCCGTGTCTCCCCTGGCCTGTGGATTGCCTCTACAGCCTAGCAAGCGCCGGACCACAGCATGGACCAGCCATGCCCGACGCCTGGGGTGAGCAGGGCGACCGTATCAACTTCGGGGATGCGCCGTGCGGCGTGCTCGGCGGCAGGCCGGGGCGATCTAGCGCGGATCGCCGGCGTAGCTCGCCGTGATCGTCAGGGTTTGGACAAGGGCGGCGAGCGCCGAAGGGCTATCCGCAGCGCGTTGCAACTCGTTCAGCGTCACCGGCGTGCGCGGCTGCACGTGGAGGTCGAACACATGCAGCGGGTGCGGGAAGTCCGCAATGAAGCCGGCAATCGCATCCACCGTTGCAGGCGAGGCACCACTTTGCGGGAGCAGCGCACGAACGCCGGCGACCGCCTGCTGCTTGGCCATCTCCACCGCAGCGCCGGGGTCATTGTCGGGGAGGAAGGGGAGCAGCGGCGCGAGTAGGAAAGCGGCAATGAAACGCCGGCTGTCCATGTGCAGGCCGAGGGAGACCAGCCTGCCGTTCGCCAGCCAATCCGGCCCGCCGAGCTGGTCCGCGCTGCCGGACAGGGCCGTGCGGCCCGCGCTACGGCCATCCAGGCTCAACTCGTCCAGCGTGGCGGTGCCGGATGCCGGGTCGAAACTGCCCTGCAGCACGACGTCGAACGGGACCTGCTGCTGCCGGTTCAGCCAGTCCACCTTGGGTTGACCGCTGTGGAGCACGAACACGATGTCACGCGCCTCCACACTGACGTGGCTGGCATGGTCCTGTGGCAATGTTCCGTCCAGCGGCAGCCCGTGCTCCACCAGCGTGCCGACTTGATACGTGAAGCGTGCCAGCCCGAACTGAACGCCAGTGAAGCGGCAGCCATCATCGCCGTCCGCCGCCGCCTCCACGTCGCCGGTTTGCAAAGCGACCCCCTGGAGCAGCAATCGGCAGCGCCCCGCCGGGGAGGTATCAGGCGGCTCGGCCGGTTTCGCGGGCTGGGCCGGTTGGGCCGGCGCCGTGCGCCGAGACGGCTGCGCCCGCTGGGGTGGCTGCGCTTGCTGGTTGGTTTGCGCATGCTGCGCGCGGGTGCCGGTCGCCATCAGCAGGAAGCAAAGAACGAGGATAAGCGCCGGGTGCATCGGTTCATTGTAAGACGGAGAGAGGTTCAGGTAGCAAGTCGCGCCCAAGCCGCTTACCGGGGTCACTCCGCCGCCGCGGCCGTCAAACCCTCCTCGCGAAACTGCCCCGCAAGCGAGGGGGCCTGGCTGACGTAGAACGCCATCACCAGCCGCGCCTTGCCCCGCATCGCCGGCTGCTGGCGCAGCAACGCGGCGAACTCCGCCGGGTGGCCGAACATCCGCTCGGCATAGGTCTGGAAGTCGTTCTCGATCCCGGTGAGCCCGAGGCTGCCCACGAAGCCGTTCCGGTGCAGCGCTGCGTCACCGTCACGGCTGCCGGGGTTGCGCAGCTCATCCTTGTAGCTGGCCACGTCGCCGTATCGGAAACCCGGCGGGTTGAATCCCTGCCAGGCGGCTTCGTCCAATCCGCCGCGGGCCAGCATCAGCGCGGCCAGTTCGTCATGCACCGAGTCGGTATCGAAATCGCCGTTCTCGGCCGCGCTTTCGCAGTTGACCGCCACCAGTCCGGGCGCGTGGAAGCCGCCGATCCGGATCGACCAGGCGTGGATCATGTCCGCCAGCGCCACCTGCTGCACCAGCGACGACACCAGGCCCGTCGGATAGGCCTTGAACGCCGCCACCACCGCCTGAAGGCAGGCCGGCGCGTTGCCCGCCGATAGGTCCGCCATGGTGACCGGCCGATCTGCGGTGGCCACGCGCGGCACGATCGTGTTTGCCAGGTCGTGGTCAACGACCGTCACATGCCAGTCCCGCGCAACCGTCTGCCGCAGCAAATCGGCGCTGTCCGCGGCCACCGCTCGGCCGGATAGCAGGCAGAGCGTCATGCACCAAGCGCGCAGCCTCAATGCGCCAGCGCCCGTGTCATCATCGCGCCGGCGGCGGAGAAGGACGCCGGGTCAACCTCGGCATCGGCGCCCCAGGTGACGACGTTGCTGGCCAAGGTCGCCAAGACCAGGATCGCGGCGCCCGGGATCAATATGCTGGGGCGGTCCCACCACGGCTTGTCAGACCCGGCCGCCGTGGCCACCACCGCGCCGGGCTGGGCCTGTGGCGGAGCGACGGTCGCGAAGTTGCGGGCGGGCGCGGGGATGGTTGCGAAGTTCCGGTCCGCCACCGCGTCCGGCCCGGCCGGCGGGCGCGGCTTGGGGCGGACGTCCAGCGTGATGGTCAGCGATTCTGCCAGATACAGGATCGTCGGCGGCAGCCGCCCCGCCAGCTTCGGCGACGTGAACTTGACCCTCACCGCCGGCATCGGGTTGGTGCTGTCCACCACGACCCCGACGCCCACAAAGTTCGGCGGCGCCCCTGCGGCATTGGTGGTCATCAGGTTTTCATAGGTGACTTTGTTGGATTTCGGATCCCAAGTGACCTTGCCGCTATTGACCAGTTTGCCCAACGCCGTGTCGGTCTCGTGCTTGGCCGCCAACTCCACGCCGGAATTGCCGTACGTCAGCAGGTCGATCTGCTTGTCGGCCCATATGTAGATCTGGCCGGTGAACTTGCTCTCGAACTCGAAGTCCGCCGTCTCGCCTTTGATCGGCGGCAGCAGGTCCAGATTGTATTTGTAGGCGAAGCTGTTGATGTGGGTGCGTCCCTCGGCCGCCGGTGGCAACACCCCCGGGGAGGGCGGGGCCGCCGCCGGCGCCGCGCCCGGCGCGGTTGCGGGTTTGACGGCCGGCTGCACCAGCGGCTTGGTCGCCTGTCGCGGATGCGCGAAGGCGCGATGCAGCGGTAAGTGCGGCGGGCTGGCGGCGTGTTTCGGCGGCAATAGGATACGCTGGCCGATGTGCAGTTTGTCCGGGTCCCGCAGCGCCGGCCCGGTCCGCCCGCGATGCTTGATGTTGTAGGCGTAGATCTGCGGCCAGCGGCTTGCGCGGCCTAGATGCCTCTGTGCAATGCCTGAGAGCGTGTCACCGGCCTTGACGGTGTAGGTGTCAACCACTGCGAGCCGTCCTTCTTCGGTGACGCCGACGATAGCAAGGCGTCGGTGTTGTTCCAGTTCAAAACGATGATATTTCGGTTTCCCTCCATGCCGATCACCTGGCTTAGCGCTGAGCGGAGCAATGTCCGAAACTTCACGCGCAGCAAGCTGTCATGCCGATGCCGGCTCGCTGGTCATCCTGATGCACGTCGCCACGACGCGCCGTGCGCCGACCCCGCCGGCCTGAGCGGATCGCCGCCCCGCAGCTAGGGCCGGTGCAGCTCCGCCAATGCCGCCATCGCCATCGGCATCTGCTCCGCTGTTAGGTCCGGCCTCAACAGCGCCTCCGCACCCCGCTGGTCGCCGGCCAAGGCGAGCGCGGTGGCCAGATCATGCCGCACCCGGCGCGGCGCGTTCGCCCGCGCGGCGAGCGGCCGCAGCACGTCCAGCGCGTGGGCCGTGTCGCCCGCCAGGGCCAGCGACAGGCCGAGATTGACCCGTGCGGCATCCAACTCGGGCGCTGCGTGCAGGGCGGCGTTGTAGGACTTTTGGGCGTCGGCGTGGTGCTCCTGCAAATCCTGCGCGATGCCGAGGTCCGTGAGGGTGCGGGCATCGTCCGGCTGCCGGGTCAACACGGTGCGGAACGCTTCCTCCGCCTCCGGCGCGCGGCCGGTCAGCAGCAGCACCCGGCCTAGCCCGAACTGCGCGCCGGCCGTGAACGGTGACACCTTGATGGCCCGGCGGAAGCTCGCCTCCGCCTGCGCCATCTCACCCAGGTCGGTCAGCGCCTGGCCGGCGATCAGCAGCGCGCCGAGATCGTTCGGGCTGCCGGCAAGCTGGCGCCGGGCCACGGAAAGTGCTGCCTCGGGAGCGCCGCCTTCGAGCGCCGCCGCGCCCACGCGCAGGCTGGGCGGCTTCGCGCTGAGTTGCGGTGGTGGCGAGGAGCAGGCGATCGGCAACAAAGCGAGCAGCAGCAGGATACGCATTTTGCGGTCTCCAGAGGGGTTAATGGTGAAGCGAGGCCATCACCCGCAGCATCGCGGGGCCGCCGACCACGGCGAATACGGTGGGCAGGATGAACACGATCATCGGCACGGTGAGCAGCACCGGCAGCCTGGCCGCACGTTCCTCGAAGCGGGTGAGCATCTCCGTCCGCATCTCCGCCGACAGCGTGCGCAGCGCCTGCGACAGCGGCGTGCCGTATTGCATGGTCTGCACCAGCGTGGCGCCAAGGCGCTTGAGGCTTTCAAGCCCCGTGCGCGCGCCCATGTTCAGGATGGCCGCGCGGCGGTCTGTCATGATGCGCAATTCGTTCGCTGTCAGCCGCAATTCCTCGGCCACTTCCGGATGAGCGTGGCCGATTTCCGCCGCAACGCGGCTGATCGCCGGTTCCAGGCTCAACCCGGCCTCGGAACAGATTACCAGCATGTCCAACGCGTCGGGCAAGCCGCGGTCCAGACGCTGCAGGAAACGGGCACGGATGGATTTCACCGCGTAGTCTGGCCCTAACAGCCCGACGATCGCAGCGAAAGCGGTGCCGCCATTCTGCATCAGCGCCGAACAATCGAGCCATCGCAGGCCGAACCAGGCCAGCACCGGCAGTGAGGCCAGCAGTAGCAGCTTGCTGCCGACGAACAGCCCTAGCCCGTGGCTGCCGCGGAAGCCCGCCACGGATAGCGTCAGCTTTAGTTCCGCGACCGTCTTATCCGACAGCAATCCGCTGCGGGCCAGCGCCGCCCCGATCGCCGCCACGGCGCGCATCGGCAACGGCATTCGGCTCGTCCGCGCCGGCCGCTCGATCCCGGCGGCGCGCTGAACGGCGGCGAACCGCGCGGCCAGCGCATCCTGCGACTTGATCGCGCGCAACAGCAGCAGCGAGCCGACGCTGCACAGCAATCCCATGCCGCCGCCGGCGGCCAGCAGCGGCGTCATGCGAGCGGCTTCATGACAGACTCTTGCGGATCAGGAAGCGCATCACCCACATGCCGGTGCCAAGCCACAGCACCGAAACGCCGAAGAGCGTCTGCCCCGGGCCTTCCTCGAACAGCGCGCCGATATACTCCGGATCCATCACCGCCAACGCCGCCCCGGCGAACACCGGCAGCACGGCGAGCACGCCGGCGCTGGTGCGCGCCTCCGACGCCAGCGCAAAGCCCCGGGCCTTGAGCGCCACGCGCTTGCGCACGACGTCCGCCAGATTCTCCAAAGTCTCCGTCAGCCCGCCGCCGGTTTGGCTTTGCAGGGCGAGCGCGGTGGCGAAGAAGCGGTATTCGGGCAGCCGGTTACGCGCCGCCATCTCCCGCAGCGAGTCCTCCAGCGGCGTGCCGATGCCCACCTGGTCATACAACCGGGCGAACTCCACGCGGGTCGGGGCTTCCGCATCCTGCGCGACCGCCCGCAACGCTTCGGTGACGGGAATGCCAACACGTACCGCACGGACGATGGTGGCGAGTGCATCGGGAAATTGGCGGTACAGCGTGGCGGTTCGCTTGGCGTCGCTGCCCGAATACACCGACCGCACAACCGCCCAGGCCGCCGCCGGCATCAACGCCCATGAAATCGGCCCCAGCAACCCGTGCAGCAGCCAATGAACGGCATAGCCCGGTAGCAAGGACGCCGGCAGCACCAACACCGGCTTGAACGGGTAGGGGTCACGACGGTCCGGGTCCATGCCAATTAGCGACTTTGCCCGGCGTTTGATCGTCGCTGCCGGCAGTGCCACGGAGAGCCGCGCGGTTTTCTGCGGCGCAGCGTCCGCAGGGCGATAGGCGCTGACGATCCCGCTGCGCCGGGTTTGCACGCGCCGCATGCGCTGCTCGGCCTGGATGGCGACGATGCCCGCCGCTGCGAACGCCACCAGCAACACGCTGGCCGCCAGCAGAATGGCCGGCAGATTGCTCACCGCTCAGCCTCCTCCAGCGTCGCAGCCCAGATGCGGTCCAGCCCAAAATAGGCCAGGCGCTGGTGGAAGGCGGGCCGGGCGCGGCTGACGCGATAGGCGCCTTGCAGCCGGCCGTCATGGCTCTCGCCGGTGATCTCGAAGGCGAAGATGTCGTTCAGCGTTACGACGTCGCCTTCCAGGCCGCAAACCTCCGTCACCTGGATCAGGCGGCGGCCGCCGTCACGCTGGCGTTCCACCTGCACGATCAGGTCCACCGCGCCCACGATCTGCTGGCGGATGGATTTGGACGGCAGGCCGAAATTGCCCATCTGCACCATGTTCTCGATCCGCGTGACAGCGTCGCGCGAGGTATTGGCGTGGATGGTGGACATGCTGCCGTCATGCCCCGTGTTCATCGCCTGCAGCATGTCGAACGCTTCCCCGGCGCGCACCTCGCCCACGATGATCCGGTCGGGCCGCATGCGTAGGGCATTCCTGACCAGGTCCCGCTGCGTGACCTCGCCACGGCCCTCCAGCGAGGGCGGCCGTGTTTCCAGCCGCACGACGTGGGGCTGCTGCAACTGCAGCTCCGCCGCGTCCTCCACCGTCACGATGCGCTCCGCCGGGTCGATCAATTGGCTGATCGCGTTGAGCAGCGTCGTCTTGCCGCTGCCGGTGCCGCCGCTGATGATCACGTTCAGCCGGCAGCGGCCCGCGATCTCCAGGATGCGCGCGACCGGCTGCGTGAGCGATCCGAACTCAACCAGCTTGGCGAAGTCGATGCGCTTCTTGCTGAACTTGCGAATGGAGATGTAAGGCCCATCCAAAGCCAGCGGCGGGAATACGATATTGACGCGGCTGCCGTCCTTCAGCCGCGCATCCACCATCGGGCTGCTTTCATCCACCCGGCGGCCGACATCGGCGGCGATGCGCTGGCAGATATTGGCGACGTGCGACGCGTCACGGAACTTGACGCCCGACAGCGATACCCGGCCGGACCGTTCGACGAACACGCGCTCCGGCCCGTTGACCATGATGTCGGCAACCGTGCTGTCCTCCAGCAACGGCTCCAACGGGCCGAGCCCCAGCATGTCGTGCACCAGCTCCCCGGCAAGCTGGCGCTGTTCGCGTCCGTTGAGCTGGATACGCTTTTCCGTGGCGATATCGGCCAGCAGCCGTTCCACCTCGATCGCCAGCCGCTCCGGCGTCATCCCGGCGATGGACGCCGGGTCGATCCGGGTGATGCAAAGCTGCCGCAACTCCGCAATCGGGGCGAGCGCGCGGGATGGCTGAACGGGAAGGGCTGACACCGGGTCTGGCACGGCCACGATCTCGGCCTGGCTGCGGCGGCCAAAACCGCTCATCGGCGCTGCCACCAGCGCCGCTTGCGGCCTGCCACGGGCGCGAACGACACTTCCTGCGCGAGTTCGGCGATCCCGGTGCGGAATGCGCCGCGATGCTGCGCCGCCGGCTCCCCCATGTTCTCCGCCGCGGCAACCGGGCGCGGCAGATCGCCGATGGTGACATCGACCGTCATCTGCAGCGCATCCTGCACGTCCCGCCGGCTCAGCCCGCCGGGCATGCCGGCGCGGTTGAGCACCAGCACAGCGCGTCTTGCCTGCGCCGGACCCGGCGGTAGCGCGAGCAGCCGCAACGTGTCGCGGACGCTGGATAGCGTGGGCAGCATCACCAGCACGCGCTGCTGCGTCACCTCCAGCAGATCCCGCGACAGCAACCCCGACGCGAATGGCACGTCCGCGACCACGAAGTTGAAGCGCCGCCGCAGCAGGCTGGCCAGCAGCGCCACGGCGCCCGGCGTGCAACCGGGCTGCTCAGTCAGCGGCTCCTCACCGGCGATGACATAAAGCCGGTCTGCCACAGGGATCGCCGCACGCTCGACGAACAACTCATCCAGGCGGTTCGGCTGCTCGATCGCCGATCGCAGGCCGGGGCCGGTCTGCGCGCCCAGCAGCATCGCCGCGGAGCCGGTTTGCAAATCCGCGTCCAGCAGCACGGTATGGCGGCGCGACGTCTGCGCCAGGTGCCAGGCCAGGTTGGTGGCGACCGTGGTGGCGCCCACGCCGCCGCGCACGCCCGTCACCGTCACCATCCGCCCGCCGAGCGGCGCCGCGGCCGGCGCCTGCCGCAGCACGCGCGCACCGAAATGCCGCGCCACCATCTCCGGCATCAGCGGCTTGTAGAGGTATTCCGTGGCGCCCAAGGTCTGCGTCACCTGACGGTAGAACGCGACGTCCTGCCGGTCCCCCACGATCATCACCTGGACGTCCGGTTCGACGACATGGGTCAGATCGCTCAGCAAGGCGAGCGGCTGAGCTTCCCCCGTGATGTCGATCACCAGCGCGCGGGGCGTCGGCATGGAAGAAAGCGCGGTGAGCGCGGTTCGCACGTTCCCCCGCCGGATCTCGCACCCTGACGGCAGCGCCTGGACCAAGCCCTCGCGCAACACCGCTTCCGTGTCGGCATCGGCGATGAAGGCGAGCAAGGGCAATCGTTCGGAGCGTGACGATGGCTCCGCCGGGACTGCCGACAGCGTGGTGCCGCCGTCCATCAATTGCTGGCCGGCGCGGACGCCGCCGGTGCGTTGTTGTTGATCGCGATCGGGGCGACCTTGGCGATGGCCGAGTCCGGCAAATCCTTCACCTGGCCCGTGCGATAGCGGTTGATCGCCGCGGTAACGACCGCGCCATCCGCCCGGCTATCGGACTGGCCCGTCACCAGGTCACGCGGATCGGCGGCCATCGCCCGCAAATTAGCCTGGTTGGCTCCGTTCGGGACCCACAAGCCCTGCCGTGTCAGCGGATCGTCGAAGGCGCAGCCGGATAACGCCACGGCGGCTGCATATAGGGCCAGCCTCATTGGATGATGAACCCAGCGTCACCCGGCACGTTCGGTGGCACAGCGACGTTGATCGCCTCGCCGCGGGCTTTCTGCCGCAGCAGCAAAATCCGCTCGAGGTCGTTGGGCGGCCGCCACCCCTCATCGGGCATCTTCAGCGCCGCGTCATTGTCAACCGGCTGCACCAGATACGGCGTGACCATGATCACCAACTCCGTCTCGTTGCGTTGGAAGTTGTCGGAGCGGAACAGCGCGCCCAAAATCGGCAAATCGCCCAGGAACGGCACGCCGTTGCCCGTCATGCTGGTGCTGTCCTGCATCAGCCCGGCGATGGCGAAACTCTGACCGCTGCCGAGTTCGACCGTCGTGTCGGCACGGCGGACCTGAAGGGCAGGGATCTGGACGCTGTTGTTGGTCCCCACGCCGAGCTGGATCGCCCCTTGCGTGGTCAGCTGGCTGACCTCCGGCCGCACGTGCAGGCTGATGCGCCCGCCGGTCAGCACCGTCGGCACAAAGGCCAGGCTGACGCCATACTGCTTGAAGTCGATCGAGATCGTGTCGCCGAACTGCGCGACGGGGATCGGGAACTCGCCACCCACCAGGAAGCTCGCTGTCTCCCCGCTCATGGCGGTGATGTTCGGTTCCGCCAGCACGTGAACGAGCTGGTCTTGCGCCAGCGCGTCGATCACGTTGTTGATGTTCAGCACCTTGCCCGGGGTGTTGAAGTTGTAGCCGCTGGTCAGCGAGGAATTGGCGGCCTGCACCAGGGCCGGCGCGGCGGCAAAAGCCAGGGTGCCATAGCGCCCGCCGACATTGGCCAGGGTCTGCCAGTTGACCCCAAGCTCGCGCGTCAAATTGCGCGACATCTCGACCACGCGCACGCGCAGGTTCACCTGCACCGCAGACGTCACTTGCGTGCGGTTGTCGAGCTTCTGGTTCTCGCCGAGCCCGGCGCGGGCGATGGCGGCGGCGCGTTCGGCCTCGGCGGGGCTGCGGGCCGCACCGCTCAGCGCCAGGCCGTTCGGCCGGACGCTGGCGAGCATGGCATTCCCCGGCGCAGCGCTGAGCTGGCCATTGGCGGTGCTGGCCGCATAGCCGCTTGGGCCGACCGTGACCGAGAATTGCGCGATCGGCTGCCCGGCCGCCGACATCGCCGCCACCGTCGTCCGCCCCGGCGCCACGCCGAACAGGAAGAGGCTGGTCGGGCTGGCCGGCCGTACCTCCACCACCTTCGGATCGGCCGCGAACACGCTGGCCGCGGCCGCCGTGAGCGTCACCGTGCGGCCGGATCCGGCCTCCAGCACCATCGCCTGCCCGGCCGGATCGGGCCGTCCAGCGCCTCCGCATAGCGCCACCGCGAGGAAAGCCGACGTCACGCGTTTCAGGGTCAAAACCGGAATTCCTTTCCGTCCGCACCGCCCAGGAACAAGCGTACGCTTGTCCCGGTGCCGTTCACCGAATTAGGCCGGCCCAATGCCGGTGAGACGTCTCCGCCCCAGGTCGTCTGTGTCACAGCCAGCGAGGATGCCGCCCTCGTCTCGGCGGCGGGGCTGTCCGCCGAACGCACCGCCAGCGACAAGCGGCCGATCCTCGTCGCGACGGCGACCCGTTCCGCCTGTGCCGATGTGACCTCGAGCGTCACGGTCCGGCCGATCCCCGCGGCTTCCGCCGTCGGTGCGACGCCGCGGGCGAGCAACTGGTCGATTGCGATGACCCGCACGTCGGCCAGCACCGTCTCCCCGGCGATGCGCCGTGCCGGGGGGAGGGAAGGGTCTTCCAAGGTTTGCGTCAGGATCAGATCGACGTGGTCTCCGGGCCAGATCAGCCCGGCGCTGCCGCTGACGTTGTCAACGCCCACGGTGGCGGCGCGCATGTCCGGCCCCAACACGGCAGCCAGGAAGCCATGGTCGCCAGGGCGCATGACGTCCGGGGCGAGCAGAGCCTCCCCGGCCGCAAGGCTGCGGCGCAGCATGGCGCCTGTGAGGCCGGCGCGGTTGCCCGGCGTGTCCAACTGCGCACCGTCGGCCATCGTGGTCACGGTTTGCGCCAGCAGGTCATCGGGCTTCAGCAGCGTGCCCGCCCGCAGTGGGACGGCAGCGGCCAGCACGACCTGCACCACGGGCGGAGCCACGGCTGTCGCAGCCACCACGGCGGGCGGGTCAGGGCGCAGTGACAGCCATGCGACAGTGCCGAACCCGCCCAAGCCGACCGCCATCAGCCCGAACACGGCCAACCGGAGCAGCATCGCTCAGCGGTCCATCAGAACGAACAGCGCGCCGGCGGCGATCGCCGTGGCGTAGGGCAGCGGGCCGCGCCGCCGCAGCCGTTGCTGCTCCATCCGTAGATAGCGGCGGAAGCGGCCTGGTGGGCGCGGGCCTGCCGCCGGCGCGGGCACGATCTGCCCTGCCGCGGCGTAAAGCAGGGCAAGCGCGCCGCCGGCGAGGCAGGTGGCAAGCACGAACCCAGTCACCGCACCGGGCGGCACCAGCATAGCCCCGGCGCCGAACAGCTTGACGTCGGCGCCGCCGAGCCAGCCCCGCCGCCAACAGCCTGCTGCAACCAGGAACACGATGGCGGACGCCGCAAGTCCTGCCAGGATCGTCCCATCGATGCAGCGAATGACAAAGCCGGACACGGCAATCGCCGCGGGAATGCGGTTGGACACAAGGCGCAGCGCCCAATCCTGCAAACAGGCCAGTCCTAAGAGGACGATGCCCATGCCAAGCAAGCCCGTCTGAAGTACGCCCATTTTGGCTCCGGAAAGAGCGTTGCCGGCGCAGCAAACCTGCGCCGGCAACCGGGAGGTGCTGCTAGATCTTGCTGCCGATCGTGGTGAAGGTGGTGGTGAGGTTCTTGCCCACCGTCGTCACCGCGCCGATGATGACGACCGCGATCAACGCCGCAATCAGCCCATATTCCAGCGCCGTGACAGCACGCCGGTCCATCTTCAGCGGCATCCAAGCCTTGATATACTCGATCATCCTGTCTTCCTTCTCTGGCGAACGCCCGGCCAGCCCGGAGCGCTTCTTCCTAGTGGCAGCCGGTCTTTTGTCCGGCTAAGGCTGCGCCGGGGCGGCGGCCATGAACCCAGTAGGCCAGGAGAAACTGACGGAACCGTTAAAGCCGCACGGATTGCGGAACAATAATCAAACCGGAACGAAATGCTCTCGGGCCACGCGGTCTGCCGCCTGGCCAGGTCCGCCGCGCCGGCGGCGCGCGATCACGCTGGTCGGGGAAGCCTAAGCGGCGAACAGCCGCTGGATATCCGCGGGATTCACCGCCGAAAGATCAGCCGGCGACCAGCGCGGCTGACGGTCCTTGTCGATCACCATGGCCCGCACGCCTTCGGCGAAGTCCGGGTGGCGGGTGACGTGCCGGGTGAGCGCCAGCTCGGCCGCAAGGCATTGCTCCAGCGTCCGTGCAGCACCGGCGCGGACGATCTCGAACGTCCACAGCACCGCCGATGGCGACATGCTACGCAGCGTGTGCAGCGTCTCTCGCGACCAGTCCGTGCCGGTCGCCTCCAGCCGCTCGATGATCCCGGCGACGCTGTCCGCACTGAAACAATGATCGATGGCCGCCATGGCGCCGGCGATCGGCGCATCCGCCCCCTGGTGCACGCCGGACAAAGCCGCAGGCCCGTGGGCGGCGATCGCATCGCCCAAGCCTGCAATCACGTCCCGCGTCGTCACGTGTGTCGCCAGTCCGACATAGGCCGCGTCCGCTGCCGACAGCCTGGCGCCGGTCAACGCCATGTACATGCCCGCCTGGCCGCGCAGGCGGGGGAGTAAATAGGTGGCGCCGATGTCCGGGAACAGCGCGATGGCGGTCTCGGGCATGGCGAACACGGCGGCCTCGCTCGCAACCCGCACGCTGCCGTGCACCGAAAGGCCGATCCCGCCGCCCATGCAAATCCCGTCAATGAGCGCAATGAACGGCTTGGGGTAGGTCGCAATGGCAAGGTTGACCGCGTACTCCTCGCGGAAGAACGTTTCCACCGCCTCGTGCTCTGCGGCGGCGATGGCGGCGCGCACGGCGCGTATGTCGCCGCCGGCGCAAAACGCCCGGCCTCCCGCGCCTTCGATGACAACGGCATGGATGGCCGGGTCGTCACGCCATGCGTCGAGCGCCGCAGCGACGGCGCGGATCATGCCGATGTCGAGCGCGTTCAACGCCCGCGGG